>CAUQYP010000388.1:0-2506 GCA_963522035.1 uncultured Noviherbaspirillum sp. | reverse complement strand
TTTATCCGATTTCGGCACCAGCGACGTGTCGCCATCGACGGGGGCCCACGTCAAAGGCAACGGCAAGGCAACTGCAACGGCAACGGCAACGGCAACGGCAACGGTCGCTGCGCGGGGCTAAATGCAACGGCAACTGTCAGTACGCGGAAGTGGCACATCTGGCGCCAGCCAGCATAAAAATGCTTTAGCCGGCAGTTTTTTCCTTCGACGCCAGCAGGGCCCGGCGCTCACGGTCTATCTCGCTGCGGGTGCGCAAGCCGAGATGGCGCAGCACCGGCACCGACGGCGCCCAACCGCGCAGGTTCAGGTTGAGCAGCAGCGGCAGGACGATACCGGGCAGGATCAGCCATTTCTTGTTGACGGTTGTGCCCAGCAACAGCCCGGCCAGCGCCACCGAGGCGCCGTTCACAGCAAGCATGCGTTCAATATCCCATTCGCGGTCCAATTCCTCGATGCGCTCGTCGATGACTTCGGGCAGCGCATTGGCATAGTGCAGGATGTTGGCGTCGGTCTGGCGATCGATCTGCTGGTTCAGTTCCGGCGCGCTGGCGCGCCGGATGCGGTCTTCGACGTCCCGGCCGGACACTGCGGTTAGGGAATGGCTCATAACGGACTTCTCCTCTGGATGATAAAAAATTGGCAAGTGATAGACAAGCCGGTTTGGACGTTGCGCACGGCAAAAAGTGCCCGGGCTCCATCAACCCGGTTCCTGCGCGCCCTCCTGCAGGTGGGTCGGCTATTCCTGGGCCAGCGCCATCAGGCTGGCATTGCCGCCCGCCGCCGCGGTGTTGATGCACAGCGCCCGTTCCGCCACCAGCCGCCATAGCGCAATCGGGACGCTGCCATCGGTCTGCACGACAGGCACGATCGCGCCGTCACGCGCGGCAAGCAGCGGCAGCAGCGCGCGGCAACAGGGCGTCTCGACCAGTGCGATATCGATGTCCGTACCGGCCAGGTCGTCGCTCACCGCCAGGCGGGCCAGCACGCCGGCAGGCAGCCCCGGCGGCAGCAGCGCAGCCTGGGCATGGTCGACGATCGCCTCATTACCCGTGGCCAGTACGGCTGCCAGCTGGTTCAACAGGCCGGCGTATCCGCTGGCGGCGCACAGCGCCCTGCCGCGAGGCGCGAAACGCAGGCGATTGACTTCTCCGGTGGGGCCGGGCAGCAGCAGTTCGCGGGCGGCCAGGCTGTCATGGGCATACAGCGTCGTCACCGCCTGCAGCACCGTGTCGCCCCGGCCGGCCGCCCATGCGCCGAGCGCCAGCAGCGCCGAGTCGGCATCTTCAGCGGATTCATGGGTTCCGAGCCCGCTCTCGCACCCCTGCTGCAGGCGGCACAGGTACAGCGGTCCGCCTGCCTTGGGGCCAGTGCCGGACTTGCCTTCGCCGCCAAATGGCTGCACGCCGACCACCGCGCCGACCATGTTGCGATTCACATAGACATTGCCCACGCGCGCCTGCGACACGATGGCGTCCACGGTTTCATCGATGCGCGAATGGATGCCCAGCGTCAGGCCGTAGCCGCTGGCATTGATCTGCCCGACCAGCGCTGGCAGCTGGTCGCGCCGGAAACGCAGCACGTGCAGCACCGGGCCGAACACTTCCTGTTCCAGCACGCTGAAGTCGGGAATGTCGACCAGCGTCGGCGGCACGAAATTGCCGTGCCGGCAGTCGGCCGGCAGCGGCAGCTGGAACACGGGCCAGCCGGCGTCCCGGGCGCGGCCAATCGCCGCGTTCAGCGCAGCAAGCGCATCGTCGTCGATGACCGGGCCGACGTCGGTGGCAAGGTTGCCCGGCATGCCGACCAGCAGCTCGCGCATCGCGCCTTTGAGCATGTCCAGGACGCTTTCGGCGATCTCGTCCTGCAGGCACAGCACCCGCAGTGCCGAACAACGCTGGCCCGCGCTGTCGAATGCCGAGCCCAGCACATCCTGCACCACCTGTTCCGGCAGCGCCGACGAGTCGACGATCATCGCGTTCTGCCCGCCGGTCTCGGCCACCAGCGGCAGTGCCAGCTGCTCCACCGCGCCGCGCTTCGCCAGCGTGCGGTTGATCGACTGCGCCACGACGGTGGAGCCGGTAAACAGCACCGCGCGGACGCGCCGGTCCGCCACCAGCGCCGCACCCACGGTGTCGCCATCGCCCGGCAGCAGTTGCAGCGCGGCGGACGGAATGCCGGCTTCCTGCAGCAGCAAGGTGGCGAAATGGGCGATGAGAGGCGTCTGTTCGGCTGGCTTGGCAAGCACGACATTGCCGGCTGCCAGCGCAGCGCCGACCTGTCCGATGAAGATCGCCAGCGGAAAATTCCACGGGCTGATGCAGGCCACCGGTCCCAGCGCGGGCCGCGCCGGCACCCGTCCGGCTTCGAGCGCGTAATAGCGCAGGAAGTCGACTGCCTCGCGCACTTCGGCCAGCGCGTTCGGCAGCGTCTTGCCGGCCTCGCGCACGGCCAGCGCCATCAGCGGCAGCCGCTCGCGCTCCAGCAGGTCGGCGGCGCGCTCCAGCAT
>CAUQYP010000387.1:0-2519 GCA_963522035.1 uncultured Noviherbaspirillum sp. | reverse complement strand
GCCATCAACGGGGACCCACGTCAAAGGCAGCGTCAAAAACAACGGCAACGGCAACGGCAACTGCAACTGCAACTGTCGCTGCGCGGAACGGCAACGCGCTAAGCACCCAGCGTCTCGACCGCTATCCTGGCGGCCGACGCCAGGATGTCGTTGCGTGCTTCGGCATCCTTCTCGCGGCGCGTGGTGAAGATGGTCATCACGATGGGTTTTCGCTGCGGCGGCCACAACACCGCGGTGTCGTTGGCGGTCCCGTACGCGCCGGTGCCGGTCTTGTCGCCCACTACCCAGTCCGCCGGGACGCCGGCCCGGATGCGGGTATCACCGGTCGTGTTGCGGCGCAGCCAGTCCTGCAACGTCAGCCGCTGCGCCTCCGGCAGCAGCGTGTCCAGTGCAAGCTGGAACAGGTGCCTGGTCATGGCTTCGGACGTCGTCGTGTCGCGCGCATCGCCCGGCAGGGCCGAGTTGAGGTCGGTTTCCCAGCGGTCCAGCCGGAAGGTGTCGTCGCCTGCGTTACGGGCGTAGGCGGTCAGGCCGGCCGGGCCGCCGAGCAAGGTCAACAGCAGGTTGGCGGCCGTGTTGTCGCTGTAGCGGACTGCCGCGTCGCAGAGTTCGCCGACCAGCATGCCGCCGCCTGTATTTTTTTCCGTGATGGGCGAATAGGTGACCAGGTCGCTGGCCGCGTAGCGGATGCGCCGCGCCAGCAGGCCCTCGTCCCGCGTGCTGCGTTCGAGGATGGCGCCGGCAAGGATGGCCTTGAACGTGCTGCACATCGGAAAACGTTCGGCCGCGCGCCAGGCGACCCGCTTGCCGCTGCCGGTATCGAGGGCAAAGACGCCCAGGCGGCCGTCCAGCGACGCTTCGAGATCGGCGAAGCGGCTGCTGCCAGGCGACTGCGCGGCAGGCAGTACGGCGCATGCATTGGCAACGGGAACGGAGGCAATCGCCAGCAGCAGGCTGCGGCGATTGGGGGAGGGGCGTGGCGGGAAATATGGCATGGACTGGCAGGCAAGGGTGGGAACAGGCCCATATTGTAAGGCGTGCGCCATACCCGTCCCTCTGCGCTATCGGCAACCGGCGAGCGGTCCCGATAGCGCCGGCCCGGCTTACTTGAACCCGCCCACCATCTGGAAGCCGCCGAAGTTCTGCAGCACGTTGCTGGTGGTTTTCGAGCTGGCGTCGACCTGGGTGACCGGGGCGATGACAGCCGATGGGCTGGCGAAGCCGCCGCCGACGGCGAAGTTGCTGTTGCCGAAGTTGACGTTGTGGCCGCCGCGTACTGCGGACATTTCGGATGCGCCGAGTTGTTTGGTCGAAGCCAGGTCTTTGATGGTCAGCATGATAATTCTCCTTGAGTTGAATGTGATTGAACCGGGTGATTGGACAGGGCCAGCGATTAACGCAGGCCGGCGATCTGGAAGCCGCCGAAGTTCTGCAGCAGGTCGTTGCGCACGCTCGACGTTGCATCGACCTGGGTGACCGGGGCTACCACGATGGAGGGGCTGGCAAAGCCGCCGCTCTTGGCGAAGTTGGTATTGCCCAGGTTGAAGTTGCTGCCGCCGTGGATGGCGGACATGTCGGATGCGTCGAGTTGCTTGGCGGCGGCGAGGTCTTTGATCATCAGTGCTTTCATGGTAATTCTCCTAAAGGTGGGTGGACTTCGTTGGTTGGTGAGCTTTTCGTCGGGCTCGAAAGAAGTATTGCAGGGACCGTGCCAGCGCGTTTTCCACACGTGAAACGGCCGAAAGCGTGCCAATGCGCTAACGAATGGCAGGTTTCGATGTGATTTGCTTACGCTTTTTGGGACAGCGGTGTCCGCTGCGGGCATACAGGTTTTCGAGTGCTGTTTGCAGCAAGGTGGCAAACGTGGCCAGGATGGCAGGGAAAGGCGGGGCGCAGCGGCTGCGTCGTGGAGATGGCGGGGAAAAGTGTCGGAAATTGCCGTCAAGCGAAAACGACGCCCGGCGGGCGGGCGTCGTTCATGTCATTACCGGGAAGGGAAGGCTTGGGGCGTCGGATCAGGCGAAGGTGTCCACCACGCCGTCGCGCGCCATCCTGACGACGCCCTGGCGCAGCGGCGGCGCGCTGTCGTCGACTGCCATGCCGTCATTGCCCTTGCCGCGGCGGCCGCCGTTCTGCTCGCCGGAGCCCGCGAACTGCTGCTGGCTGCCGGCGCTGACATTGGCCTGGCCGAGCTGCACGCCGGACTCGCCCATCATCTCGCGCAAGCGCGGCAGCGCGTTTTCCAGTGCCTGCCGGACTTCGGGCTGGGCCGACATGAAGTCGACCGTCGCCTGGTTGTTGCTGACGCTGAGCACGACCTGCATCGGGCCCAGGTCTGGCGGGTTCATGGTCAGCGTGGCGGTCTGCTCGCCGCCGTGCGCCATCCAGACGATCTTCTGTCCCAGTGCCTGGTCCCAGGCCGGCGTGCCGACCGGCGGCGTGAGCTTTTCGACAGGGCCTGCCGGCGGCTGCACGGCCTGCACCGCTGCCTGCAAGGCGGCCAGCGCTGCCGGCGCGGC
>CAUQYP010000386.1:0-2543 GCA_963522035.1 uncultured Noviherbaspirillum sp. | reverse complement strand
GGCGACGCGTCGCCGTCTAACGGGGATCCACGTCAAAGGCAGCGTCAAAAGCAAATGCAACGGCAACTGCAACTGCAACTGTCGCTGCGCGGGCAACTGCAACTGCAACGGCAACTGTCGCTGCGCGCAATAAGCAATATCACTTACAGGCCGGCTGGGCAGGTAAGCGTGAAACTGGTTTAGCCGAGGCTCACCAGTCCACCGACAGCAGCACCCGCTGCATATTGGGGCCGCACAACCGTTTTACGTCGTCGCGGCTAGCCCACCTGAAGCCATCCATCTCGGGCGTCGGCTCGCCCGTGTCAGGGTGTACGAAGTGGCTCACGCACGTGAGGTGCGAGATGTCCATCAGGCTTTCCGGCGCACGCACCCGGAACAGGTGCAGCCGCTTGTCGGGCCGGAAGTCGAAGCGTCCCAGTTCCACGAACAGGTCTTCGGCGAACTCCAGCCCGGTCTCTTCATGCAGCTCGCGCCTGGCCGTGTGCACCGGCGGCTCGTCCGGTTCCTGCATGCCCTTGGGGAGATCCCACAGGTCGTGGCCGGTGACATGGCATAGCAGCACCTGACCGATGCTGTTGATGACGACCGTGCCGCAGGACACCGGCAGGTCGTGCCTGGTGCTGAAATCCAGTGAATTTTTTGCCATGGATGATCGTATCAAAAGGGGAGGCGGGCTCGCAGACCCGGCCGGCATCGTCGCTAGCGAAACACCATTGCCAGCGCCAGCAGCATCAGCAGCACGGCCAGCGCCAGCGACACGCCCTGCCAGAATATCACCGGATTGCGCTCGATCAGCGGCGGCCGCGCGCGGGCCAGGAAAGCAGCGTTCGGATGCTGCAGGTCGTACACGAATTCGCCCAGGTCATCGTAGCGCTTGCCGGGGTCGACCTGGACCGCCTTGCGGATCGCTTCATCGACCCAGGCCGGCAGCGCGCGGCGGTAGTGGCGGACCGGCGTATAGACCAGCTTGCGTTGCGCGGCCGTCGTGGTCGAAGCCGGTATGCGGGTGCCGTACGGATGCATACCGGTCAGCATCTGGTAGGCGATCACGCCCAGCGAGAACAGGTCCGAGCGCGGCGTTCCGGCATCGCCGAGGAAGTATTCGGGCGCTGCATACAGCGCCGTTCCCAGCATCTGGCCGCGCTCGAGCGGGGAGGCAAGTTCCACCACGCCGGCGACACGGGTCGAGCCGAAGTCGATGATCTTCACAGTGCCGGTGCTGTCGATCATGATGTTTTCCGGGCGCAGATCCTGGTGCAGCATTTCCAGCCGATGGAAGGCGCGCAGGCCCCTCGCGACCTGGCCGACGATGCCGCGCACGGCTTCCAGGTCCGGCGCCGGATGGTCGGTCATCCACTGCGCCAGGGTCTGCCCTTCGATGAACTCGGTGACCACGTACAAGAAGTTGCGCTTGCGGGTCGGCGGCCCGGGTTTCAGCACATGCGCGCTGTCGATGCGGCGCGCCACCCATTCTTCCATCAGGAATCGTTCCAGGTAGGCCGGATCGTCGCGCAGGTCGATCGACGGCGCCTTGATGACGACCACCTCGCCGGTCTGGTCGTCGGTGGCGAGGGTGAGATGGCTGCGGCTGCTGGCATGCAGTTCCCTGACGATGCGGTAGCCGTCGAATGCCATCCGCGCCTCGAGCATGGGCGGGAACGGCAGGGCGCTCATCTGCTGCACCATTTCGCTGGCCTGCGGACGTGGCAGCGCGTCGATTCGCAGCAGCTGCACGGTCAGGTTGTCGGTGCTGCCGCGGCGTGCGGCTTCGGCGACGATGACTTTGGCGGCCGCATCGAGGTCGTCCGGATGCGCGGCAATGGCTTGCCGGATCGCCGGGCCATCGACATGGTCGTACACGCCATCGGTGGCCAGCACGAAGGTGTCGCCCGGCTCCACCTGGAAGTTCAGGTAGTCGATCTCGACATGGCTGTCCACGCCCAGCGCGCGGCCCAGGTAGCTTTGCTCCGGCGACACCCAGACCCGATGGTCGCTGGTGAGCTGTTCGAGCGCATTGCCCTCGAGCCGGTAGATGCGGGTATCGCCGACGTGGAAGATATGCGCGGTGGTCGACTTGATGACCATTGCGGACAGCGTGCAGACGTAGCCGCGGTCGCGGTCGTAGCGGCCCTGGCCTTGCCTGGTCTGCGCATACAGCCAGGCGTTCGCCGCCACCAGCACGCGTTCGGCCGAGGTCCTGACCGACCAGGCGTCGGAGGTGCAGTAGTAGTCATCGAGGAAGCTGGTGACCGCGGCCTCGCTGGCGATGTGGCTGACGGCGCTGCTGCTGATGCCGTCGGCGATCGCGATGGCGATGCCCTTGGCGGTGCGTTGGGGTTCGGGAGGCGTGGCCACGCCGTGGAAGTCCTGGTTGGCGGGCTTGCGGCCTTTGTCGGAATGCTGGCCGATGGTGGTTTTTAATGTGTTGGCCATTAGCTTTTGAATTTTTGGCTGCTGTTGCAGCTTGCCTTGCACTTGTCCTTGCCGTTCCGCGCAGCGACAGTTGCCGTTGCAGTTGCAGTTGCCCGCGCAGCGACAGTTGC
>CAUQYP010000385.1:0-2644 GCA_963522035.1 uncultured Noviherbaspirillum sp. | reverse complement strand
GACGTGTCGCCCTCGACGGGGGCCCACGTCAAAAGCAACGGCAACGGCAACGGCACCGGCACCGGCAACGTCAAAAGCAACGGCAACGGCAACGGCAACGGCAACGGCAACGGCAACGGCAACTGTCGCTGCGCGGAAGTGGCGCATCCGGCAAGTCAGCGTGAAACTGCTATAGGCGTCTGCGCGCCCGCCAGCAGCGAGGCCGGGCGCGGCCTGACCGCAAGTTATTTCCGCTCTTCATCTGCGATCGATCCTGCGCAAACTGTTGAGCCGGCAATACTGCTACGCTGGCATCTCCATTTTTCACATTACAAGAAGAACATGATCTGGAGACCCCAAACCACGCGCAGCAAGGTGCTGGTTGCCCTTGGCAGCATCGTGGCCACGCTGATCGTCACGCTTCTTGTCATCAATTTCTCGGGCGGCGAAAAGCAGATCAAGCAGGAAATCCCGCGTCTCTATTCCGTCGCCGACCCGCAGTTCCAGCGCTCGATGGGCATCATGCTCGGGCCGCAGATCGTCGAGGGCAACAAGATCACAGCCCTGCTCAATGGCGACGAGATATTCCCCGCGATGCTGGCGGCCATCCGCGGCGCAAAGGAAACCATCAACTTTGAAACCTATATTTACTGGTCCGGCGACATCGGGCGCGAGTTCGCCGATGCGTTGAGCGAGCGCGCCCGTGCCGGCGTCAAGGTGCACCTGCTGATCGACTGGGTGGGCAGCGCCAAGATGGAAGAAAAAGACCTGGAAGAAATGCGCCAGGCCGGCGTCGAGGTACGGCAGTACCACCCGCTGCGCTGGTACAACCTCGGCCGCATCAACAACCGTACCCACCGCAAGCTGTTGGTCGTGGACGGCAAGGTCGGCTTTACCGGCGGCGTCGGGATCGCCGAGCAATGGACTGGCAAGGCGCAGGACCCCGAACACTGGCGCGATTCCCATTTCCGCGCCGAAGGCCCCGTGGTCGCCCAGATGCAGGCAGTGCTGATCGATAACTGGACCAAGACCACAGGCAAGGTGCTGCACGGCGCCGCCTACTTTCCCAAGCTGAACGCGGCCGGCAATTCAAGGGCGCAGGTCTTCAGCAGTTCTCCGTCCGGCGGCAGCGAGAGCATGCACCTGATGTACCTGCTGGCCCTTACCGCGGCCGAACGCACCATACAGATCTCGGCATCCTATTTCGTGCCCGACGAGATGACCCGCGCAGCGCTGGTCGACGCGAGGAAGCGCGGGGTGCGCGTACAACTGATCTTGCCGGGCAAGCATATCGACACCGACACCGTGCGTAGTTCCTCGCGCGGCATGTGGGGCGAGCTGCTGCAGGCTGGCGTCGAGATCAGCGAATACGAGCCGACGATGTACCACTGCAAGGTGATGATCGTCGACGACCTGCTGGTATCGGTCGGCTCCACCAACTTCGACGACCGCTCGTTCCAGCTGAACGATGAAGCCAACCTCAACATCTACGATGCCGACTTTGCCCGGGCCCAGGTCGCGATTTTCGAACGCGACCTGAAGTCGGCCAGGCGCATCACCTACGAGCAGTGGCTGGACCGGCCATGGAAGGACAAGGCTTGGGAAGAGGTCTTGTCCTGGCTGGGGCCGCTGCTTTAATCGACGCTGACCGGTTCGCCCTCGACGAACACCTTCATCTCGCCGCTGGCGAACGGCAGCCAGGTTTCATTGGCGGTGAGCGGCGCGGTGACGATGATGGCTACCTTGTCCTGCGGCGTCGTGACCTGCGAAAAATCCACGATCATGTCTTCGTCCGCCAGGTGCGCCTCGGCGAATGGATATTGGCGCACCAGGTAATGCAGGTTAGTAGAGCAATGCGCGAACAGCGCCGAGCCGTTGGACAGCATCATGTTGAACACGCCATGGGCGGCAATCTCGGCGCATAGCGTACGCAGCGTCGCCGCCAGCTCGGGCAATGCCGGCATGGAGTCGCCGAAGCGCTTGCGCAGCGACTGCAGCAGGTAGCAGAAAGCCAACTCGCTGTCGGTGTTGCCAACTGGCCTGAACTGGCCGTCCAGCGTCGGCGCGAATGCCTTCAGGTCGCCATTGTGCGCAAACACCCAGTAGCGGCCCCACATTTCACGCACGAAGGGATGGCAGTTTTCCAGTGCGACCTGTCCCTGCGTGGCCTTGCGGATATGCGCGATGACGTTCTTCGACTTGATCGGGCATTGCTTGATGAGGCGGGCGATGGGCGACGCGTCCGCTGCCTGGTAGTCGACGAAGTGGCGCACGCCAGCGCCTTCGAAGAAGGCGATGCCCCAGCCGTCGTTGTGATTGTCGGTGCGGCCGCCGCGCGTGGCGAATCCGGTGAAGCTGAAGACTATGTCGGTGGGAACGTTGCAGTTCATTCCGAGGAGCTGGCACATGGCGGAATCGGCACGAGGTGGGAAGTGGGGCAGGCAGGTATCAGACCACACTATCATCGCTGCGGCAAGGCGGCCGGGGCCGGGGCCTGGAGCATTTTCATGCTGGCTTGCGGCAGAAGCGTCAGTTCCGCGCAGCGACAGTTGCGGTTGTTCTTGACGTTCCGCGCAGCGACAGTTGACGTTCCGCGCAGCGACAGTTGCCGTTGCCGTTGCCGTTGACGCGGCTTTTGACGTGGGTCCCCGTTGATGGCGCCACG
>CAUQYP010000384.1:0-2686 GCA_963522035.1 uncultured Noviherbaspirillum sp. | reverse complement strand
GCAACTGTCGCTGCGCGGAACGTCAAAAGCAACTGTCGCTGCGCGGAACGTCAAACGCAACCGTCGCTACGCGGAACATCAAACGCAACCGTCGCTGCGCGGAAGCGGCGCTTCTGGCGCAAGTCAGCATGAAAATGCGCTAGTTCGCGGGCTCGGTCGTCAACGCCAATCGCACGCTGCCTATCCTGATCAATGGCCCGTCCTGGCCATCCGCCCGTTGAAAGGTCACGGCGAGCGGCGACGACAGCGGTGCGCCCGCATCCCAGGCCATGCCGTCGAGCGAATACGTGAGCGTAGCCGCACCCCGCTGCCGCGCCGCCGCAATCTCGAACGGCCCCAGCGTTCCCACCAGCAGCGGCGCAGCATGCGTCGTGCCAGTCGAGCTTACGTAGATCTTGTAGAAATAACCGCCCCTGGCGCCGCCAGCCGTCAGCGCCAAATCGTCAAGCACCAGCGCCGCGTACCGGTAGTTCGCCGGATCGCCGGGCAAGGACGCGGGCCGCCCCTGTGCGATCTGGCGCAAAGCCGCGCCATGCGACGCACTCACGTTCAGCGTCGCGGTGTGCTGCGCCGCGTCCAGGGTCAGCATGGCCGTACTCGCCAGCACGGCGCTGGCTGCGAAGCTTGCTGCCGGAATGGCGGCCAGAGCCGCAGCCAGGGCCAGGAAAAGCCGGCGCGGGCTGCGATGACGCCCGGATCGCATAGGATCGTCTGGCACTATTTTTATCCGAAAAAGTTCTTCATAATCAAGTCCGGCGCAGCGTCGCGGTGGGTGTTCAAATCTTGAACGGGCGTCGCCACCCATCTGTCCAATATAAGGGAAGTGCATGACTCCGGAATTGTCCGACTACCTGATCGCCGCGGTGGTATTGGTCGTGCTGGCGTTCTGGATCGAGCGGTGGTGGCGCAAGTAGAAGATTCCTGCAGCGCCAGGCGCGATCCCTGTTCATTTCCGTTCCATTCCGGCCATCTGTCGCATCCACTGCGCCAGCGGCGCTAAGGCCAGCGACATTCCAGTATAGGAAACGGCAGGCCTGCCGGTTTAAAGCCGCTCAATAATCCGGTGTTTCCGCGGCCGGCGGAGCTGTCGGAAGCCGCACGCACATTATTTGTCGGCCATCGCCACCAGGTCACCGGTCTCGCCCGCCTGCAGGCGGCGCAGGTGGAACGCCACCAACCCGTCATCCGGACGCGCGTCGTGCAGGCGCGTGAATGCGGCCATGGCGCCGGCGTCGCCGGCAGCCAGCAGCGCGTGCGCGGCTTCGTAGTCGCGGTCCGGCGCTTCGCCATCCAGCGCTTCGTACACGGCAAGCGCCTGCCGCTTGCCCTTCAACAGCACCTGGCCGACCGGCCGCATGATTGCGTCCGGACAGGCTGCCCGGATTGCGCCGGAGACGCAGGTGCCGGTGCCCAGGTGGCGGTTCAGGGTTTCCAGCCGGGCCGCGGTGTTGACCGGGTCGCCTAGGGCGCGGTAGTCGAAGATGGCGGCGCCGCCGAAGTTGCCGACCACGACTTCGCCGCAGTGCACGCCGATGCGGGTGCGGCCGAAGGGGATGCCTTCTGCCTGCAGCGTGGCTGCATAGCCGCTGGCGAAGCGCTGCATGGCGAGCGCGCAGGCGAGGGCGCGGGCCGGGTGGTCGGGTTGCGGCACGGGTGCGGAAAACATGATGGCGACTGCGTCGCCGACGATGCGGTCCAGCGTGCCGTCATGCTCGAACGCGATCCTGATCAGCTGCTCCAGATAATCGTTCAGCAGGCTGACCGCCTGTTCCGGGTCGCGGCTTTCCATCAGCCCGGTGAAACCCTCGAGGTCGGTGAAGACGAAGCTGCATTCCTGCCGCCTGCCGCCCAGTTCCAGTTGCTGCGGATGGTCGACCAGGTGGGCCACCAGGTTGGGCGAGACATAACGGGCAAAGGCTTGGCGTACCCAGCGCTGGCGCTGTTCGCTGGCGCGGTGCCGCAGCAGGCTGGCCAGCACGAAGGCGCCGGCCATGCCCAGGCTCGGGGTCACGGCGTCGAGCAGCAGCCGGCCGGACGCATAAGCCTGCCAGGCGCCCCAGTTCAGCACGGCCAGCAGCAGCAGTGCGGCCAGCGCCGCCGGCAGCGCGCCGGTGTGCAGCGCCACCAGGTAAAGCAGCAGGCTGCCGGCCACCAGCGCCAGCGCCTCGGCGGCGCCAGCCCACGCCGGCCGCTGCAGCCAGTCGCCCGACAGCACCTGTTCCAGCGCCTGGGCATGCACTTCGACGCCGGGGATGATGCCGCCCAGCGGCGAGAAGCGCAGGTCCTGCAAGCCCTGGGCGGAGGTGCCGACCAGCACGATCGCCTGGTCGATCGCAGCGACGCTTGCCGTCCCCTGCAGCACCTGCCAGGCCGGCACCGTGCGCGCCGCTGCCGCGCGCGTGAAGTGCACCCAGAACTCGCCTTTAGCCGTCACCGGCAGCGTGTGCCGGCCGATGCCGAAGGCGGCGACGCCGTCGTCCCCGGAGTGCATGACGACGGTCCGCGCACCCTCGGCGACCCGCAGCGCCTCGGTCGCCAGCGACGGCAGCATCGTGTCGCCGGCGCGCAGCATCAGCGGCACGCGCCGCACGATGCCGTCGGCGTCGGGAATGAAGGTCATTGCGCCGTTGCCGGCAGCAGCGCTCGAAAGCGGTTCCAGCGCGCCGATGGCGGCGTTGAACGTCGG
>CAUQYP010000383.1:0-2721 GCA_963522035.1 uncultured Noviherbaspirillum sp. | reverse complement strand
AACGGGGATCCACGTCAAAAACCGCGTCAAAAGCAACGGCAACGGCAACGGCAACTGTCGCTGCGCGGGCAACTGCAACTGTTCCTGCGCGCAACAAGCAATATTGCTTACAAGCCGGCTCGGGCAAGTCAGCACGAAACTGCTTTGGATCAGAAAGTTTGTTCTCTGCAACATGTCCGCTGGTTCGCATATCAATTGACAGCCTGAATTTATGTATATACAATAATTACAATGAATTACGACTACGACTCTAGAAAACTCGCCTCCAACGTGGAAAAACATGGCGTATGGTTTCAGGCAGCCGAGTCGTTTGAATGGGAAAATGCCTTGATTAAAGTGGATGATCGAAAGCAGTATGAGGAGACCCGCTTTGAAGCAATCGGCTATATCGACGAGCGCTTGCATGTGATGCTCTTCTGTCTGCGCGAAACAGCTGTCCGCATCATCAGCTTGCGGAAGGCAAATTCGAGAGAGGTGAACCGTTATGCCAAAGCTTAAGACAGGAACAATTAAACCCACCTTGGAAGAAGATGCCGCCATCGCGGCCGGTATCGCTGCCGACCCGGATGCGCGCGAACTCGATGCAGCATTCTTTCGCCAGGCAGAGCCTGCAAGCGTGGCATTGCCACGCATACTCGGCCAGGAAAAGGCTGCGGCGTTAATGAAGCAGCGCGGCCGCCCCCGTGGCAACAGTAACAAGGCAGCAACGAGCATTCGACTCGACATCGATGTGCTCGAGGCATTCAAGGCAACAGGGGATGGCTGGCAAACCCGCATGAATGACGCCTTGCGCGATTGGGCGAAAGCGCATCGGCTGCTCAAATGCCATTAATGGTTTTCCGTGCGGCCTGAAGCGCGGCCGTTCAGATCAGCCCGCCATTCACCGAAATCACCTGCCCGGTCACATACGAGGCCGCGTCCGACACCAGGAAGCGCACCACCCCCGCCACTTCCTCCGGCCGCCCGGCACGCTTCATCGGCACCATGGCCGCGATTTTCGTTGCATCGAATGCACCGGCGCTCATCTCGCTGGCAATGATGCCGGGCGCCACCGCGTTCACCGTGATCCCGCGCGACGCCACCTCGATGGCCAGCGACTTGGTCGCCGCATTCAGCGCGCCTTTCGCGGCCGAATAGTTCACCTGCCCGCGGTTGCCGGTCAGCGCCGCCACCGACGACATGTTGACGATGCGGCCCCAGCGGCTGCGGATCATGGTCATCATCAGCGCCTGCGTCACGTGAAAGAACCCGTTCAACGACACGTCGATCACGCCATGCCACTGGGATGCCCGCATGCCGGGGAACACCGCGTCGTCGTGGATGCCCGCGTTGTTGACCAGTACCTGTATCGGCGCGGCGTCGACCAGCGGCGCCAGCACGGCCGCCACCGCCTGCGCGTCGGTCACGTCGAATACCAGCACCCCGGCGCTGCCGCCAGCGGCGACGATCTCGTCCACCACCGCCTGCGCCCGCTGCGCCCCGCTGTTGGCATGCACGTACACATGAAAGCCGTCCTGCGCCAGCGCGCGGCAGACCGCTGCGCCGATCGCGCCGCTGCCGCCGGTAACCAGCGCCCGTTTCCCAGGTTCGGTCAAGATTGCGCTCCAGGCAAGTCCGGCATCGACACGTTCAGCACGATCGCGGCGCGTCCCTCGATCAGCAGCCGTTCGCCGGCATGCAGCGTGAAGTCGTACAGCACGGTGCCGCTGTCGCCGGTCACGCGCACCGCCTGTACCGCCAGGTCCTGTTCGATATCGTCCAGTCGCCCCACATGCAGCACGGCGCTGCGCACGCTGGCCAGGAAACCGGGACGCGGTTCCGCGCCTTCCGCCAGCAGCGCGCCGTGCACCGCCATCGCCTGGGCTGCATATTCGATGCCGCATGCCGCCGCCAGCCTGCCACGGGCGCGCAGCGGGTTGGTCGGCAAGCGATGGCTGCGGGCGATGCAGCGCACCTGCTGCGCATCGTAGGCCTCGACGCTGTCGAGCAGGCACATGCTGCCGTGGTGCGGAATGTGCGCGGCGATCCAGGCGTGGTCGAACGGCGCGCTCATGCGGCCCGCCCACAGGGGGCGACATCGACCGCGATGCGGCGATGCGCGAGGTAGTCGAGTACCAGTCCAGCCGTATTGCCGCGGGCAATTGTCTCCAGCAGGGGCAGGCTGCGCGCCGCCGGGATGGCGCGGCGCAGCGCGTCGAGCGCGGGGTCGGCCATCGTGGTCGGCGGCAGGCCGGACAGCGCCGCGCCGATACGCGCAATGGAAGCTGGCCCCTGCGCCGGCGAGAGCAGCAGGCCAACGGCGAATTCGTCCGGTATCGGCCGCGCCGCATGCAGCGGTTCCGGGTAGGCGGTGTCGGCGGCGATCAGCAGCACCGGCACGCCATCGACCGCGACCTGCGCCAGCGCTTCCAGCAGGCCGGCACCGAAACTGGCGTCATGGGCGCACAGCGCCGATGCGGTTTCCATCGCGCCGGCGCCGATGCTCCAGTAGCCGGCGGCGGCGTTGTGCACCGAGTTATGGAACCGGGTCGGCGATACCTGGCGGTCGTTCGAGGCCAGCATTTCGCAGAGTTCATGGCAGTTCACGCCGTCGCCGCCGGACGAGGAAAACACCGTCGCCAGCGTGGCCAGGTCCGAGCCGGCGCCGGCTTCGACGCCGACCGCGAGCGCGACCCTGACCAGCGGCCCGCTGCGGCGGCGCTCGGCCGCCGGCAGCATGGC
>CAUQYP010000382.1:0-2736 GCA_963522035.1 uncultured Noviherbaspirillum sp. | reverse complement strand
GGCACCAGCGACGTGGCGTCATCAACGGGGACCCACGTCAAAAGCAACGGCAACGTCAAAAGCAACGGCAACGTCAAAAGCAACGGCAACGGCAACGGCAACGGCAACGGCAACGGCAACGGCAACTGTCGCTGCGCGGAACGTCAACGGCAGCTGTCGCTGCGCGGAAGGGGCGTATCTGGCGCAAGCCAGCATGAAATTACGCTAATCCAGTTTGGCGCGCGCGACCAGCACACCATCCGCATCCGCATAGATCCAGTCGCCCGGCCGCACCGGCACGCCAGCAATCGTCACCGTGAGGTCGCGCTCGCCAACACCCTTGCGCACGCTGCGCTGCGGATGCAAGGCCAGCGCCCGGAATCCGACGTCGCATGCGTCGAGTTCCTCCGAATCACGGACGCAGCCGTTCACCACGACGCCCGCCCAGCCGTTTTTCTCGGCCAGCTGGCCGAGATTGCCGCCAACCAGCGCGCAACGCAGGCTGCCACCACCGTCGACGACCAGCACCCTGCCGTTGCCCGGCGTCTCCAGCGCGGAGCGCACCAGCACATTGTCCTCGAACACCTTCAGCGTCGCCGCCTGGCCGGCGAACGCGGCACGCTTGCCCAGCGCGCGGAAGACCGGCGGCAAGACGGCCAGCGCGCCCTCCGCGATCAGGTTTTCATTGGCATCGCAAAGGTCACATGTAGAAAAGCCCATCATTACTCCATCTGGTTGAAAATGCGTTCCTCGTCAATCGTCAATCCATTGCAGCAGATCCTGCCACTGGGCGATGTCGCGTTCGACCCGTGACGGCGCCGCATCCCACAGCGTTGCGCCCAACGCGGCCAGCTGTACGTAGTTCTGGGTGTCGCGCAGGTAGCCCAGCACCGGCATGCCGGTCTGTCCGACATAGTGCGTCAGCTGCTCGGCTGCTTTCGTCCGGGCGTTGACGCGCATGCCGACGACGCCCACCCGCGCGTGCGCACGCAAGGGCGGCAACTGTTGCAGGAAAGCTTGCGTCGCGAGGATGTCGAACATCGACGGCTGCAGCGGAACGATCAGGCGGTCGGCGATGCGCAGCGCACGCTGCAAGGGTTCGCCGGCGATGCCGGCCGGCGTGTCCAGCACCACGTGGGTGACGCCGCGCGGCGGCCTGGCGATACGGTCCGGGCCCAAGTCCCATGCGGCAATCGCCGGCAAGCCCGCAGGCCGCAGCGCCAGCCACGAGCGCGACGACTGCTGCGCGTCGATGTCGCCCAGCATGACCTTGTGGCCCCGGCGGGCGAGGCAGCCGGCCAGATTGGTCGCCAGCGTGCTCTTGCCGACGCCGCCCTTCGGGTTTGCAATCACGATGACCGGCACGCGCTTCTCCTGACGGGCGATGCGCCCATGGTCCAAAAATTTTCGTGCAAGAATAGCATGCCCCTCATCATTCAAGGATTTGCCATGACCACCGATTTCCTGCGTCCCGAGCACTTCAATTCCATCCAGCAGGGCACCCTGCCCGGCGTGCTTGGGCTGCATGTAACGGCCGTCGGTGAAGATGGACTGCATGCAACCATGGCCATCACGCCGGCGCATATGGCGCCCAACGGTTTCCTGCATGCAGCCTCCATCGTAACGCTGGCCGACAGCTGCTGCGGCTATGGCTGCATGTCGCGGCTGCCGCAAGGCGCAAGCGGCTTCACGACCATCGAACTCAAGAGCAATCACCTCGGGACGGCGCTGGAAGGCAGCCTGGATTGTCACGCCCGGCCGGTGCACCTGGGACGGACCACCCAGGTCTGGGACGCCACCGTCAGCGCAAACGGCAAGACCCTGGCGCTGTTCCGCTGCACGCAAATGGTGCTGTGGCCCAAGGCCTGAACGGCGACCTCCCCAGCGCTACTGCTTGCCGTTTTCCTGCGCGTCGCGCGAGGCCAGCTGGCGGTTTTTCTCTTCCAGCGTGCGGATCAGGCCGTCGATGCCGCCCCGGCTGATTTCCGACGCAAAGGTGGTGCGGTAGGTTTCCGACAGCCAGGCGCCCATCACGTTGACATCATAGATCTTCCAGCCGCCTGCGGTCTTGCGCAGCCGGTAACTCACCTCGACCGGCTCCGGGCGGCGCGGCAGGCGCACTTCCGACCGCACCTCGACATTGGTATCGGACGGGTCCATGCGCAACGGGCGGAATGTCATGGTCTGGTCCTTGATCTGCGACATTGCACCGGCATAGGTATAGAGCAGCAGGTTGCGGAATTCCGCGGACAGCTTCTCGCGCTGCTCGGGCGTGGCTTCGCGCCAGTTGCGGCCCATGGTCAGCGCGGTGCCGCGCTGGAAATCGAGGTGCGGCAGGATCTTGGACTCGACGACCGCGTGGATGCGCCGGCGGTCGCCGGCCTGGATCGCCGGGTCGTTGCGGGCAAGGTCCATGACTTCCTGGCTGACGCGGCGTATCAGCGCGTCCGGCGCTTCCTGCGCGGCGGCCAGGCCGCAGGCGGAAACGAGTAACAGCAGGAAAATAAGGAAATGGCGGTAGAGAGGGGAAATTACTTGCATGGGGGGTGTGGGCCTGACGCAGCCGGTAACGACGGAAGGCCGGATATGGTAACAGCAAACAGGGGACCGGGACCCTGCCCGGCATCGCCGCGCCTTGGGCCGGTGATGGCAACAAGTGCCCTTCCGCTGGACCGCAAGGACAGTCGCCGTTGCATTAAGCCCCGCGCAGCGACAGTTGCCGTTGCTCTTGACGTTCCGCGCAGCGACAGTTGCCGT
>CAUQYP010000381.1:0-2740 GCA_963522035.1 uncultured Noviherbaspirillum sp. | reverse complement strand
CCGGCGCGCTGGCCGCAGCACGATACGCAGGTGCATCGGCCACGGCGGCCGAGCCGTCCAGCACGTCTTCCGGCAGGGCCAGCACGACCGGTCCCGGACGGCCCGAGGTCGCGACATGGAAGGCCCGCGCGACGATTTCCGGGATGCGGGCAATGTCGTCGATCTCGGCGACCCACTTGGCAAGCGGGCCGAACATCTGCACATAATCGACTTCCTGGAACGCCTCGCGCCCGCGATGCCCGCGCGCGACCTGGCCGATGAACAGGATCATCGGCGTCGAGTCCTGGAAAGCGATGTGCACGCCGATGCTGGCATGGGTGGCGCCCGGGCCGCGGGTGACAAAGCAGATGCCGGGCCGCCCGGTCAGCTTGCCGTCGGCCTCGGCCATGTTGGCGGCAGCGCCCTCGTGCTTGCTGACGATGGTGTCGATCTCCGGCGTGTCGTGCAGCGCGTCGAGCACGTCGAGATAGCTTTCGCCCGGCACGCAGAAAAGGCGGTCGGTGCCATGCTGGCGCAATGCGTCCACGAGGATGCGTCCGCCGCTGCGGGCGTGTTGTTCGGTCTTGGTGTCAGGCTTGGTCGAGGTCATGGTGTTCTTCAGGGCCGGTCGGCGTCGTTGGCAATCCGCCTATTTTACGGACAAGCGGCGACGTGACATAGCGGGCAAGCAAGTGCCTTCCCGCGAGACACGGCCGGACCGGAAGATAAGGCGACCGCCGCTGCGCCGGTTTCCGCCAGATCAAGTCGCATTCGGCCGGCTTCTGACATAATCCCCCGCTTGTCGTGAACAAAGGAATAGTAAATGAACAAGCCCAACCAGGACCGGCACAACGCCGGTCCGTCGTTCTTCGGCCGCGTATCCCTGGCATTCAGCGCTTTTTTCCGGATTGTGGGCAACCCGGACTACGCTGGCCGTGTCGACAAGCTGCCCGAAGCCAACGAAGCGCCGGCCAGGCCGGCAGAGATGGCGCCGGCAGATCCCAAGCCGGCGCTGCGTATCCTGAAGGAATCCTCGCCCGATGCGGCGCTGCAGCTGCTGGGCATCCTGCAGCGCGACGCCCGCCTGATCGACTTTGCCCAGGAAGACCTGTCCGCCTACAGCGATGCCGACATCGGCGCGGCGGCCCGCGTGGTGCATGAAGGCTGCCGCAAGGTGCTGCGCGAGCATTTCATGATCGAACCGGTGCTGCGGGAAGTCGAAGGCAGCCCGATCGAGGTAAGCCACGGCTTCGACGCCGGCGCGATCCGCCTGACCGGCAACGTGGTCGGCAGCGCGCCCTTCAATGGCGTGGTCGGCCACCGCGGCTGGCGCGCCACCGACGTGCACCTGCCCAAGGTCGCCGACGGCCATAACGTGCATGTGCTGGCGCCGGCGGAGGTGGAGTTGTGACTGCGCCGCGCTATTGCATAGGCATCGACCTCGGCACCACCCATAGCGCGCTGGCCTACGTCGACACCGGCGCCTCGGACGGCGAGAAAACCAGCCACGGCGTGCTGCCGGTGCCGCAGCTCACCGGCCCCGGCGCGGTCGAGTCGCTGCCGCTGCTGCCGTCCTTCCTTTACCTGCCGCATGCCGACGAGCTGCGGCCGGGCGCGCTGGCGCTGCCCTGGGCCGACGACCTGCCTCACGCGGTCGGCGAGTTTGCCCGCAGCCGCGGCGCGGGCACGCCGATCCGGCTGGTGTCTTCGGCCAAGAGCTGGCTGTCGCACCCCGGCGTGGACCGGCGGGCCGCCATCCTGCCGGTCGATGCGCCGCCCGACCTGTCCAAGGTGTCGCCGGTCGACGCGTCGATACGCTATCTGGCGCACCTGAAGCAGGCCTGGAACCACGCGCATCCGGAAGCGCCGTTCGACGAGCAGGACGTGACGGTCACCATACCGGCGTCGTTCGACCCGGCGGCGCGCGAGCTGACCGCCGAAGCCGCACGCGCGGCCGGCTACGACAAGCTCACGCTGCTGGAGGAGCCGCAGGCGGCCCTGTACAGCTGGATACAGGGCAGCGGCGGCAACTGGCGCCGCGAAGTGCGCACCGGCGACATCATCCTGGTGGTGGACGTCGGCGGCGGCACCAGCGACTTTTCGCTGATCGCAGTGCTGGAGCGCGAAGGCAATTTGGAACTGCACCGGGTTGCCGTGGGCGACCATATCCTGCTCGGCGGCGACAACATGGACCTGACGCTGGCCTACGGCATGGCGCAGAAGATCGGCGCCAGCGGCACACGCCTCGACCCGTGGCAGATGCGCTCGCTGACCCATGCCTGCCGCGCCGCCAAGGAAAGCCTGTTGTCGGACCCGGACCTGGCCTCGGTGCCGGTGGTCATCCCGAGCCGCGGCTCGAAGCTGATCGGCGGCGCGATCCGCGCCGACCTCAGCCGCGAGGACGTCGCCGCCACCATCCTCGAAGGCTTCTTCCCGCAGGTGGACGCGTCGGCCCGGCCGGCCGCGCGGACCCGCGCCGGCCTGACGCAGATCGGCCTGCCATTTGCGCAGGATCCGGCCATCACCCGCCACCTGGCCGCCTTCCTCGGCCGCCAGCAGGGTGCGACCGCGGAGCTGGAAGGTTTCGTCGAACAGCACCAGGGCGCGACCTTCCTGCATCCGACCGCGGTGCTGTTCAACGGCGGCATCTTCAAGTCCGACCTGCTGGCCGCGCGCACGCTGGACACGGTGAACCGCTGGCTGGCCGCCGAGAACGCCCCGCCGGCCCGGCTGCTGGGCGGCGCCGACCTCGACCTCGCGG
>CAUQYP010000380.1:0-2747 GCA_963522035.1 uncultured Noviherbaspirillum sp. | reverse complement strand
CAGCGACGTGTCGCCATCGACGGGGACCCACGTCAAAAGCCGCGTCAACGGCAACTGCAACGGCAACGGCAACGGCAACGGCAACGGCAACGGCAACGGCAACGGCAACGGCAACTGTCGCTGCGCGGAGCTTAATGCAACGGCAACTGTCGCTACGCGGAAGTGGCGCACCTGGCGCAAGCCAGCATGAAAATGCCCTAGCCTACGCCAGACTTTTGCCTGAGCAGGCGCCAAAACACCAGGCACGGCACCAGAATGGACGGCAGCAACAACATGATGTTGCGCAGGCTCGCCGCCCATGGGAAGGGATTGAAATGAATGGCCCACCAGCCGACCGTCAGCACGGTCCACAGCAAGGCCACCAGCACAGAAATCGTCAAGTCGATCCTGGCGCGCCGCCAGCGCCACGCTGCCAGCGCGAGCAGGGGCGGCAGCACATACACCAGGCTCGAGCGCATCGCAGCCACGATGGCGCCATCCATTGCATCGAAGGAAAACCGCGGCGGGCTGAATTGCAAGGCGATGAAGAGGCAGCCGATGCCGGCCAGCCAGGCCCAAAGTACAGCGCGAAGTAAGGAAGTAGCCGTGTTTTCTGTGTTCATCCGGTAATTTGAGCGTGATCCAATACCTTGTCCGGATACCGGTGGTCGCCCTTATGTTGAAACTTTTCGATTGTATGGCAACCATACGATGACAGCTTGACGCTTTCGCTCGTCGGGGACCCTGCAATAAAATGTTTCACAGGATACAACATGTCTACCCGTATCAAGACTTATGCAGCCATCGTGCTGATATCGCTGGCCAATGTCGCCGACGCCACTGACCTGGTCGAGAAATCTGCCAGTGCAACGAATCTTCGTACCTTCACCGCTGCGTTGAAAACCTCGGGTCTCGAGGAAAAACTGAAGTCGGAAGGGCCGTACACGGTATTTGCGCCCGAGGACGGCGCTTTTTCCAAACTGCCGGCCGGCAGCTGGGACGCATTGTCGAAGGACAAGGCAAAGTTGGCTACCGTACTTTCCCACATGATCGTGCCCGGGCGGATGCTGGTGACTGAACTCAAGCCTGGCAAGACCGGCACCTTGCAGGGCCAGCCGCTGACACTGAAGTCGGACAATGGAAAGGTCACCGTCGACCATGCCAATGTCATCGAAAGCGATGTCGCCGCAGACAATGGCGTCATTCATGTCATCGACGCGGTTGTGATGCCCTAGGAGCCCGGCCGGCCGCCAGTCCTGTTGGCTTCGGGAACGCCGGATCCGATGCTATGCTAGCGGCCTACCGGACAGTTCAGGAACGTTTCCCGCCAATGCAAGCAAAAGCGCCACGCCGTACTCGAGAACGGATACTGGAAACATCGCTGCGCCTGTTCAACGAGTTCGGCGAGCCGAATATCACGACCACCATCATTGCCGAAGAACTCAACATTTCTCCCGGCAACCTCTACTACCACTTCCGGAACAAGGAAGACATCGTCGATTCGATCTTCGTGCAGTTCGAGGGCGAGATCAATCGCATGCTGTCGGTGCCGGCCAACCGTCGTCCGACCATCGAGGATGTGTGGCTTTACCTGCACCTGATTTTCGAGCTGGTCTGGCGCTATCGTTTTTTCTACCGCGACCTGTCCGACCTGCTCTCGCGTAACCGCAAGCTGGAACTGCAGTTCAAGCAGATCTACAAGCACAAGGTGCTGGTCGCGCGGCAACTATGCGATGGACTGCGCGGCGATGGCGCGCTCGAAGCCAGCGACCAGGAAATCGAGGCGCTGGCGTCGAATATGGTGGTCGTGGCCAGCTACTGGCTGTCATATGAATACGTGCTCAACCCGCGCCGGTACACCGAGCAGCAGGTCATGGCCGACGCCCTGATGCGCGGCTGTTACCAGGTGCTGTCGCTCGTTGGCCCCTACCTGCGCGGCGACACCCATGCCCTCTTCCGCAAACTGGTCGACGAATATTCGAAACGACCCCTGGACAAACTGACATCATGAAAAAAATAGCATCACTCTGCGTTTATTGCGGCTCTGCCGTCGGCGCGACGACCGTCTATGCCGACGCTGCCCGGGCGCTAGGCCGCGAACTGGTCCGGCGCGACATCAGCCTGGTCTACGGCGGCGGCAATGTCGGCTTGATGGGCGCCATCGCCGACGAAGTCATGGCCAACGGCGGCCGCGCTATCGGCGTCATCCCGGAAGCATTGATGAAGCGCGAAGTCGGCCACCATGGCCTGACCGAGCTGCACATCGTCAGGGACATGCACGAACGCAAGGCCATGATGGCCGAGCTCGCCGAAGGCTTCATCGCGATGCCCGGGGGTTTCGGCACGCTGGAGGAACTGTTCGAGGTGACGACGTGGGCGCAGCTTGGCCTGCACCAGAAGCCGATTGGCCTGTTGAATGTAGACGGTTTCTACAATGGACTGATCGATTTGGCCACGCACCTCGTCGGCCAGGGTTTCGTGCGACCCGATCATGCGCAGTTGCTCATGCATGCGTCGGACGCGCCGGCGTTGCTGGACCAATTCGAGCGTTATGTCCCGAATATCAAGGTGAAGTGGCTGGAACGCGAGCAAGCAAAGGAAATTTTGCCTTAGAGCATTACCGTGCTGACCTGCCAAAGCCGGTTTGTAAGCGATATTGCTTGTTGCGCGCAGCGACAGTTGCAGTTGCCCGCGCAGCGACAGTTGCTTTTGAAGTGGCTTTTGATGTGGATCCCCGTTAGACGGCGACGCGTCGCCAGGGACTGAAA
>CAUQYP010000379.1:0-2765 GCA_963522035.1 uncultured Noviherbaspirillum sp. | reverse complement strand
GATTTCGGCACCAGCGACGTGTCGCCATCGACGGGGACCCACGTCAAAAGCCACGGCAACGGCAACTGTCGCTGCGCAAGGCTTAATGCAATAGCAACTGCCGCCGCAGTTCGTCCTGATCAGGCCAAAGGCCATACCTTGGAGCCGCCTTGCGTCGTCGCAATGCCGCCGCTCGTCACCCCACCTGCCCTGCGGGTCCCCCGCCCCTGAACTTTGAATGCCACCGCCAGTCCATGCGACGGGTCGATGTTGCCACAAGGCGACTTCTTTTCAACATTCAACAACCACGGAGTAACACTTTTGAAAACCAATCTGCCATTCTTACTTGCCAGCGTAGCCATCGCCCTGACCGCCTGCGGCGGCGGCGGCGAGGACAGCGGCGGCACGCAGTTGCTGGGCTCTTCCGGCGTCTCGGCCGAGGCCGAAGCCGAAGCTGCGGCAGGGTCGCAGCAACTGTCGCGACGCAAGGCCGTGACCAGTCCGGCGCCGACGCCGACGACGGCACCAGCGCCGACCACGACCGGCACCCAGCTCGATGCGCGCCTGACCTGCAACCTGCCCAACTTCCAGCAAGAGATCCTGGACCGGGTCAACCAGGCCCGTGCGGCCGGCCGCACCTGCGGCACCAAGACCTACGGCCCGGCGCCGGCGCTGCGCTGGAACGGCGTGCTGTTCAATGCCGCCGGCGCACACTCGACCGACATGGCGGCCAACAATTATTTCTCCCACACCAGCCAGGACGGCCGCAACCCGGGCCAGCGCATCACCGGGGCCGGCTATGCCTGGAGCGCGTACGGCGAGAACATCGCTGCCGGACAAACCAGCGCGCAGTCGGTGGTCGACGGCTGGCTGGCCAGTCCCGGCCATTGCGCCAACATCATGAACGCCAGCTACGCCGACATCGGCACCGCCTGCGTGGCCAGCAGCACCTCCACCTACCGGACCTACTGGACCATGGACCTGGCAAGGCCGTACTGACATCGAAACGTTTTTTCGCGCACGCATTAAAGATCATAAAGTTTCCAGACGTTAATCAAAGACCTGCCTCACCAGGCGGGTTTTCAACGTGGAACGAGACGCTGGCCGCCAGTTCGCGGCAGCACAAGAAAAACCTATCTTTGAGCGTGCAACGATGTCTTTATCAAACTTCAGGGTAAGCACCCGCCTCGCAGCCGGCTTCGGCATTGTCATTTTGCTGCTGGTCGGCGTGATGGCGCTGGGCATCGACCGGCTGTCCGTCGTCAACGACGCCACCGAAGTCATCAGCAAGCAGCGTTATCCGGTGATCCGCCTGGCCTTCCTGGTCAACAGCGACATCAGCGCCAGTGCCATCTCCATGCGTAATACGGTGCTGACCGAGAATGAGGAACTGATCAAGCGCGAGCTGGAAAGCATCAAGGCCGCGTCCACCCGCATCACCGCCAACCTCGACACCATAGGCAAGAGCCTCGGCACAGAGAAGGGCCGCGCGCTGTTCAAGACCATCGTCGAGGCCCGCGCGCCCTACCTGGCGCACCAGAAGGAATTCACGACCATGGTCGCCGAGGGCCGCGGCGCCATGGCGACCAACCTGCTGATGAACACCATGCCGAAGGAACAGGCTGCCTACATGGCCGCCGTGCAAAGCCTGACGACACTGGGCGACAAGCTGGTGGAACAGGCCAGCGCGGAATCGGTCGCGGCCTACCAGAGCGGTCGCGCGATGATGATGGCGCTGGCAGCGGCAGCCATCGTGTTTGCCGGCATCTTCGCCTGGCTGCTGAGCCGCAGCATCACCCGGCCGCTGCAGCGCGCGGTGGAGGTCGCCCGCACCGTCGCCGGCGGCGACCTGTCGCAGAAAGTGGAGGTCAACAGCCGCGACGAGACCGGGCAGCTGATGCTGGCGCTGCAGGAAATGACCGGCAGCCTGGTGGGCATCGTCAACGACGTTCGCCGCGGCACCGACAGCATCGCCGTGTCGTCGCGCGAAATCGCCGCCGGCAACATGGACCTGTCCTCGCGCACCGAGCAACAGGCGTCGTCGCTGGAGGAAACCGCGTCGGCGATGGAAGAACTGACCGCCACCGTCAGGCAGAACGCGGACAATGCGCGCCAGGCCAACCAGCTGGCGCTGACTGCGTCGGGCGTTGCCAGCGAGGGCGGCACGGTGGTCGCGCAGGTGGTCGACACCATGGGCGCCATCGACGCGTCGTCGCGCAAGATCGTCGACATCATCTCGGTCATCGACGGCATTGCCTTCCAGACCAACATCCTGGCGCTGAACGCGGCGGTGGAAGCTGCCCGCGCCGGCGAACAGGGACGCGGCTTTGCCGTAGTGGCGGCGGAGGTGCGCAGCCTCGCGCAGCGCTCGGCAGCGGCGGCGCGCGAGATCAAGGGCCTGATCGGCGACTCGGTGGAAAAAGTGGAAACCGGCGGCAAGCTGGTCAGGCAGGCCGGGGCCACCATCCGGGAAGTGGTTGCCAGCGTGCAGCGGGTGACCGACATCATGGCCGAGATCACCGCCGCCAGCAACGAGCAGAGCGCCGGCATCGAGCAGGTCAATCATGCGATCTCGCAGATGGACCAGGTCACGCAGCAGAATGCCGCGCTGGTCGAGGAAGCGGCGGCGGCGGCAGGCTCGATGCAGGAGCAGGCATCGAACCTGGCCGGCGTGGTAGGCGCCTTCAGGCTGGACGCGGCCGACCAGCAGGCGGCAGCCATGCCGGCTGTTGCAAGCGCACCCGCACCGTCATCTTCGGCCGCGCGCGCGGTTGCCAGGTCAGCGC
>CAUQYP010000378.1:0-2835 GCA_963522035.1 uncultured Noviherbaspirillum sp. | reverse complement strand
GCGTCGCCGTCTAACGGGGATCCACGTCAAAGGCAGCGTCAAAAGCAACAGCAACGGCAACGGCAACGGCAACGGCAACGGCAACGGCAACTGTCGCTGCGCGGAGCTACAAGCAATGCAACTGTCGCTGCGCGTAACAGGCAAGATCGCTTACAGCCCGGCTGGGCAACTCAGCATGAAACTGCTCCAGGAGCCTGAGCCGGCCAGGCCGAATCCACTCTACCGCGGCGCCCAGCCGCCACAGACCGGGAACACCTGGCCGACGAAGCAGGCGGTGGCGTCGCTGCACAGGAAGGCAGCGAACAGCGCGTCCTCGCGCGGCGAAACCAGCCGGCCCAGAGGCACTTCGCGCCGCAGCCTTTCCTGGAAGGCCGGCAGCGCCTGCACCTCGGGCGGGAAGTAGGTCGGGTTGTCGACGAAGTTCTGCGCAATCGCATTGACCTGCACATTGTGCTGCGCCACCTCCACCCCCACCGCCTGGATGTAGGCCAGCTGCGCACCGCGGGCGGCGCTGTAGCTGGAGGCGCGCTTCATGCCGCGCAGCGCCGAGGCGCTGCCCATCAGCAGGATCTTGCCGGCGCGCCGCGCGACCATGCCGGGCAAGGCGGCCCGCACCAGGCGCGCCATCGGGTCGACCATGTGGCCGAACACGTGCGCCCATTCCTCGTCGGTGGCATCGACGGCGCTGGTGGTCGGCGCCGGCACGGCCAGGTTCAGCAGCAGCACGTCGATATGGCCGGCTTCCCGCACGGCCTCGGCGGCTGCCGCCGGCGCAAGCAGGGAACGGGTGTCGGCAATCACGTCGGCGCCGAGTTCGGCGAACACGCTGCACAGCGTCGGGCCCATGAAGGTATCGGCCTGGGTGATCAGCACGCGCTTGCCGGCAAGGTCGGGCATGGTCATGGTGGGGTACTCCTCAGCAAAAAATCAGGGCCAGCATTGCCGCGTCGTCGACCATCATGATCGCGGCGGCGACGGACCAGGCCATCAACTGGGCCCGCAGCCCGGCAAGGGAGAAGTTGCGCATCATCGTTCGGCTTGGACCAGGGAAATGCGCAGTGTAGCAAAGCGTAAATTCCCGGGTGCCGGGCAAAGACGAAGTCAGGCGCCGGCTAGTCGGCCCGCGGTTTTCGAACGATTTCGAATTCTGCAGCGGACATTCAGGTCGTGATCATCGGAACCCCCGGCAATCGCGCAATGGCTGCTGCGGTGCCCGGCTGCTTTACCAGGGCACCCTGATATAAACAGGCGAACGTGTTCATCCGGTTGCTAAACAATTTTTTCAAATGTTTAGCAACCGGATAAACGCGGCTTGCAGCAATAACGCCATCCAGGGGCACGATGCGCTGCTCAGACCCGCCCCGGAACTCGACGCCCCGGCACTATGGGCATGAAACGCATCGCCCCAAAAAAATACCCGCCAACATCGGCGGGTCGAAGATAACTCTGAAGGAGACTACAAGTCATTTACGGCGGTTGACCAAAAACCTTTAGCGCTGCTGCGTCAAATTATCTGCGCCCTTCCCGCACCACCGCGCCGCGCACGTCGAACCGCACCTCGTCGAGCACCCTGCCGCCGGCATCGGTCAGGGCCAATGCATGCCGCCCCGGCCACGGCGCCCAGTCGTCGCCAGCCAGCGGCTTGCCGTCGAGACGCCAGCGGGCCGTGCCCACGCCCACCCCATCGGCCAGCAGGCGGATGCGCTGGCGCGACGGCGGGATGTCCGGGTCCAGCGCCACCACCAGGCCGGGGGTCGGGTAACGGATCGCCGGACGCAGCTGCGCGGCTTCGGCGACGACGATGAAGGACTGCGCAGTGCCGGCCAGGAAAAACTCGGTGCGGGCGGCCTCGGCATGGTTGGCGTAGCGGATGGACTGCGCCTGCACGCCAGGGGGCGCCGGCGGTTGCGGCGCGGGCGCGCCGGCATGCAGGTAATGCATCACGTCCTGCCAGACCGGCGCGGCGCCGCTGACGCCGGAGACATTCCACATCGGCGCGCCGGACGCGTTGCCGACCCAGACGCCCACCGTGTAGCGGGCCGAATAACCGATGCACCAGTTGTCGCGCATGTCCTTGGAGGTGCCAGTCTTGACTGCGCTCCAGCTGCGGGTGGCGAGCACGCTGTCCATGCCAAAGGTGCGGGCGCGCGCGCTGGAATCGGACAGGATGTCGCCGATGATCCATGCAGTGGCGGGCTCGATCGCCTGCACCGGCTTGCCGGCCGGCGCGGCCAGCACCGTGCGCACCGGCTGGTAGCGCCCGCCGGCGGCCAGCGCCCGGTACGCGTTGGTCAGCGCCAGCAGGCTGACGTCGGCGCTGCCCAACGCCAGGCTGTAGCCGTAGTAGTCGCCCGACTCGCGCAGCTTGAAGCCGAGCGCCTGCAGCCGCTGGAACAGGCGTTCCGGCGTCACCGTCACCAGCGTGCGCACGGCCGGGACGTTGAGCGAGGACGCCAGCGCGGTGCGCAGGCTGACCAGGCCCTTGTACTGCTGGTCGTAGTTCTGCGGCATGTAGAGGCCGGACGCAGTGGCCAGGTTCAGGGGGCTGTCGTCCAGCAGCGAGGCCGCGGTCAGCCAGCGCTGCTCCAGCGCCAGGCTGTAGAGAAAGGGCTTCAGGGTCGACCCGGCCTGGCGCAGCGCGAGCACCGCGTCGACCTGGCGGGCGTCCGACAGCGCGCCGCTGGAGCCGACCCAGGCCAGCACGTCGCCGCTGGCATTGTCCAGCACCAGCACCGCGCCGTCTTCCACGTTGCGGCCTTCCAGAGCCGCAAGGTGCCGCTGCAGCGCATCGCGCGCATGGCGCTGCAGGCCGGCGTCCAGCGTGCTGGACACCGG
>CAUQYP010000377.1:0-2841 GCA_963522035.1 uncultured Noviherbaspirillum sp. | reverse complement strand
GTGGCGCACCGTGGCGGCCGCAGCGGCGGCGCTTGCCGTCACCGCCGTCGTCGCGCTGACGGCGCCGCCAGCGAAGGTGGACGTGCGCAACGCCTTCGAGGCGGGCGCGGCCATGGAACGCGCACTGCGCGAGTTCGACATGACCATGGCGCGCATGGCGCTGGAAGAGAAGGCGGCGAACGCCGGCCGCATCAGCCAACCGGTGCGCGCGGAGCGGCAACGCATGGTGCATGCGCCGGCATTACGCAAGACAGGCGACGACCTTGCTACCGTGCGGCTGCAAACCGGCGACCCGCGCGCCGGCGTGCTCCGGGACTTGCAGCGCATGGTCGCGCTGATGGAGGAGCTGGCGTTCATGCCGGCGGCGTTCTCGAAAGGCAATGCGCGGGTCGAGCCGGTCGACCCCGCCCGCCAGGCCGCCATCCTGGTCGAGGTGCGGCAACTGCGCAAACGCATCCTCGACTGGCAGCGCGCGCACGCGGCGGCGAAGCCGTGAGCGGCAGTGCGTCGCTATTTCAATGGGAATTCGGCCAGGAATTAATTCGAAGAACCGGCGCCAGCGCCCGTCGGTTCGATGGCTTGCATGCCGGCTCCGTACGCCACTACAATCGGTTTCGATGGGGCGGTAGCTCAGCTGGGAGAGCGTCGCGTTCGCAATGCGAAGGTCGGGAGTTCGATCCTCCTCCGCTCCACCATGAAAATCATTTCATTCGTAGAAATAAATTGCAAAGATTCCTGGCGACATTCGATCAGTCTTGATGTGCAGACCGAAGCAAAATTTAAAACCTGAAAACCATCTGCTATCAAACAATTGAAAATAAATTTCCGCTTGCAAGACGCAAAAAAAGCCTGCACCAGGCAGGCTTGACGCAGTAGACGGCGCTTATGCGTTCCTGCTCTTTACCGACTTGCGGCGCGATGCCACAAAACCGAAGACACCCAAGCCGAGAAGGGCTGCGGTGCCTGGTTCGGGTACCGTACCTCCCGGCGTACCTGGATCCGGCAATACGCCGCCAAAACCATCGAGGTAAACATAGCCGGTATGCGCTGATGGCAAGCAGTCAGCGGCAAGTAATGAGAGAGTAAAGTCATGACCAGCCAATGCCTGATCGATCACCAGCTGCTCAATTTGCCATTGAGACGTATAAAACAAATCTCCTAAAGCCGTGAAACGTGTGTCAACACCTCCCCCTCCGGCACCAGCGTTATAAATTCGGCTGATTACATCCGTTCCCGTTGTATCGTCGCGAAGCGTAATGATCATTTCTGCCGACTGATTTTCCGAATGGCCGCCATTTTCAAGAACTGCTTTCCACGCGAAAAAAATATTGGGATCGGTATAGTTTGTTACTTTCTGGCTAATTGCCGAAGCAAGACCACCCGTTGTAGTGTCTTCTGCACGATAAGAGAAATTGCCGCTATAGACCGTGTTTCCCAATGCAGCGCCAACATTCGGATCGACCGTACCAGCAGAAATTATCGCGGACCGGGGAGATGGTCCGGTATAAAGGCTACCCCCAGGTAAGAACTGCGTTGGTGCTAATGTTGCATTAGGCGTACCAGTTCGACTTCCACCTCCGGTGGTCCATCCGTTGATTGTCCCGTCTTCAAAGCCCCCGTTTGTGAAAGTGGCAGCCCGTGCAGTGTTTGCAAACGCTGCACATGCCAGCGCAACGGCTCCAAACACCAAACGTGACGTTAAAATTGTTGTAATTTTCATATCATAGTCTCCTTGGTTAACCACTGGTTAATAGAAGGCCTACAAGTAAGCAAAAGTTACGCCCACGTAGACAAAATGACATTTATTTTTGAAATCAAAAACTTACGGTAGTTACTAAAAAGTAACTTAAAATGATGTAAATTTTATCGACATATCGATACCGGCGATATCTGCAATATGCCGGTAGCGGACATAATGGAGCTGCCTGTACGAGTCTGTGCTTGTTAACGTTTCGGACAAGCACTACAATTCGTACACGTATTTCAGACGCCCGGAGAGGCCAACCGGTCGAATATTTGGGTACTACCGGGTTATCGACGCTGGCCGGACCATTGACAACCCGGTGCAGGAGATTTTTTCCGCCGAGTTCGGCGTAGCCAGGCAGCGGATCATCCCGGAGACCGTCGGTCCTCTTCCTCTCCACCATTCACCTGCCCCGACCAGGAAATAATCATGCACGCACTATCCACGCCCACGCCCATGCCCTTGTCACGACAGCTGCTGGGCCTGCTGGCCTGGCTTGCCGCCTGTTTTGCTGCTGCCGGACTGGGTGCGCTGGCGTCGGTGAATGCCGCCAGTTTTTACCAGGAACTGGTCCGCCCGTCCTGGGCGCCGCCGGGCTGGCTGTTTGGGCCGGTATGGACGGCGCTGTACCTGAGCATGGCTGTCGCTGCGTGGCTGGCCTGGCGCGAGCGCGGCTTGCGCGCCATGGGCGGCGCGGCGGTGCTTTTTCTCTCCCAGCTGGCGGTCAATGCGTTGTGGAGCTGGCTGTTTTTCGCGTGGCGCCAGGGCGGGTTGGCCTTTGCCGAAGTGCTGGTACTGTTGGCGCTGATCGCGGGGACGGTGGTGGCGTTCTGGCGCATCAGGCCGCTGGCCGGGGTGCTGCTGCTGCCTTACCTTGCGTGGGTGGCGTTCGCCAGCGTGCTCAACTTTGCGACATGGCGGCTGAATCCGCAGCTGCTAGGGGGCGCGGTCGGTATCTAGCGCATTTTCATGCTGGCTTGCGCCAGAAGCGCTACTTCCGCGCAGCGACAGTTGCAGTTGCATTAAGCCCCGCGCAGCGACAGTTGCGGTTGCTTTTGACGTTCCGCGCAGCGACAGTTGCCGTTGCCGTTGCCGTT
>CAUQYP010000376.1:0-2855 GCA_963522035.1 uncultured Noviherbaspirillum sp. | reverse complement strand
TGCTGCCGGCGAGCACGCCGCAGTGGCTGACCGACATCGCGCCGGAGTTGCAGACTGCGCTGTCGATGCAGATCGGTCCGATGGCCAGGCTGCTGCTGAAGAACGCCGCGCGCGACGCCACCGACGTCGACATGCTGTGCAACCGGCTGCTGCCGCATATCAGCTCGGAGCAGGGCCGCCAGCAGTTCATCGCCAGCGTCACCGCGCTGAAGAAGAAGCTGGGCCTGTCCACCATCGGCTCGACGCTGGGCACGTCGGCCAGTCTCGCAACCGCCTCCGGGACCCAGATGAGCCAGATCTCCGGCGGCGGCACGCACCTGCAGCTGAGCGCCGACATGATGGAAGCCGCACACCAGAAGCTGCTCGCCTATATCGGCCCGATCGCCAAGGTGGTGGTCAAACGCACCGCCAAGCAGACCGGCAGCCCGGCCGAGTTCTACCGGCTGCTGGCGCTGCAGCTGCCGACCGAGCAGGACCGCCAGAAATTCCTGAAGGACGTGGGGGCGCTATGAGGCCACCCTTCGCACAGACGGCATTGGCCCATGGTGTTATCCTGCGGCAACGCAATTTTTTCCTCCGGGCCAGGCCCGCGGTTATCCTTCCTACCGGTAGATCCAGATGCCTATAACCCTGAGCGTGCAAACTTACCGGGACGAAGCGCTGCCGCTGCCCATGGCGACGCGCTTCGACCAGCTCGGCGGCGCGATCGGCCGCATCGCAGGCAACGACCTTGTGCTGGACGATCCCGGCAAATATATCTCGCGCGTGCATGCGCGCATCGAGTACCGCGACGGCGGCTACTACCTGCTCGACGTCGGCAGCAATCCGAGCCTGGTCAACGGCCGGCCGGCCGGCCCCGGCCGACCGGTGCTGCTGGCCGATCGCGACCAGGTCGTCATCGGCGACTACCAGCTGGTCGTGAGCGTGACGCCGGACGCGCAGGCAGCGCCGGCGCTGCAGCCGTTCGCGCCGATGACGGCGCCGCCGGCAGCAGCTCCACCGGCACCATCGTCGCTGCATGCGCCGGCCCTGTCGTCCAGCGCCGACGACTCGCTCTCCGGCGCCAGCATCCTGAATGTGGGCGGCAATCTTGGCAGCGGCGGTTTCGACCCGCTGGGGATGGACCTGCTGGCGCCGCGCGACCCGCTGGCGCCGCCCGCGCCGGCCGCTGCACCGGCCTACCGCGGCGCCGAGAGCGACCATGCTTCGCCCGAACTGCATGCGTTTCCGATGACGCCGGCAAAGCCGGCGGCAGCCGCGATGCTGCCGCCGGCATCGGCGCCCTCGATGTCCATCCCGGACGACTACGACCCGCTTGCCGACTTCCTGCCGCCGCGGATCGTGCATATGCCGTCGCCAGTGCCTGCGCCGCCTGCCGCGCCGCCGCCTGCTGCCTACGCGCCGCCACCATCCGCACCCGTGCAACTGCCTGATCAGGACGATGCGCCGACCTTGCTGAATCCGGCAACGGCCGCGCCCGCGCCCGTAATGCAGGCTTTCCCGCCTATGCCGGCGATGCCGCCTATGGCGCCTATGGCGCCTCCGGCACTGCTGCAGGCAGCGTCCGCCGCCCCGGCACCTGCATCTGCACCTGTCCCTGCAGCGGCGGCAAGCCGCAGCGCCGCCGCGCAAGCTGCCGACGACCCGGTCATCCAGGCGCTGATGCGCGGCCTCGGCATTGCCGAACTGGGCAGCAAGCGCAGCGCCGAGGAAGTCGCCGAGCTGGCCGGCGCGATGCTGCGCGAAGCCACGGCCGGCACCATGGGCGTGCTGATGGCGCGCGCAATGACCAAGCGCGAGAGCCGGCTCGAGATGACGATGATTTCTTCCCAGGCCAACAACCCGCTCAAGTTCTTCCCCGACGCCGACAGCGCGCTGATGCAGATGATGAACGCGTCCATGCCCGGCTACATGCCGCCGGTCAAGGCCTATGCCAACGCATTCGACGACCTGAAGGCGCACGAGCTGGCCATCATGGCCGGCATGCGCGCCGCGCTGAACGGCGTGCTCAAGCGCTTCGACCCGGCCGTCGTCGAGCAGCGGCTGCAGGTGCCCACGGTGATGGACAAGATGCTTTCGTCGAACCGCAAGGCCAAGATGTGGGACCGCATGGTCGAGCTGTACCAGCAGATGGCGCTGGAAGCCGACGAGGACTTCCAGCGCCTGTTCGGCGAGACCTTCGGCGACGCCTATGAAGAGCAGATCGCGCGGCTGCAGCAGGGCCGCCGATGACCTATCAACACCCAACCCGATCCAAGGATCACGCGGAGCGCCATGTCCTGGAATAGTAAAGTGGTCTGGTCCGAGGGCATGCTGCTGCAGCCCCAGCACCTGCAGCAGCACGACCGCTACCTGCACAGCATCATCGAGACGCGTGTCGCCGGCACGCAGGCGTATTCATGGGGCTACGCCAGCGTTGTCGTCGACGAGGCGCTGCTGGGCCTGGGCAAGCTGGCGCTGAAGTCGGTCGTCGCCGTGCTGCCCGACGGCACCACGCTGCGCCTGCCCGACGACGACGAACTGCCCGAGCCGCTCAATATTCCCGACGACGCCCGCGACGTGCTGGTCATGCTGGCGCTGCCGACGCGTCGCATGGGCATACCCGAGGTCAGCGACGCCGGCGGCGCCGACGACTTCGCCCGCCACCGCAGCGCCGAAGTCGAGGTCATGGACAGCAACGGGCTCGACAACAGCGCGCTGGTGCAGGTCGGCCGCCTGCGGCTGCGGCTGGCCCTGGAGCGCGACGTCGCCAATGCCTATACCGGCCTGGGCGTGGCGCGGGTGATCGAGCGGCGCGCCGACGGCCGCGTCGTCGTCGACCCCGCCTATTGCCCGCCGTGCCTGGACTTCCGGGT
>CAUQYP010000375.1:0-2867 GCA_963522035.1 uncultured Noviherbaspirillum sp. | reverse complement strand
TCAAACGCTTGGCTCGCTGATGACGCCGAAATCAGGTGTAATTCGAGGTGCCCTACTGTCAATGCCGACCTTCTCCTGCCCTACCTGAAGCCCGTGTTCGACTTCGTTTGCGGGACCAGCCAGCAATTTGCCGAAAGCAGGCTGCCGGGTACGCTGTTATCGCTGTTCAAGGCGATCGACCGGGAACTGGTGGAAGTGCTGCTGGCACGGCGGATGGACCAGCTTGCTGCCGAAAAATTGCTGCCGCTTAAAAAGCGTGCCGACAATGGGGACAACGCGCTGAATGCCACCGAGCTATCGGATGCAAAACAGTCACTGGATGACGCCCTCAAAAAACTCGGCTGGAAAAAAGCGTACTTCAACGAGCTGCTGGAGGAAACGGTTTTTAGCGCGGATGTTATCCACCAATCCCGCTCCAACCTGTTCACCGGCCTGTTGTTTACGCGCTGTATCAGCCCATTCATGCTGTTTGAAAGCCAGGAATTGCAGCTGGAATCATCGAAGCGCACAGTTGCGCCGCACCAGGTATTCCGGCACATGGCCGCGGGCGCAAACTCGATGTTCAAGAACGACTATCGCGGGTTTGTCGATGATTTCATCCGCTCGTCACACGCGGTATTGCCAGAAAAATCGGCAGGCATATTGGCGCTGATTTCGCGTGGCGAAAAAAGCCTGGCGGAAGTCAAGAAGAGCAAGGCACGCGCTAAAGACGGTGTCGAAAAATCCGAGAAATCTGCTTACCGCACCCGGAAACTGAACCGGAGCAGCGCACCGCAATTGGCGCAGGGCGATGACTTTCAAAGGCAGATGAAAGCGGAGAAAACATTGCATGAGGCAGAAACGTCGGTCCAGGCTAAGGTTTTGCCCTTGCCGGACAGGAAATTGCGCATCCAGGCGGCCGTCGACCGATTTAAAACGGCTTACCCACTAGCCTTCGGCGATGAAGATTTTTCCATTGCATTCAACGTGAAATACAAGCAATGGCTGAAGAATAACCAGTTGGTCCAGGCGAGTGATGTTCCTCCCGCACTGGAAAAGATTTTTCAGGAAGTAAAAAATGCATTGAAGGTTGAAGCAAGTCGGGAAGCCGCATCAAAGCAGGAACGTCGCGACGCAAAGGCGCGTGCGCAGCAGCAGGCGATTTCCGCATCGTCCAGCCCCGCAAGCTCGTCAGGCCGCGCGACAGGTACAAGCGCACAAAATGCAGGCAACGTATTCAGCGCAGACCAGGAGGTGTTACTGAACAAGTTTTTTAATCGCGCCGACCGCAAGGCAACAATGGAGCGGTATCCGCATTTGCGCAGGGAAGTCGAAGCGAAAGCGGTAGCGTGGATCAAAAATAACCCGGGCAAGAATCTTGTGCTTGGGGTGAAGAAAATCTTCGAAACGGCCCTGATTGAATGCCTCTATCAAAGCTACCTGCGGTTTGACCCTGCGCCGGATACGACACTGGAAAAATTCAGGGAAGCAGTGGCGCATTGGAAAAATGCCAATCCCGACGACAGCCTGACGGTGGAAAATGCCGGGCCTATCCTGCCAGGCGCCGTGCTTGTCGGCCATGTCGAAGGTAAAAGGAATTGGGCGATACGGGAGGGCGAACTGCAAACGGAAAAGCTGTTGCAGGAACTGGAAGTTATCGCCAATTTTAAACATGGCGCCGACCTGAAAAAGAAATTTCTTGGCGAGATCAAGCAATGGCTTTTGACCGGTGCCTATAGCCAGAATGATGAAACCCATGTACAAAATATCTACAATGACATTGTGCTTGGGTACTACATTAAGAATGCCCAGCTCATCGATATAGCTGAAGACGACCTGGCGGATCTCCGCGTCGCAGCCACGGACTGGTGCGCGGAAAACCACCAGACCTTGCTGAGTTCCGCGGTGCTCGACACGCTCCTTCGCACAATCAGGGAATAGCGCCTGGCAGGGCAGTCCTACTTTTGACCGGTATCAGTCGAACAGGCTGCCTTGTCCCGCATCCGCCCCCGGCTTCCGGTCACGGGTAGGGCGCGGGTAGCCAGCTTCCCGCATCGCCCTGACCAGCTCGGCCATCGCGTCCCATATCTCGTCGCTTTGCTGCGGCGTCAATGCGGCATTGTTGTCCAGGCTGTCGCAGGCGCCGCGCATGTTGGCGGCCACCGCATTGATGTAGTGCTGGCGGTTCAACGCCAGCGCAGCCTGGCGGCGGCGCTGGCATTCGGCGTCCAGCTCGTCGCGCTGTTCGGCGTTGAGCTTGTCCAGCAGGCCCGGCGACAGCTTGTAGGTGTATTTGTCGAACGAGCCGACGATGCGCACGATGGGCGCGTTCTTCGCTTCATCGAAGCCGGTGTACAGCAGCACTTGCACCTTGCCGCCCTGGTCCTTGAATTGCACGGTGTTGTCCTCGGTTTATGCGGCGACCAACGTGCAGCCCTGCTTCTGGTGCCGCTGCGCGATCGCCTGCAAGGCCGCGATACCGTCTTCCAGGCTGTCCAACGGCCGCGACTTGCCGCCGCAGCGGCCACTGGCCTGCGCCCGTCCGGCCCAGCCCTGGATCAGCACCCACTGGTCGAACAGGTCCTGCATCAGCAGCACCGTGTGCAGCCGGTCCGGCGCGGCAAACTGCATGCGGATCGGGCATGGGCTGGCGACGGGCAGGGGGCGGGTGAGGTCGTCTGCGGGATCGATCATGGGCGGGCATGATAGCAGCAGCGGCGGAGGTTTTGGAGGGGGAAAGGGTGCAGCTCATGGGCTACGGTGCAGTTGCCGTTGCATTAAGCCCGCGCAGCGACAGTTGCAATTGCAGTTGTCGTTGTCGTTGCCGTTGCCGTTGACGCGGCTTTTGACGTGGGCCCCCGTTGATGGCGCCACGTCGCTGGTGCCGA
>CAUQYP010000374.1:0-2869 GCA_963522035.1 uncultured Noviherbaspirillum sp. | reverse complement strand
AACGGCAACGGCAACGGCAACGGCAACGGCAACGGTCGCTGCGCGGAACGTCAAAGGCAACGGTCGCTGCGCGGGCAACGGCAACTGTCTCTGCGCGGAACAAGCGATATCGCTCGCAAGCCGGCCTGGCCAAGCCAGCACGAACCTGCCCTAACCCTTGCGGCGCGGATAACCCTCCCGCGTGATGCGCTCCCACACCGCATCTTTCTCCTCCTGGGTCATGAACACCCAGTTCGCCACCTCCCCCACCGTGCGCCCGCACCCCCGACACACATCGTCGAACAGGGTCGAGCAAACCGCAACGCACGGCGTGTCAGGACGATTTCGCGGGGGCTGCTGCATGGAGGGAGTGATTGTGCGGGGAAGCCGCTATTGTACCGGCGCCGGAAAGCGGCAGCCGGACGACGAAAGTGCTGCCCAGGTCCGGCCCCGGGCTGGAAGCGCTGACCTCGCCGCCGTGCAGCACGACCAGCTGCCGCACCAGCGCCAGGCCGATGCCCAGCCCACCCTGGGACCGGTCCAGCGCCCCCGTCCCCTGGACGAAGACGTCGAACACCAGTTCCAGCAGCTCGGCAGGCATGCCGATGCCGGTGTCGCTGACGGTCAGGACCGCGCTGCCGTCATTGCTGCTCACATCGACCGCGATGCTGCCGCCAGCCGGTGTGTATTTCAGCGCATTGCCAACCAGGTTGGAGACGATCTGCTCGATGCGCGTCGGGTCGGCTTCGACCCAGGCCGGCACGGTGTGCACTTCCACCCGATGCTGTTCCAGGCGCCCCGTGGTCCGCATGGCCTGCACGCAGTCGCGCACCGCCTCGGCCAGGTCCAGCCGCTGGCGCATCAGCACCACCTTGCCATTCATCAGCCGGCCCAGGTCGAGCAGGTCGTCGACGATGCGGGCCAGGTGGCGGCTCTGGCGCTTGATGATGGTGCGGGCGCGGGCCGCGGTTTCGCCGGACACGGCCGGGTGGTCCATCAGCGCGATGGAATTGCTGATCGCGGCCAGCGGATTGCGCAGTTCGTGGCTGAGCATGGCCAGGAATTCGTCCTTGGCGCGATTCTGGTGTTCGGCGAGCAGCCGGGCCTCCTGCTCGCTGGTGAACAGGCGGGCGCGCTCCTGCTCGGCGGCGGCGCGCGATTCACGTTCCTCCTGGAGGATGCCGCCAGCCGCTTCGAGCGCGGCATGCAGGCGGTCGAATTCCAGCACGCCGGAGAAATACGGCTGCGGCGCCGCGCCACGGCCAAGCGCGGCAGCCGAATTGGCCGCGCTGTCGATCGATTGCGCCAGCCGCCGGCTGAAAAACACCGCCAGCGCCAGCGCGCAGCCGATGGCGGCCAAGAGTCCCATCGACGCCACCATGACGGCACGGCGGGCCGACGCCTCGATCACGACCACCGGCACGCCGACGGCGACGGTCCAGCCGGACAGGGCCGAGCGCTTGTAGGCGTCGTAGACCCGGATATTTTCCCGGGTGTCATGCTGCAGAACGCCTTCCGGCGCGCCGCGTGAACCATCGAACAATTCCTTGCGCACGGGCTTGCCCACCAGTTCATCCGCCCGCTTGCTGCGGGCAATCGAAATACCCTTGCGGTCGAAAATGCCGATGATGTAGTCGGCCGGCACTTCGCCGGGACGCAGCGCCAGGTCCAGCGCTGCCGGGAAGAAAGCCTGGCTCAACACATATCGCTTCTTGTTTTCCAGTATCACCGGCACGTCGATCGCCAGCACCCGGGCGTTGGCCACTGTGCCATTGAGGAGGTCGGACGCGCGCATGACGCCGGTGCGCAAGACTTCCTGGCCGTATTCGGGATGCCCGCGCCTGGGCAGGCTGGTGCCGTAGGGAACCAGCGTATTGAGCAACTGCTGGCCGTCTTCGTCGAACAGCACGGTCCATGCCTTGCTGCCGGCGTTGGCGACGACGGCACGCGCGTGGAATGTCTTCAGGTCGCCCTGGGCCAGGCTGGCTGCCGACGCCAGCACCTTCATGCGCGCTTCCGAAATGCTGAGTTCGCGGTCCACGGCCAGCGTGGTTGCGCGCGCGGTCTCCATCAGGCTGCGCAGCGCCGCTTCGCGCTCGGCCTGCATCAGCATCGACAGGGCAATGGCGGAAAACAGGATGATGGGCACCAGCACGGCCAGCGCCATGAGGGCAAGGTAGGCGCGCGCCTTCATGGCGGGCTTTTGCCGGATACGGCTGGTGCGCGGCATGTTTCCATGACTTTTTCCCTGCCTGACATCATTATTCCGCCGAACGCTCCAGAAGCCGCACGCGCGCCGGATGGCGCCCTGCAGTAGCGCGCCATGATACCAGCCAGTCAGCACTCAAACCTGCGCTTCATTTTCGGCAAGCAATTTTTTTGCAACAAGCAGTGCCGACAGCATGTCCCCGAACGCCGCGTCCTGCTCCTGCTGCCCGGGCAGCCGCAGCACGTAGGACGGATGCCAGGTCGGCACCACGCGGCGGCCATCGACTTCCAGCACCTGTCCCTGGACTGCCGACAGCGACAGGTCGCGCCGCCCGGTCAGCGCGCGCAGCGCCGTGCTGCCGAGCGCGACCACCACGCTGGGCGCCACCGCCGCCAGTTCCTGCTTCAGCCACGGGTTGCAGGCGTCGACTTCGCGCTGCGCCGGCGTCTTGTGGATGCGGCGCTTGCCGCGCGGCTCCCATTTGAAATGCTTGACCGCGTTGGTCAGGTAGGCCGCCTTGCGGTCGATACCGGCATCCTGCAGCGCGCGGTCGAGCACCTTGCCGGCCGGCCCGGCGAACGGCACGCCGGTCAGGTCTTCCTGGTCGCCGGGCTGCTCGCCGACCAGCATCAGCGCGGCGCTGGCCGGGCCGGCGCCGGCCACCGCCTGCGTGGCATTGCG
>CAUQYP010000373.1:0-2893 GCA_963522035.1 uncultured Noviherbaspirillum sp. | reverse complement strand
CGCGTGCAGGACGCGATGCAGGCGCGGATCGCATCGAGCTGCTGCAGCCCGCGCCGCATGCCGGCCAGGTCGCGCGGCCGCGCCGAGAACAGCGCAATGCGGGTCGTGATGCGTTCGATGTCGGGCACGTCGCACAGGCTGTCGGCCAGGCTGGCGCAGGCGTCGGCGCGCAGCAGCGCGTTGATTGCCGCATGCCGCTGCTGCGCAACCTGGCGATTGCGCAGCGGATGGTGCAGCCAGTGCCGCAGCATGCGTGAACCCATGGTGGTGCGGCAATGGTCGAGCAGCGAAAACAGGGTAGGGCCGGGGTCCTGGCTGCGCAGCGATTCGGACAGCTCCAGGTTGCGGCGGGTTGCCGCGTCGAGGCCGATGTATTCGTCCTCCTTTTCCACCGTCAGCGCCCGGACGTGCTGCAGGCTCTGGCTCTGGGTCGACTGGGCATAGCGCAGCAGCGCGCCGGCGGCGCCGATTGCCGCCTGCAGGCCGTCGGCGCCGAAGCCCGACAGCGTGGCTGCCGAGAGCTGCGCCAGCAGCGCCTTTTCCCCGGCCGGGACGTCGAAATGCCAGGCCGGCACGCCGGTCGCATGCGCCAGCCATTCGGCATCGGCTTCGCAATCGTCGCCGAGCAGCACTTCCGCCGGCGCAATGCGCTCGAGCTCATGCCGCAGGCGCGACTGCACCGCCGCCGCTTCCCCGCAAAACTCCATCAGCCGCAGCGCGCCGCTTGCCATGGACAGCCACGCCAGGCCGATCGTCAGCGACTTGCGCTGCGCATGCCGGCACAGGGCCAGCAGCGGCCGCTCGGCCTTTTCGGGCAGCAGGTCGGCGTCGGTCAGCGTGCCGGGCGTGACGATGCGCACCACGCGGCGTTCGACCGGTCCCTTGCTGGTCGCGGGGTCGCCTATCTGCTCGCAGATCGCCACGGATTCGCCGGCGCGCACGAGGCGCGCCAGGTACTGGTCGAGCGAATGAAACGGCACGCCGGCCATCTTGATGGGCACGCCGTTGGAGCTGCCGCGATGGGTCAGCGTAATGCCCAGCAGGCGCACGACCTTTTCGGCGTCGTCGAAGAACAGCTCATAGAAATCGCCCATCCGGTAGAACAGCAGCGTGTTCGGATGACCCGCCTTCAGGCGCAGGTACTGCTGCATCATCGGCGTGTGCTTGTCGATGCCCGGGTCGGTATTAAGGTTGTTTGTGTTTTTCAATGACGTACTCGATTCCAAGCGACCTCCGGACCAGCATTCAGACCTTCCGTCAAGGCAGGGCAGGGGCAGCCCGTGGCGTTGCAATGCGGCTTGCGCAGAATCGGGACATCGCATTCGGCAGGACGCCGGGTGCCGGCCAGGGATGACAGCTATGCCGGAGGGAAAGGCAAACCGCTATTGTATTCGAGCGCAGTCATGGCTGCGACAACCTCGTTCCTGAATGCGCCGGCAGGGTCGGCGTTGCGCCGGCCTCATGCCAGATTTACCGGCTTTGACTGCGCCTGGCCTTCTGCGCGATGCAGGCGCGGATATACCCGCGCAATTCTTCCTGCGCCACCGGCTTGGGGAAATAGGTCACGCCAGGAGGAAGGCCGCCGCGCTGGTCCAGTTCATCACGACTCAGGCTGGTCAGGATGGCGATATTGACGTCCGCCAGCTCGGGATAGGCAAGCACGGTCTGCATCACCTCGTAGCCGTCGATGCCGCGCATCATGATGTCGAGCAGCAGCACGTCGGGTCGAATGCCCGCGATATCGATCAGCGCCTTGTAGCCGTTCTCGCACATGCGCAGCTGCACGGGCAGTTCCCATGCCGCAAACTGGGCTTCGTAGATGCCGCGCTGTATCGGGTTGTCCTCGACCGCCAGCACCATCAATGGCGCGTCGTCGCTGGACGCGGATGCCGTCTTTCCCACCGTGCTCATGTAGGCATGGACTGCCGCAATGGGAATGCGCCTGTGCCCGCCGCGTGTCTTCCAGGCGTCGATTTCACCCGACTCCACAAGATGTTGCACCGAAGTCACGGACATGCCGAGTAGGCTTGCCGCCTGCTGGGTAGTACATACGTCTTGCGTCACACGAGTCTCCATTTTATCGTTTAATAATTTTGAATGGATTTACCAAATCTGTCAATTTATTGCGCTTTATAGCTTTTTAACCTATTATTTGATTTCCAAAAGGATATACGCATCAATCGATATGCCGTTGTCGACTCACAATGTTTCGCGGCCTGTAGATGAACGTCATTCAACAAACGCCATGCGCCAGGGACCGGGTTTCATGAATCAGGAATTTGAACCGAAAGACGAAGTGATAAACGACCTCAACGCTGTAACCGGCGCCACAAATTGCAACCACGGGCCGATGCTCGACGCGCTGATGCTGACGCTGAAGGTCACGACCGACGCGGCGCTCTCACGCAAGCTGATGGTGCCGCCGCCGGTCATCAGCAAGCTGCGCAATAACAAGATCGGTGTATCCGCCGGTTTGCTGGTGCGCATCCACGATGTGACCGGCATGTCGATCAACAAGGTCAGGACCATGTTGGGACTGCCCATTCCACAACCGCGTGAAGGGCGCACGCTGAAGAACGTGGTCTATAGCCCGATTGCGCCGGCGCGCACGCGCAAGCGTCGCAGCGACCTGGGCTGAGAATGTGGGGAGAAGTGAAGGCAAAAGATTAACGTATACGACGGTCCGGAGGCGGTTCCGGCGTGCAGGCCGGAGCTGCATTGGAAATTATTAGCGCATTTTCATGCTGGCTTGCGCCACTAGCGCCGCTTCCGCGCAGCGACAGCTGCCGTTGTATTTAGCCCCGCGCAGCGACAGTTGCCGTTGCCGTTGCAGTTGCAGTTGCCGTTGAATCTGCCTTTGACGTGGGTCCCCGTTGATGACGCCACGTCGCTG
>CAUQYP010000372.1:0-2900 GCA_963522035.1 uncultured Noviherbaspirillum sp. | reverse complement strand
GCGTCGCCGTCTAACGGGGATCCACGTCAAAGGCAGCGTCAAAAGCAAAAGCAAAAGCAAAAGCAACTGTCGCTGCGCGGGCAATGGCAAAGGCAACTGTCGCTGCGCGGAGCAGGCAATATCGGCGAAAGGCCTACTTGGCCAAGCCAGCACGAAACTGCGCTAGCACTCTGTCAGACCCGCGTCGGCAAAATCTGGCAAAATGCCCGCTTTTCGCCGGATTCCGCCGCCATGACCACGCCAGACACCCCGCAGGATTCACCGCTGGGCAAGCCCGCCACCTACAAGAGCGAGTACGACGCGTCGCTGCTGTTCCCGATTGCGCGGCAGGGCAAGCGCGACGAGCTCGGGCTGACGGGCACCCTGCCGTTTTTCGGCATCGACATCTGGAATGCCTACGAGGTTTCCTGGTTGAATATGCGCGGCAAGCCGCAGATCGGCATCGCCAGCTTCATGATCCCGGCGGATTCGCCAAACATCGTCGAGTCCAAGTCCTTCAAGCTCTACCTGAATTCCTTCAACCAGACCCGGCTTGGCGGCACCGACGCGCTGCTCGAGCTGCTGCGGGCCGACCTGTCGGCTGCCACCAGCGCACCGGTGCAGGTCGCGTTGACCATGCCGGAAGATTTTGGCAAGCTGAAAATGGGCGAGCTCGACGGTTTGCTGCTGGACCGGCTGGAAATCGAAGTCGACCAGTACACACCGGACACCGCCTTGCTCAAGACCGCGACCGAGGAAGCGCCGGTGGAAGAAGTGCTGGTCTCGCACCTGCTCAAGTCGAATTGCCTGGTGACCGGGCAGCCAGACTGGGGCAGCGTGCAAATACGTTATGTCGGCCCTGCAATCGATCAAGAAGGCTTGTTGAAGTACCTGATAGGCTACCGCAACCACAATGAATTCCACGAGCAGTGTGTCGAGCGCATCTTCATGGACCTGATGCGCCATTGCCGGCCGCAAAAGCTCGCGGTCTATGCGCGGTTCACGCGCCGCGGCGGCCTTGACATCAACCCGTGGCGCAGCAATTTCACTACCGGCCAGCGCCCCGGCAACGCGCGCTTGCCGCGGCAGTAGGCAACAGCTTGAACCACCGAGTATTTTGCATCAGAAACATTTCCTAAATACATTGCTCCGCTGACGCTTCGCGTATAAAGTGCGACTGGAAACAGGCCCGGTTGCACCCATATACAAGGACAGCGGCCGTACCAAGGCCGCGCTGGCATAGGTGATCTGCGTTACCGCAATCCGTGCACCTATATTCCGCAGCGACAAGTCACTTATATTGTGCATCGCACCATGACCCAATTCAGCCAGATACTCCCTCTCGAAAACGTCGTGCTTGACATGGACGTGTCGAGCAAGAAACGCACGTTCGAGCAGGTAGGCCTGCTATTTGAAAACAATTTTGGCATCGCCCGCTCCACCGTGTCCGACAACCTGTTCGCCCGCGAGCGGCTGGGTTCGACCGGCCTGGGCCACGGCGTCGCCGTGCCGCACGGCCGCATCAAGGGCCTGAAGGCGCCGATCGCCGCCTTTGTACGGCTGGCGGCGCCCATCCCGTTCGAATCGCCCGATGGCCAGCCGGTCAGCTTGCTGACCTTCCTGCTGATTCCCGACAACGTGACGCAGCAGCACCTGGAAATTTTGTCGGAAATCGCCGAAATGTTTTCCGACGACAGCTTCCGCGCCGGGCTGCTGCAGGACCCGGACGCACAGGCCGTGCACCAGCGCATCATCGGCTGGCAGTCCAGCATGCAGAACGTCGCCTGACCACTCCCAGACCAGCACCCGCCCGATGCCGCTTTCCACTCCCCTGTCGATCCAGCAGCTGTATGACGATAACCGCGAAGCGCTGCAACTCGGCTGGTTTGCCGGCTTTCCCGGCGGCGAGCGGCTGATCTCGGGCGACGCCGCGTCGGCGGCGGACCAGGTCGGCCACCTGAACCTGATCCACCCGGGCCGCATCCAGGTCTTCGGCCACCAGGAGACCGCGTACTACAAGAAGCTGTCGCCGCTGTCGCGCCAGCACCAGACCGAGGAACTGGTGGCGGGCTCGCCGCCGGCCTTCATCATCGCGCAGGGGCTGGAGACGCCGGCCTACATCCTGGCGATCTGCGACGAAAAGAATATTCCGCTGTTCTCGACGCCGCTGCCGGCGGCGCAGGTCATCGACTACCTGCGCGTCTACCTGTCCAAGAAGCTGGCGCAGCGCATCACCATGCATGGCGTGTTCATGGACGTGCTGGGCGTGGGCGTCCTGATCACCGGCGAATCCGGCCTGGGCAAGAGCGAGCTGGGGCTGGAACTCATTTCCCGCAATCACGGCCTGGTGGCGGACGACGTGGTGGAGTTCGCCCGGATCGCGCCGCACATGATCGAAGGCCGTTGCCCGACGCTGCTGCAAAACCTGCTCGAAGTGCGCGGCCTGGGGCTGCTGGACATCCGCACCATCTTTGGCGAAACCGCGGTGCGCCGCAAGATGCGCCTGAAGCTGATCGTGCACCTGGTCAGGCGCAGTACGCTGGAAGAAAACTACGAGCGCCTGCCGCTGCATTCGCAAAGCGAGGAAGTGCTGGGGCTGCCGATACGCAAGGTCGTGATCCCGGTGGAGGCTGGGCGCAACCTGGCGGTGCTGCTGGAAGCGGCGGTGCGCAATACCATCCTGCAGCTGCGCGGCATCGATACCCTGAAGGACTTCATGGAGCGCCAGCAGAAGGCGATGGACGACAGCGCTTAGGGCGGTTTCGTGCTGACTTGCCCGAGCCGGCCTGTAGGCGATATTGCTTGCTCCGCGCAGCGACAGTTGCCTTTGACGTTCCGCGCAGCGACAGTTGCTGTTGCTGTTGCTTTTGAAGTGGCTTTTGACGTGGATCCCCGTTAGACGGCGACGCGTCGCCAGGGAC
>CAUQYP010000371.1:0-2953 GCA_963522035.1 uncultured Noviherbaspirillum sp. | reverse complement strand
TCGGCACCAGCGACGTGTCGCCATCGACGGGGACCCACGTCAAAAGCCGCGTCAACGGCAACGGCAACGGCAACGGCAACGGCAACGGCAACTGCAACTGGCGCTACGCGGAACGTCAAACGCAACTGTCGCTACGCGGAACGTCAAGCGCAACCGTCGCTACGCGGAACGTCAAACGCAACTGTCGCTGCGCGGAAGCAGCGCTTCAGGTGCAAGCCAGCATGAAAATGCGCTAGCGGGAGCCAGCTTCGCCTCCGCCAGCGGGCGGCACATGACCCAGCACCGCCGAGATTTCCTGCACGGTGCCAAGCAGGTCGCTGATCCATTCTTCCTGCAGCCGGTCGGCCGGCGCCGAAATCGACAATCCGGCGATCAGCTTGCCACTATCGTCCCGTATGCCGGCCGCCATACAGCGCACACCCAGTTCCAGTTCTTCATTGTCGCGGGCAAAACCGCGTGCGCGCACCAGGCTCAGCTCCCGTTCGAGCTTGGCCAAGTCGGTAATCGAATTCTTGTTGTGGCCGGCAAGACCCGTTCGCGTCGCATACGCACGCACCATCTTCGGGTCGTCGGCCGACAGGAACAGCTTGCCGGTCGAGGTCAGGTGCAGCGGTGCGCGGCCACCGATTGCACGCACGACCTGCATGCCCGAGCGTTCGGAGAACGAGCGATCTATATAGACGATTTCGTCGCCCTGGCGCACTGACAGGTTGACGGTCTGCTGGGTCTTGCGATGGAGGGCGCGCATGTAATCGAGCGATGCTTCCCGCACGTTGAGCCTGCTCTTGACGATATTGCCCAGTTCCAGCAGCCGCATGCCCAGCCGGTAGGTGCCGGGTTCGGCGCGGTCCACAAAACGCTTGAGCACCAGGTCGTTCAGGATGCGGTGCGCGGTCGACGGATGCAGGCCGGTGACGGCGGACAATTGCTTGAGACTGACCGGGTCGGGGTACTCGGCAAGGGCGTCGAGCAGGCCTATCATGCGTTCGATGACCTGGATGGAAGTCTTCTCGTTGTCCAGCGGCTGATCTGTGTTTTTCATTGGAAACTGGTGCGGTGCAATAAGTCTTTATATCACAATGTGAAAATTTATCAAATGTAGCGCAGCGCTGCCACATGCATCGATACACCGAATTATTTTCATGCGGCGGGCGTGTCCGGCAGGCAGTATTCACCGCCATAATGCAGCCTGCATCGAAACGGACAACGGGAAAAGAATACTATGGGCGTCATCACCAACATCGAAGACCTGCGCATCCTGGCGGAGCGGCGCGTGCCGCGCATGTTTTACGACTATGCCGACTCGGGCTCCTGGACCGAGTCCACCTATCGCGCCAACAGCGACGACTTTGCGAAGATCAAGCTGCGCCAGCGGGTGGCAGTCAATATGGAAAACCGCAGCCTGGCCAGCACCATGGTCGGCTTGCCGGTCGCGATGCCGGTAGCGATCGCGCCGACCGGGCTGACCGGCATGCAGCATGCGGATGGCGAGATCCTGGCGGCGAAGGCGGCGGAGAAATTCGGTGTGCCGTTCACGCTGTCGACCATGAGCATCTGCTCGATCGAGGACATTGCCGCCCACACTACCGCGCCGTTCTGGTTCCAGGTGTACTTCATGAAGGACCGCGACTTCATGAGCCGCCTGGTCGAACGGGCGCGCGCCGCCAACTGTTCGGCGCTGGTCCTGACGCTCGACCTGCAGATTCTCGGGCAGCGGCACAAGGACTTGCGCAACGGTCTGACCGCGCCGCCAAAGCTGACCCTGAAGAACATCATGAACATGGCGACCAAGCCGGGCTGGTGCCTGGGCATGCTGGGCACCAAGCGGCGCGGCTTCGGCAACATCGTCGGCCATGCGCACAACGTGTCCGACATGTCGTCGCTGTCATCCTGGACCGCCGAGCAGTTCGACCCGCGGCTTTCCTGGGACGACGTCGAGTGGCTGCGCCAGCGCTGGGGCGGCAAGCTGATCATCAAGGGCATCCTGGACCCTGAAGATGCGCGCATGGCGGCCGAGAGCGGCGCCGACGCGCTGATCGTCTCCAACCACGGCGGCCGCCAGCTCGACGGCGCCGAGTCGTCGATTAGCGCGCTGCCGGCCATCATGGATGCCGTGGGCCACCGGATGGAAGTCCACCTCGACGGCGGCATCCGTTCCGGCCAGGACGTGATCAAGGCACTGGCGCTGGGCGCGCGCGGCGTCTACATCGGCCGCGCTTTCCTGTACGGCCTCGGCGCGATGGGCGAGGAGGGCGTGACCCGCGTGCTGGAAATCATCCGCAAGGAGCTCGACGTCACGATGGCGCTGTGCGGCCTGACCGACATCCAGAAAGTCGACAGGAACATCCTGCTGCCCGGCACGTTCCGATGACACCCGACGAGCCGGCCTTCAGTGCCTTCAAGAGCCGCAGCGGCCTGCGGCGCATCGCGGGCGCAATGCGTTACTCGCTGGCCGGCTTGCGCAGCGCCTGGAAGCATGAACATGCATTCCGGCAGGAGATCGCCGTCATCGTACCGGCGGCGGTAGCGGCGCTGCTGCTGCCGGTGACGCCGCTGGAAAAACTGCTGCTGGTGGCGAGCATGGTGCTGGTGCTGATCGTCGAACTGCTGAACTCGGCCATCGAGGCGATCGTTGACCGGGTTTCGCTGGAGCGGCATCCGTTGTCGAAAAATGCGAAGGACTTCGGCAGCGCGGCGGTCATGCTCGCTGTGCTGCTTTCGGCAGCGTGCTGGGCGGTGGTGTTATGGGGACTATTCGTAAAGTAGGGTGGAATAAGCGTCAGCGCATTCCACCTTCCCTGACCGAGCCGCTAAGCATTCTCATGCTGGCTCGCACCAAAAGCGCCACTCCCGCGCAGCGACAGTTGCCTTTGAAGTTCCGCGCAGCGACAGTTGCTCTTGACGTTCCGCGCAGCGACAGTTGCAGTTGCAGTTGCAGTTGCAGTTGCAGTTG
>CAUQYP010000370.1:0-2960 GCA_963522035.1 uncultured Noviherbaspirillum sp. | reverse complement strand
CGGCAACGGCAACGGCAACTGTCGCTGCGCGGGCAACGGCAACGGCAACGGCAACGGCAACTGTCGCTTCGCGCAAAACTAATAGCAATGCCAGGTATTGACGTGTTATGAAAATTCGTAGGGTGTAATAAGCGCCAGCGCATTACACCATTCGTTGCTTGCCGGCGGTGCCTCTTCATCGGCCATGGTGTAATGCGCTTCGCTTTTTACACCCTACGAGTCCAGGTGACAAATCGGCGCCATCGATTTCATTTGGTATGCCATGACTTGGGACTGGTATAAACCCACGCATTCGATTCCTTCAGCCAGCAGGCGCTGGCCGTCCTACCGCATCTTGCGCAATCCGGCACTGCAGTGCACGGCGAGGAACTCGCTCTTGGGGCTCCTGCCTAAAACCCGGTCAGGCGCTGTGCGCCGCTGGGAAAAAGGACGAAACGATGAGCACGTACGAGGCCGCTGTCCGGGCTGCAGCCGATGCCGGTGCGGAAGACATTGCCGACTGTATACCAGTGTTCGACTGCCTGGTCATCGGCGCCGGGCCGGGCGGGCTGACTGCGGCCATCTACCTGCGGCGCTTTCACCGCAGCGTGATGGTGATTGACAAGGGGGAAAGCCGGCTCTCGCTGATTCCGGTCAGCCACAACTACCCGGGCTTCGCCGATGGCGTGCCCGGCGTCACGCTGCTGGAAACGCTGAAGACGCAACTGGGCAAGCTCGGCTGCAGCGTGACAGCCGGCGAAGTCACCAGCCTGGGGCGCGACGAACGCAGCTTCTTCGCCGACTGGGACGGCGGACGGGTGCGGGCCAGGAAGGTCATCATGGCCACCGGGATCGTCGACATCGGCCTGCCGACCGAGAACTGGCATGCGTCGATCCGCAACGGCGCCGTCCGGCTATGCCCGATCTGCGACGGCTACGACGTCACCGACCGCAACATCGCCATCGTCTGCGGACAGGAAAACCGGGTGCAGCATGCGCGTTTCATGCGCACCTTCAGCGCCAGCATCACGCTGATGCTGCCGCCCGACGCGCCGCCGCTGGACCGGAGCGAGCGCGAGGCGCTCGACCGGGCCGGCGTCGCCTGGCTGGAATCGCCCGCGCTCGACGTCACCACCGTCGACGGCCGCATGCCGCTGGTCCATACCGCCGACGGCCGGCAGCATGCGTTCGACGTGCTGTATCCGATGATGGGCGAGTCCGCGCGCTCATCGCTGGCAAGCGCGCTGGGCGCACGGGTGGGTGACTGCGGCGACCTTGTCGTCGACAGTCACCAGCGCACCAACGTCGATGGCCTCTATGCGGTTGGCGACGTGGTGGTCGGCATCAACCAGATCAGCGTGTCGACCGGCCAGGCGGCGGTGGCGGCAACGGACGTGCACAACCAGTTGCCGCCGTCTCCACGCCAGTTCCGTGATGGTGGGTATTGACGGGCAGGGTGGTAGAGGGCGGATGAAGTCGACAGGGCAAATCGAATTCGGTTAATGTTCTTCTTTTAATAATAAGGCCGAGGAACACGATGAAACGATATTTACTACTTGCCGCTTCGGCTGCCGCCCTCTCCGGCTGCGCATTCCTGCCGCCGGTGCCTATCGCGGTAGCCCAGCTCGATCCTACCCAGGGCAGCAACGCCAGCGGCACTGCGACCTTCGTCGAACGCAGCGGCAAGTTGATCGTGGACGGACGTTTCAAGGGGCTCACGCCAGGCCAGCACGGCATACACATTCATGAAAAAGGCGATTGCAGCGCGCCCGACGCGATGAGCGCCGGCGGGCATTACAACCCGACCGGCGAGCCGCACGGCGGACCGGACAGCGCCAAGCGCCACGGTGGCGATTTCGGCAACATGACAGCGGATGCAAATGGCGACGCTACCCTGAGCGCAACGCTCGACACCACGCGCATCGGCATCGGCAAGCTTGCGCCCAACACCATTGCAGGCAAGGCCCTCGTCATCCACGCCGATCCCGACGACTTGAACAGCCAGCCGGCCGGCAACTCCGGCAAGCGCGTCGCCTGCGGCGTGATCACCCTGCAGTAGGGCTACCCCTTCACGGTTACCAGTCGTCCTACAGCATGTCGGGCGGCTGTCCGACTGCATTGCCGGCGAATGCAGCGTTAATCTGCGGAGGAGTCGGCATCATTTCCGTGGAGGTAGCCATGAACCCTTTCAATCGATTGGCAGGATCACGTACCGAGCCGCCAGGCATGGAGCGTCGCATCCTGCGCGCACTGCCTGCGATGCTGGCGCTGGGTACGCTTCTGCCGGCAATGTATGTCCTTGGACTGCATCTGCTGGCGCTCGGCGGGGCGGAAGAATTGCTGCGACGCGCGGAAATGGCGCGATATGTCGCCACCGGCGCCATCCTGCTTAACCTGATGGTTGTGATGCAGGCTGCCATGCTGGCCGGCATCGTGGTGGTGATGAAGGGGCATGCCTATGTGGCGGATGCGTACGTGTTGCCGGATAGCCCGGTGCCCCGTACCTGAGGCCGTGCCGAGCCGTCGGGGCGTGCTATAGCATTTTCATGCTGGCTTGCACCAGATGCGCCACGTCCGCGCAGCGACAGTTGCCGTTGCCGTTGCCGTTACCGTTGCAGTTGCTATTGACGCGGCTTTTGACGTGGGTCCCCGTCGATGGCGACACGTCGCTGGTGCCGAAATCGGATAAAGAAGCGTCGGCTGTCTGAGCGAAGCGAGTTTCCGACGCTTCCCGATTTCGGTGCCAGCGGCGTGTGCAGTCCGTGCGAAGCGCGGACCGCCATCATCGGGGTCGCCTTCTCTTGCCTACTTCTCTTGGCGACGCAAGAGAAGTAGGTCGGCTGCCGGGCCGAAACCCGGCTTGGTCGTCCGGCAGGCTAAGCCGAATTGCTTCACCCGCCAGCAGGGATTATCCGCGAAGCCGCCTTTGACGTGGCTTTGCAGCGCTGCAAAACGCAAGACGCCATTGCAGCGCGTGCTGG
>CAUQYP010000369.1:0-3011 GCA_963522035.1 uncultured Noviherbaspirillum sp. | reverse complement strand
CCAGCGGCGTGTGCAGTCCCCGCGTAGCGGGGACCGCCATCATCGGGGTCGCCTTTTCTCGCCTACGTCTTTTGGCGAAGCAAAAGAGGTAGGTCGGCTGCCGGGCCGAGACCCGGCTTGTATCCACGACAGGAAAACCCCCGAGGCTTCACCCGTCAGCAGTCACAGCAATCTGGGTCAGCAGTCACAGCAATCTGGGTCAGCAGTCACAGCAATCTGGCATTGCGCATCAAGCCTCGCACCAACGGCAGGCCGCAACAACATCCCCCCACTCCCCGCAAAAAACCTCACCACCCACCCAACAAACCATTGAACCTGTACACGCCAAGCAGCGTCTACAAGCTTCCCATCCACCCAACAGGACCAGCATGCAAGTCAAGATCACCCACCAGATGCCAGATGGCACCAGCCAGGACTTCGGCACGCAGGTATTGAGCCACATGCCCCCCATCGGTGAGCCATTCTCACCCGATCACCAGACCTACTACACCGCCAAGGCCTACTTCGGCCCCGACGACAGTGGCCAGTATCTTTTAGTGCTGGAAGGCGAACCGCTACCGCAACGGGCCTGAACGACGATCACAGGCGGCAAGCCACCTCACACCGCCGCATGCATTTCCACAGGCGGCGTGCCGGCCTTGAACAGCTGGACCAGCTGCTGCCGCAATTCGGGCGTATCGCCATGCCCATGAATGGCAACCGCATGCTGGACCGCCGCCTCGAGCAGTTCCTTCTCGCTGTCCGCCGCGATCGCCACCGTGCAATGCATGTCGCTGGGAAACTCGCGGCAGTCGATATATGTGCGTGCCATGATGCCCTCCTTCCAGGGAGACGCGCGTTGGCGCCAGCCGACGGCGTCGGCTGGCGCAGCGCACATACAAGGTATAGGCGAACGTCGGTACCGCCGCAAGGCACAGTGCAGACGACTCTTGCTGCGGCTCAGACCGTAATGCTTTCCTCGCTGCCCTTGCCGCCCGATATGGCATTGGGCGAGACGTTGTTGTGATGGTCCAGGATCACTGCATGGATGAAGCGCAGCTTGTTCCTGACCGTGGGGGACAGGGTGAATGGATAAGCGTCCGGCATGCCGATGCTGCGGTTCAGGCTGTTGAGCACATAGGTAAGCGCAAACCAGTCCGCCATCATGTCATTGAACGAAGCCGTGCTGAGCGGCTGCTCTTCCAGGACCAGCTGCGGTTCGTCGTCCCGGCGTGGCTGCAAGCTCATCCCGCAGGCGAAGGCCGTGTCGAGCGTGTCTATCATGTGCAGATAATGCGCCCAGCTTTCGGCCCAGTCTTCCCACGGGTGAGCGCTTGCGTAAGTGCTGATATAAACCTCGTTCCAGTTGTCGGGCGGCCCTTCCCTGTAATGGCGCTGCAGCGCCTCGCCATAGTCTGCGCGCTCGTCGCCGAACAGGTGCCGGTACTGGTCGAGCCACTTGCTGCCGACAATCAAACGGTCAAAGTAATAATGGCCGCTTTCGTGACGGAAATGCCCCAGCAGCGTCCGATAGGGCTCGTGCATCTGCTCCCTTACCTTTTCGCGGAAGGCCGGGTCCGCTTCGGCGATGTTCAGGGTAATAAGTCCATTGTCATGGCCCGTCATTACGCGCCGCGTCGGCAGGTCCTGCAGGAATTCGAATGCAAGCCCGGTTTCAGGGGACTTGAGCTTGGACACCGGCGCAAGATTCAACTCGATCAGCGAATAAAGCAGGCGACGCTTGGCGGCTTCGAGACGGCGCCAGTAGAGCCGGTTCTGTCCTGAAAGAACCGGGATCGAGTGGGTCAGCTGGCACGACGCGCACAGGTCTTCCGGACTGTCGGCGGGCAGCATCCAGTTGCAGACTTCTTCACGGGAATAGTTGATGCACTGCTTGAACAAACGGCCGGCATTGGCCGGGTTGAGGCTACGCCAGAGACCGGCCCCGGCGGCTTCGAAGGTCGTAATGCCGCGCTGCTCGGGCTGGTAACCCAGCATGCCGCCACAATTCTCGCAGCGGACATTTTCAAAGAAGACCTGTTGTCCGCAACAGTCGCAATGGAAAGTTTTCATGGATGGATGGTGCAGAAAAAATGAACGACGTTCCTCACGCCACCGCCAGGCACAGTCAAATGATATTGAAAACCACCAGCAGCGCAATCGCCAGCACAGCAGTCAGTATGGCAAATGCAACAAGCACGCGCTTGTTGGAAAAAAGTCCAAGCATTCCGCTCACCTTCCCTGGGATAAAAACCGGTTGCTGCACCTGCGACAGGCGTGTTGGCACGACACGCCGGAAAAGATCCAGCTTACCGGAGCAGATAAGCACATGGCGTCAGAAAAGCGCCTGATCAGGCGTAGGACAGCACCTCGTAACGGGTCAGGCATTGCGCGGGGCTTGGTCCACCAGGCTGCTTTTAAGCCAGTCGCGTGCACCAGCATCCATTGCCGCAGCAATGACGTCTGGTGGGAGGCTATAAACAGTGGCCCAGGTTGCACGGCCATCCGCAGCATTGGACGGGAAACTCGTCGTTTCTATCGGCCAGTGATATTTGCGCTTCAGGGTCCGGACGATCGCGGCAAGCGTCACGCGTCCACGCAGCGGTTCGGCACCGGCCTGGTCGACGTTGGAAAGCAGGACCGCGAGCACGGTCCCACGTGCAGTCCGTGGGCCGGGAAGGATGGGAGACTTGGCAGGCATGGCCGCATTTTAGCGGGATGAGCAACGTCACGCCAAACGGGTCATGCGGCTTCCCGCCAAGATGTTCCACAACGCCCTTGCCGCTATCAGGGCGGTTCCAGTTTGACTGGCTCAGGCCAGGCCGAATCCGCTTTAGAGCAGTTTCGTGCTGACTTGCCTGAGCCGGCCTATAAGCAAGATTGCATGTTCCGCGCAGCGACAGTTGCAGTTGCAGTTGCCCGCGCAGCGACCGTTGCAGTTGCCTTTGACGCTGCCTTTGCCGTTGCATTTGACGCGGTTTTTGAAGTGGATCCCCGTTAGACGGCGACGCGTCGCCAGGGACTGAAACGGA
>CAUQYP010000368.1:0-3039 GCA_963522035.1 uncultured Noviherbaspirillum sp. | reverse complement strand
GGACAGGCTGGCGGCGATCAGGCCGGCCGAGACGCCTCCGGTCCAAAGGGCGCCGCTGCCAGCCGAACCCGCGGCAGAGGTGGAACCAGAGCCGGAAACGGCGCCCTTGCCCTCGGCGGGACGCACCGGGCGCACGCTGCGGCTGGCCAACCAGACCATGACAGGCAATTTTTCACCGGACCCGGCGACGGGGCTGGTGTCCGGGAACGGCCGCATCGTCTGGGACAACGGCGACCGCTTCGAGGGCACCATGGTGCGCGGCATCAAGGAGGGAAAGGGTGAATTCCTGTGGGCGAACGGACAGCGCTACCGCGGCGACTGGGCGCGCGACCAGCCCAATGGCAAGGGCAGCATCCAGTTCCCGAACGGCGACCGCTACACCGGCGACATGCGCAACGGCCTGCCGAATGGCGCCGGCACCCTGGTGTTTGCCAACGGCAACCGCTACCAGGGCGAAGTGCGCGACGGGCAGCCGAACGGCAGCGGCAGCCTTACCTTCAGCAATGGCAACCGCTATCGCGGCGAGGTGAGGGACGGCCTGCCGCAGGGAACCGGGTCCATCCGCTTCGCCAATGGCGACAGCTACAGCGGCGCATGGCGGCAGGGCAGGAGCAACGGCCAGGGACGCTATACCTGGTCCAGCGGCAGCTACTGGGAAGGCGAGTTCCGGGACGACGTAAAAACCGCCAATGGCCGGCTGGTGCAGGCCGGCGACGCGCCCGGCGTGGCGTCCGCGGCGAGCTCGGGCGAATCGCCGCGCGGCAGTTCGGCGGGCGAACCTGCCGATGTCGAGACCAACCTCGGCGGCCGGGTGCGATGATGCAACCATGAAGTTGGACCATCCCCCACAGGAGACAAGGTAATGAAGAGAGCCATACTGATAACAGGGGGGAGCCGGGGCATCGGGGCGGCGATCTCGACCATGGCGGCGGCGCGCGGTTACGCGGTCGCGATCAATTACCTGCATGACGAGCGCTCGGCGCGTGCGCTGGTAGCCGCCATCGAGGCCAGCGGCGGCGCCGCCTGCCTGGTCCAGGGCGACGTGGCAGAGGAAGCCGATGTCGGAAGGATGTTCGACACCGCAGAGGCCCGGTTCGGTGCGCTCTACGGCGTGGTGAACAATGCCGGGATCACCGGGCGCCTCGGTAAATTCGTCGCGGCAGAACCGGCGTCGATCGCGCAGGTCTTCAGGACCAACGTGCTCGGCACGATGAACTGCTGCCGGGCCGCCATCCAGCGCTTCCAGCGCTCGGGCTCGGCGGGCGTCATCGTCAACCTGTCGTCGATTGCCGCGGTGACCGGCAGCCCGAACGAATACGTCCACTACGCCGCCAGCAAGGCGGCCATCGAAACCTTCACGCTGGGCCTGGCCCGCGAAGTGGCGGTGGACGGCATCCGGGTGTGCGCGGTGGCGCCGGGGTCGACGCTGACCGACATCCATGCGGCCGCGGGCGAACCCGGCCGGCCCGCGCGGATCGCGCCCAACATCCCGATGCGGCGCCTGGCGACGCCGGAAGAAATCGCCGAGCCGGTGCTGTGGCTGCTGTCCGATGCGGCGTCCTACATGAATGGCGCGACGGTTCGCTGTTCCGGCGGGCTGTAGGCAGAGACGGCGGCGGGGCGCCGGGCACGGAGTCCATGCCTGCGCAATACGGCGCGCCGCCGCCGCCCTAGACTGTCTCCGACCAGAACATCGAAAGGAAACGTCATGCAACGAACTGCCTTGGTCGTCGGCGCCAGCGGCATCGGCGGCGCCAGCACCGCCCGCGAACTCATCGCCAACGGCTGGAAAGTCTACGGCCTTGCGCGCCAGCCCAGTACCGACATTCCCGGCCTGCTCCCGGTCGCCGCTGACCTGCTCGACCCGGCGGGACTGGAACGCGCGCTGGCCGGCGTGTCGCCCACCCATGTCTTCATCACCACCTGGACGCGCAAGGAAACCGAAGCGGAAAACATCCGGGTCAACAGCGCCATGGTGCGCAACCTGCTGGCCGCGCTGTCGGATCGCAAGACGCTGCGGCATGTCGCACTGGTGACCGGGCTGAAACATTACCTCGGCCCATTCGAAGCCTACGCCGCCTCCGGCACGCTGCCGGAGACGCCGCTGCGGGAGTCGCAGCCGCGGCTCGCCATCGAGAATTTTTATTACGCGCAGGAAGACGAGGTCTATGCCGCGGCCGAACGCGACCGCTTTACCTGGACCGTACACCGCCCGCATACCGTGATCGGCAAGGCAGTCGGCAATGCGATGAACCTCGGCACCACGCTTGCGGTGTATGCGTCGATCTGCAGGGAGACCGGGCGGCCTTTCCAGTTTCCGGGTTCGGAAGCGCAGTGGAACGGCTTGTCCGACGTCACCGACGCCCGCATGCTGGCCAGGCAGCTGGCCTGGGCGGCGGACACCGACGCGGCGCGCAACCAGGCCTTCAATATCGTCAATGGCGACCTGTTCCGCTGGAGCTGGCTGTGGGGCCGGATCGCCGACTGGTTCGGGGTGGAAGCGGCGCCGTATGCGGGCGCGGTGCAGCCGCTGGAGGCAGCGATGGCGAACGACCACGCAGTGTGGCGGGACATCGCGCAGCGCCATGGGCTGAAGGAGCCCGACCTGGACCGCATGGCGTCGCCATGGCATACCGACCTCGACCTGGGCCGACCGATCGAAGTGATGACCGACATGGCGGCGAGCCGCAAGCTGGGCTTTTCAGCGTACCAGTCGACCGAGGATTCGTTCTTCGACCTGTTTATTCAGCTACGGGCCGAGCGGCTGATTCCTTGACAGGCCGAGACCAGTTTCGTGCTGACTCGCCCGAGCCGGCCAATAAGCGATATTGCTTGCTCCGCGCAGCGACAGTTGCCGTTGCTTGTAGCTCCGCGCAGCGACAGTTGCAGTTGCCTTTGACGCGGTTTTTGACGTGGATCCCCGTTAGACGGCGACGCGTCGCCAGGGACTGAAACGGATAAAGAAGCGTCGGCTGTCTGAGCGAAGCGAGTTTCCGACGCTTCCCGTTTCAGTCCCTGGCGGCGCGTGCAGTCCGCGTA
>CAUQYP010000367.1:0-3082 GCA_963522035.1 uncultured Noviherbaspirillum sp. | reverse complement strand
CGACAACGACAACGACAACGACAACGACAACGACAACGACAACGACAACGACAACGACAACGACAACGACAACGACAACTGTCGCTGCGCGGGGCCTAATGCAACGGCAACTGTCGCTGCGCGGAAGTGGCGCTCCTGGCGCAAGCCAGCCGGCGCAGACTTGCGCAGCTTCCGCTACTGAATCCGGCCGGCCCGGATCACACCAGCCTGATCACGCTTTCCCCCTGCCCCGCCGGCTCTGCCGGGTCGAACAGCGTATCGCCCGCAACCGGCGCTCCCGCCGTCACCGCAAACCCATCGAAATCGAACAGCGTCCGGTCCAGCATGTGCGACGGCACCACATTGCCCATCGCGGTGAACATGCTCTTGATCCAGAGCGGATTCCTGGCCTCCCACTCATTGGCCATTTCCCGCATCGCCTGCCGCTGCAGGTTGGGCTGGGTCCCGCACAGCGTGCACGGGATGATCGGAAACGCCATGGCCGCCGCATATTTCTTGATGTCCGATTCCTTGCAATAGGCCAGCGGTCGTATCACCACGTTCTGGCCGTCGTCGGCGCGCAGCTTGGGCGGCATGGTCTTGACGGTGCCGCCGTAGAACAGGTTGAGCATGAAGGTATGCAGGATGTCGTCGCGGTGATGGCCCAGCGCGATCTTGGTCGCGCCGATTTCCTTCGCGGTCCGGTACAGGATGCCGCGCCGCAGCCTGGAGCATAGCGAGCAGGTGGTCTTGCCCGGCGCGACCTTTTCCTTCACGATGCTGTAGGTGTCTTCCTCGACGATGCGGTAGGGCATGCCGATGCCGTCCAGGTAACGCGGCAGCACGTCTTCCGGGAAGCCGGGCTGCTTCTGGTCCAGGTTGACCGCGAACAGCTCGAAGCTGATCGGCGCGACCCGCTGCAGGTAGCGCAGGGTTTCCAGCATGGTGTAGCTGTCGGCGCCGCCGGACAGGCAGACCATCACGCGGTCGCCTTCTTCTATCATGTTGAAGTCGATGACGGCCTTGCCGGTCTGGCGGCGCAGGTTTTTTTCGAGGATCTCGAAGCGCCGCGAGCCGGTCTGCATCTGCTCCTGGGCGACGGCGGGGTCGTCGGCATCGGTGTCGTTGGCGGGACGGACGGCGGTATTCATACGGGTTCTCTTTTTGAATGGAGGCGGCATGCGGCAGGAAGAATCACTGTTGGGGCAGCCAGGCGAAGGCGGCATTTTCTCACATTGGACCATGCAGGGCTGGCCCCGGCCGGCATCGGGCACGGAGGGTCGCGCATGCCGTTCCTGATCCTGAGCCGGCAGGGCCTGGCCGACCTGCAGGCCGCCGGGCCGGTACGCGACGTGCTGTGGGTCAATCCGGGCGTGTTGACCAGCGACGACATCGCGCAGTTGCAGCAGGAGGGCGTGACGCTGAACCTGCTGCCGCGGCAGGTCGACCCGAACGACGCCGCGCAGTGCGACGATGCCGCGCGCGGCGTGGCCGGCGAGGCCACGCTCTGGGTCGAGCATGCGGCAGGCGGCGCCGCCGGCACGAGCTTCGAAGGCACGCTGCAAAGGGCGCAGGATGCTGCCCGGGACCAGGCGGCGAAGCTGGCGCGGGCGGCGGCGCGGCGTATCCGGCGCTATGCCGCGGGCGACAACGCCGCCATCATCGTTCCCTACATGAGCTATGGCAGCGCCGACTGCCTGGCGGTGCGCGGCCGGGTGCTGAAGGACGAGGGTTTCCAGCAGCCGGACCCGGCCCACAGCAGCTTGCGCAACCTGGTCGAACTGTACAAGCGCCTGGGCTCGGACGAGGTGCCGGGCGCACGGCTGCGCGCGTCCTTCGCCGGCGTCGAGCAGGACATCGTCGCCGACGACTCCGGCTACTTCCATGCGCTGCTCAAGCTGCCGCAGGCGCTGTCCGGCAGCGGTTGGCAAACCGTGCAACTGGCGTTGCTGGAGCCGGCGCCGCGCAACGGCCAGCCGGTGCAGGCCGAGGCAAAGGTGCTGGTGCCCCCGGCCAGCGCCGGCTACGGCATCATCAGCGATATCGACGACACGGTCCTGTGGAGCAATGTCACCAGCAAGCTGCGCATGCTCAAGATGCTGGCGATGTCGAATGCGCATACCCGCAAGCCGTTCAAGGGCGTCACCGCCTTCTATCGTGCGCTGCATGACGGGCCGGACGGCAATGCAGGCAATCCGCTGTTCTATGTGTCGAGCAGCCCGTGGCACCTGTACACGCCGCTGGTCGACTTCCTGGCCTCGCAGTCGCTGCCGTCCGGCCCGCTGCTGCTCAAGGAGCTGGGCGTGCGCAGCCTGTTCGGCGCGGGCAGCCACATGGACCACAAGCTGGCGCATATCACGCAGATCTTCGACACCTATCCGCACCTGCCTTTCGTGCTGATCGGCGACAGCGGCCAGCAGGACCCGGAGATCTACCGGGAAGTCGTGCTGCGCTACCCGGACCGCGTCAAGGCGATCTATATTCGCAGCGTCAACCCGGACCCGGCGCGCATCGAGGCGGTGGACCGGCTGGCGCTGGAGGTGCGCAGCAGCGGCGCCCAGCTGGTACTGGTGCCGGACAGCGAATTCGCCGCGACCCATGCGGCGGGCGAAGGCCTGATCGCCGCGGCCGCGGTGGCCGACGTGCGGGCCGACAAGCGCGGCGACCAGCCGGCGCTGCCGTAGCCCCGATCAATCCATGCGCACCCGCTGCTCATGGGAATACACCACCTGCCGGTCCTGCCGCACGAAACCGGCGAGCGTCACGCCGCTGTGTTCGGCCAGGCGCACCGCCATCGCGGTCGGCGCCGAGATCGCCGCCAGCAGGCGGATGCCGGCGGCGGCGGTCTTCTGCACCATCTCGTAGCTGGCGCGGCTGGTCACGACTGCAAAGCCGTCGCGCGGGTCATGGCCGCGAAAGGCCAGCGCGCCGATCAGCTTGTCCAGCGCATTGTGGCGGCCGACGTCCTCGCGCGCCAGGTGCAGGCGGCCGTCCCAGCCGGCCCAGCCGGCCGCATGCACCGCGCCTGTCGCCTGGTGCAGCACCTGGCTGTCCTTCAGCGCCGCCATCGCCGCATGCAGCGCGTGTACGCCGACGCTGCCGC
>CAUQYP010000366.1:0-3095 GCA_963522035.1 uncultured Noviherbaspirillum sp. | reverse complement strand
GCGTCGCCGTCTAACGGGGATCCACGTCAAAGGCAGCGTCAAAAGCAGCGTCAAAAGCAAAAGCAACTGTCGCTGCGCGGGCAACTGCAACGGCAACTGTCGCTGCGCGCAACAAGCAGTATTACTTGCAGGCCGACATGGGCAAATCAGCAGGAAACTGCTCTAACCTTCGGCGGGAAACGTCACCACGTGATCCGCTCCCAGCCGGATGCCGATCTTCTCGCCGATCGCGTGATCGTGATGCGACGGCACCAGCGCCAGCAGCGGCTGGCCGCTCGGCAGCTTCAGCGTGTACAGGAACTCGGCGCCGCGGAAGGCCTTGCGCACCACCTCGGCCTGCAGCGGACTGGCATCGTCGTGGATCACGTCATCCGCCCGCAGCAGCACGTCGACCCGGCGCGCGTCGCGCTCGCCGGTGGCGCACACATTCACGCCGCGCCATAGCGGCAGGCTGCCGAGTTCTATCTGCACCCGCTCGTTGGGCAGGTCGACCGTGCCGGGAGCGAACACGCCCTGGCCGATGAAGTCGGCGACGAAACGGTCGGCCGGACGGTGGTAGAGATTGTATGCATTGTCCCATTGCACGATGACGCCCTGGTGCACCACGCCGATCTGGTCGGCGATGGCAAAGGCCTCGTGCTGGTCATGCGTGACCAGCACCGCCGTCGTGCCCAGTTCCTTCAGGATCGCGCGCACTTCCAGCGCCAGCCGTTCGCGCAGGTCGACATCGAGGTTGGAAAACGGCTCGTCGAGCAGCAGCAGGTCGGGCCGCGGCGCCAGCGCCCTGGCGAGGGCGATGCGCTGCTGCTGTCCCCCCGACAGCTCATGCGGAAACTTGTCGGCCTGCGCCGCCAGCCCGACCAGTTCAAGCAACTCGGCTACCCGCGCGCGCTTCGCCGCCGCATCCATCCGGCGCAGGCCGAAGCCCACGTTGCCTGCCACGGACAGGTGGGGAAACAACGCGTAGTCCTGGAACACCACGCCGACCTGGCGGCTTTCCGGCGGTGCGGTATGGTTCCTGCGGCTCAGCTCGCGGCCATCGAGCACGATGCGCCCGGCGGTCACCGACTCGAAGCCGGCAATCGCGCGCAGCACCGTGGTCTTGCCGCAGCCGGATGGACCGAGCAGGCAACCTATTTCCCCGCGTTCAAGTGAAAACGACAGGCCATGGACGATTTCCTGGAAAATATTGCCCAGCGAATAGCCGACGCGGATGTCGTCGACCATCAGGTGGCGCTGCGGGATTTGTGCGGCTGGGTTGGCGGTCATCGGGAGCAAGGAAACATGCCGTTCGGTTAAGTTTAATGATTATAATTCTCATTTACACCACCGTACAGGCAGTATCCGCCCATGTCCGTCATCCTTTCGACCGTCAAGCCGCCACCGGCGCGGCGCTGGTTCCGCCCGCGCCTGCCGCATCCGCTGCTGATCGTTTCGCTGCTGATGGCAGCCGCGGTCGGCGTACCGGTGCTGGGTGTGCTGGGCAATCTCGTCAGCGTGGATGGCGTGCAGGGCAACTTTGCCCACCTGTGGTCTACCGTGCTGCCGGAATACCTGGGCAACAGCCTGATGATCATGCTCATCGTCGGCGTCCTGTCCGCGGTGATCGGCATCGGTTGCGCCTGGCTGGTGGCGGCCTGGGATTTTCCCGGCAAGCGCTTCTTCGAATGGGCGCTGGTGCTGCCGCTGGCGATGCCGTCCTACGTGGTCGCCTATGCCTATACCGACTTCCTGCAGTTTGCCGGTCCGGTGCAGACCGGCCTGCGCAGCCTGACCGGCTGGCAGGCGCGCGAGTACTGGTTCCCGGAAATCCGCTCGGTCGGCGGCGCCGGGCTGCTGTTTGCGCTGGTGCTTTATCCGTATGTTTATCTATTGGTGCGCACTGCCTTCATCGAGCGCAGTCCACGCATGTGGGATGCCGCGCGCACGCTCGGCGCCGGCCCATGGACCAGCTTCTTCCAGGTCAGCCTGCCGCTGGCGCGGCCGGCCGCCGCCGCCGGCCTGGCACTGGTGCTGATGGAGACACTGGCCGACTACGGCGCAGTCGCCTACTTTGGCGTGCCGACGCTGACCACCGGCATCTACAAGTCCTGGTATGCGTTTTCCGACCGCACCGGCGCTGCGCAGATCGCCGCGGTGCTGCTGGTGTCGGTGACGGCGCTGATGGTGCTCGAGCACCGCAGTCGCGGTCGCGCCCGTTATTACGCGGTCGGCGCACGTGGGTCGCGCACGGCGCCACGACTGCAGCGCGGCGCCGGCTGGGCGGCCTCGCTGTTCTGCGCGCTGCCGGTGCTGCTCGGTTTCATCCTGCCGCTGGGAATTTTGGTGCGCTTGATGCGCGAGGAAGGCACGCTGAACATGGGCAGCCGCTATCTCGGCTGGCTGCAGAACAGCATCACCATTGCCGCGGTGACGGCGCTGTTCGCGGTAATGATCTGCCTGTTGCTCGCGTATGCGGCCAGGGTGTCGCGCAGCCGGCTGCAGGATGCGGCCAACCGCGTGGTCAGCATGGGCTACGCCATTCCCGGTGCGGTGATCGCAGTCGGCATCCTGATCCCGCTCTCGTGGCTGGACGACTGGATGGCGGGGCAGGGCGTGCGCTTTCTGCTCGCGGGCAGCCTGGTCGCGCTGGTCTATGCCTACCTGGTGCGTTTTTTGGCCGTGTCCTACCAGGGCGTGCAGGCGGGCCTGGCGAGGATTACGCCGGCCATGGACGCCAGCGCCCGCAGCCTGGGTCACGGGCTCGGCTCCATGCTGCTGCGGGTGCATGCGCCTATGCTGTGGCGCAGTGTGCTGACGGCCGGGCTGCTGGTGTTCGTCGACGTGATCAAGGAATTGCCGGCGACGCTGACCATACGACCGTTCAACTTCGACACGCTGGCGGTCATTACTTACCAGCTTGCCGCGGACGAGCGGCTGGGCGAGGCGGCGCTGCCGGCCTTCACCATCGTGATGATCGCGTTCGTGCCGGTGCTGGCGCTGGCGCGGGCGATTGCGCGTCGGCATCGCTAGCGCATTTTCATGCTGGCTTGCGCCAGGCGCGCCACTTCCGCGCAGCGACAGTTGCCGTTGCATTAAGCCCCGCGCAGCGACAG
>CAUQYP010000365.1:0-3118 GCA_963522035.1 uncultured Noviherbaspirillum sp. | reverse complement strand
TTATCCGTTTCAGTCCCTGGCGACGCGTCGCCGTCTAACGGGGATCCACGTCAAGAACAGCGTCAACGGCAACTGCAACGGCAACGGCAACTGTCGCTGCGCGGAACAAGCGATACCGCTTACCGTGGCTGTGCTTGAACGGCGTCCGTCCTGTCAGGTAACTGCGTTCACCGATTCCGCCACAAGCAGCCGACTCGCCGCATCGTCGAATGCCTCCGCCGACACGCCTGCAATCGCCAATGTCCTCGCCTGCCCGAACCGGCTGAAGTTACGGTCGATCGACTTCAGGTAGGCCGGGTCATAGTGTTCGGCCAGCAGCTCCTCGACCAGGGGCGCCATCTCGCCCGCAAGCGCCATCTGATGCCAGCGGCCGATGGTTTCCTTCCCGTAGCGCACCGTGAGACAGTCGAGTTGTGCATTGAGCGCGTCAGGCGCATCGACGAAGTGGGTGTAGTCCTCCATCAGCAGGGCCACCCGGTCCTGCTGCGACAGTTGGACCGACACGCATTCGGATGCGCGCATGCGCTCCATCAGGGCTTCCGGCACCCGCAGGTTGCCGACCTTCTTGCTCTCGGACTCGATATAGACCGGTTGGGCCGGATCGAAATGGCGCAGCGCCTGCCATAGGCGGCTCTCGAACATCTTCTGGCTGGGTTGCGGCTCGCTGGGCAGGTGGCCCAGCACGGAGCCGCGATGCGCGGCCAGCTGTTCCAGGTCGAGCACCTGCGCACCCTGGCGCGCGAGGGTCTGCAGCAGCCGGCTCTTGCCGCTGCCGGTGGTGCCGCAGATGACGATGAAATGCAGCGTTGCCGGGAGTTCGGCCAGCAGCAGGTTGACCTGCCGCCGGTATTCCTTGTAGCCGCCGTCGAGCTGCACCGCCGGCCAGCCGATGCGCGCCAGCACATGGGCCATCGCGCCACTGCGGTTGCCGCCGCGCCAGCAATAGACCAGCGGCTTCCAGTCGCGCGGCTTGTCCAGCAATACGCCTTCGAGGTGCCGGCCGATATTGCGCGACACCAGGGCCGCGCCTTTTTTCTTGGCGTCGAACGGACTGACCTGCTTGTACAGGGTGCCGATCTCGGCGCGCTCGGTGTCGTCCAGCACCGGGCAGTTGATGGCGCCCGGAACGTGGTCTTCGGCAAACTCGGACGGGCTGCGCACGTCGATGACGGTGTCGTACTCGTCGAGGCGGGGCAGCACGTCGGCGATGCTCAGCAGGGCAGGGTACTTCATGCGCTTGCCTTATTTGGCCAGCAAGGGTTGCAGCCGGGGCCAGATGGCCTCGAGCAGCAAGGGCTGGGCTTCGGCGGTCGGATGCAGCCGGTCAGCCTGGAACAGGTCGGGCCGCTCCATCAGCGGCGCGAGGAAGAAGGGCACCAGCGGCAGCTTGTACTCTTTCGCCAGCTTGGGGAAGACGCCCGAGAACCGGCTCGCGTACTCGCTGCCGTAATTGGGCGGAATCTGCATGCCGACCAGCACGACTTTCGCGCCGATCTTCTCGGCGGCTGAAATCATCGCGCGTAAATTGTCCTCGGTGGAGGCCACCGGCAAGCCGCGCAGTGCGTCATTGGCGCCGAGTTCCAGCACCATCACGTCCGGCTTGTGCCTGTCGAGCAGGGGCTGGAGCCGGGCGCGGCCGCCGCTGGTGGTGTCGCCGCTGATGCTGGCGTTGACCACCTTCACATCATGCTGGCCGGCCTGCAGGCGCTTTTCCAGCAGCGGCACCCAGCCCGTGCCGCGCACCAGGCCGTATTCGGCAGACAGGCTGTCGCCCAGCACAAGCAGGGTTTTTGATGCAGAATGTGCGCTCGTCGTCGCGACCAGCATGCAAGCCATCAGCACAAGGGCGCGCCAGGTTTTCAACAACATCGACTTTCCTTTCAGATTATTCCCGCATGCCAGCATCGAACAGCAACCAGGTTGCAATAGAAGTGTCCCGCCTCAGCAAGCGGGTTGCCGACGCCGCCGGCGAACTCACCATTTTGAAGGATGTGAATTTTACCGTGCAAGCCGGCGGGACGCTTGCGATCGTCGGTGCTTCCGGCTCGGGCAAGACCACCTTGCTGGGCCTGCTGGCGGGTCTCGACACGCCGTCCGAAGGCACCGTGGTGCTCAATGGCGTCGATATCTACGGGCTCGACGAGGATGGACGCGCCCGGCTGCGCATGGCCGAACTGGGCTTTGTGTTCCAGTCCTTCCAGCTGCTGTCCCACCTGACTGCGCTGGAAAACGTGATGCTGCCGCTGGAACTGCGCGGCGACCGCGACCCGAAAGCGCGTGCCGAAGCCATGCTGGGCCGGGTCGGCCTGTCGAGCCGGCTCAGGCATTACCCGAAGTTCATGTCGGGCGGCGAACAGCAGCGGGTGGCGCTGGCGCGCGCCTTTGTCAGCGAGCCGCCCCTGCTGTTTGCCGACGAGCCCACCGGCAGCCTGGATGCGGCAACCGGCGACGCCGTCATCGACCTGATGTTCGAACTCAACCGCGAGCGCAGGTCGACGCTGGTGCTGGTGACGCATGACAATGCGATTGCCGCGCTGTGCGAGCGCACCATCACCATTGCCGCTGGCCAGCTGGTCAATAACCGGATCGCGAGCGTATCAGCCGGTTGAGGCAGAGGCGTATGGCGGCCGGCAACTCGCTTGCCACCAGGCCCACCGGGCCGACACCCTGTTCCACCAGAAGGTCGGCCGCGGCGCCATGCAGCCAGACCGCGCCGATCAGCGCTTCCCAGGGTGCCCAGTGCTGCGCCAGCAGCGCGCCGCAAAGGCCGGCCAGCACGTCGCCGGTGCCAGCGGTGGCAAGGGCAGGGTTGCCGGTGTTGTTGACAACGGCAAAGCCGTCCGGCCGCGCCAGCACGCTGCCGGCGCCCTTGAGCACGACCATCGCATTAAAGCCGGCGGCGAGCTGGCGCGCAGCTTGCAGCCGGTCCGCCTGCACGGCGGCGGCGTTGCAGCCCAGCAGGCGGGCAGCTTCCAGCGGATGCGGTGTCATCAGCGTTGCCGCCGTGCGAGCAAGCAGGGCCGCGCGGAGGCCGGCGTCGGCGGCGACCATGTTCAGCGCGTCCGCATCCAGCACCAGCGGCGCGGCGCCGGCCAGGGCCTGCGTCAGCAGCACATGG
>CAUQYP010000364.1:0-3142 GCA_963522035.1 uncultured Noviherbaspirillum sp. | reverse complement strand
GCGGCCGGCCGGGGTCATCGGACAGGGCGCCGCCGGCGAACAGCGCAAGGCTGGCCACCCCCAGCCCCTCGGACCGCGACAGCTGCACGCCGTTGCTGTCCTCGTAGCGCCAGTCGGGGCCGGCGCCGGCGTCCAGCAGCACGCTGGGGATCACCAGGTCGATGCGCACGCGCGCGCGTTCGGCGCCGCTCAAACCCTGGTCATCGGCCAGCCGGCCCCAGCGGTCGATGCCGCCCGCCTCGAAGTGGCGCCAGCGGCTGTGGTAGGGAACATCGAGGCCGGGGTATTGCAGGCGGATGGTGTCGGCGACCCAGCTGGCCGCCGCCGGCAGGCGTTCCATGTGCAGCCGGAAATGCGGCGCACGGTCCTGCTCGGCCAGCGCCATGATCTGCGCGCAGTGGCTGCGCACCGCCTGCGCGGTCAGCAGCGCGTCGGACTGAGCGCTCATTCGGCCAGCCCCCTGCCCTTGGGCACGGCCAGTTCGATCGCGCTGACCGGCGCAATCGGCGAGAAGTAGCCGGCCGCGACCTTCGCATCCATCTCGACCCTGGCGTCGGCCGGGATCAGCTCGTCCGGAATCGGCACCCTTTCCACCACTTCGATGCCCTGCTCGACCAGCGCGCCGTGCTTCATGTTGCTCATCGACGCCCAGCGGTCGATGCGCTTGATGCCCAGCCAGTGGAACACGTCGGGCATCAGTTCCTGGAAGCGCATGTCCTGCACGCCGGCCACGCATTCGGTGCGGGCGAAATAGGTTTCGGCGCGGTCGCCGCCGACCTGGCGCTTGCGGGCGTTATAGACCAGGAACTTGGTCACCTCGCCCAGCGCCCGGCCTTCCTTGCGGTTGTAGATGACAAGGCCGACGCCGCCCTGCTGCGCGGTCTCGATGCAGACCTCGATGCCATGCGCCAGATAGGGCCGGCAGGTGCAGATGTCGGAGCCGAAGACGTCGGAGCCGTTGCACTCGTCGTGCACGCGGCAGGCCACCTTCGTTTCAGGCTTGCCGAGCGCGGCCATGTCGCCGAAGCAGTACAGCGTCATGCCGCCGATGGGCGGCAGGAACACCTTCAGGTCGGAACGCGTGACCAGCTCCGGGAACATGCCGCCGGTCTGCTCGAACAGGTTGCGCCGCAGCGCGCTTTCCTTGATGCCGAAGCGCTCGGCCAGGCCCGGCAGGTACCAGACCGGGTCGATCGCGGCCTTGGTCACGCGGGCATCGCCATTCTCGAAAAGAATGCGGCCATCCGGCTTCAGGCGCCCGGCCTGTATCGCCGCGCGCAGTTCCGGCATATTGATGTGCGCCTTGGTGATGGCGATAGTCGGGCGGATATCCACGCCGGCCGCGATCTCGGTCGAGAAGACGCTCGCCGCCATGTGCCCGTACGGGTCGAGCGAGACGATGTTGGCCGCATCCGACCATTGCGGATGCGGGCCCACGGCCTCGGCCGGCGTGGTGTCGGTAAAGTCCGGACGGTGGTCGCGGTCGAGGTTACCGGAAGCCACCGCCAGCGCCCGATAGATCGCATAAGCGCCGGAGTGCGTGCCGATGGCGTTACGGTGCGCCGGGGAACTCAGGCTGGCGATGATGGGCCCGCGCTCCCGCGGGCTGGCGGCGCCCCAGCGGATCGGGTGCGCGGCCTTGTCGCCGCGGCCTGGTGAATGCGAGGTCAGAACGATGTGGCCGGACATGATGGCTGCTCCTGGAAAAGACTTTCAGCATTCGACGTTTTTCCTGACTACGTGGTCAAGTTTATTCCTTGTAGCAGCTTCCGTGCCTGTTTACGGATGAAAAACGGGCGAATTCTTGACCCATCTCAGCCTGCGTGCGCGCACCGGCGCACCTTCTCCGGGAAGCGATGCGGTATGGTGAACCATGCCGGTGCGGATCTGCGCTCAGACGCGGACAGGCAGGCTTCACAAGGAGACCCTCATGACCCATCCCCCACCACTCTCGCCGCCCGTGTCCGGGGCGGCCCATTGAACCCCCGCCTGGAAGGCCTGCGCCCCTACCTGTCGCTGCAGGAGTCGCTGCCGGCGCTGCTGGACTGCCTGCGCAGCATCGTGCCGATGCGGCTGTGGATGGTGGGCCGGCTGGCGGGCAATGCCTGGACCGTGCTGCAGGCCGACGATTTGCAGGACACGGTCCGGCCGGGCGACAGTTTTCCCTGGCCCGACACCCTGTGCGTGCGGGTGCTGGAGCACTACGGCTGCTGCTTTGCCGAAGACACGGCCGCCAACCCGATCCTGGCTGCCGCGCCGGTGTGCGGGTCGATGAAGATCGGCGCCTACATCGGCTACCCGATGCTGTCCTGGCGCGGCGAACTGCTGGGCACGGTCTGCGCGATCGACCCGGCGCCGCAGCCGCGTTTCTCGCCCCAGCAGCGGCAGGTGGTCGAGACTGTTTCGCGCACCATCAGCACGCTGGTCGCGCACTCGTTCAAGCTCGATGAAGGCCGCCGCGGCGAGCAGGGCATCAAGGCGCCGGTCAATGTCGACCACCTGACCGGCCTGCCCAACCTGGCCGCCTGGCAAAACCTGCTGGAGGAAGAAGAGATCGGCCTGCGCCTCGACGACGACGACGCGCTGGTGGTGGTGGTCGACCTCGCGATGCCCGACATCAGCATTGCCGAGGCCGGCTCGGCGGACTGGGACAACGCGCTGGTCAGGCACGCGCACTTGCTCAAGAGCCACGTGCGCGGGCACGATGCGGTCGCCCGGACCGGCATCAACCGGTTCAGCCTGCTGCTGCGCGGCATGAATGCGGAACAGGGCAATGCGGCGGTCGAGAAGATACGGCTGGCCTTGCGTGAAAGCCGCGCGGACGCGGCGGTGGGCCATGCGATGCGGCGCGCCAGCGGCACGCTGGCGGCGGCGGCGCGGATTGCGGACATCCGCATGTATAACGACAGGCTGGCTGTGAAGCGGTAGCGCAGGTTCGGGCTGACTTGCCCAAGCCGGCCAGTAAGCAATATTGCTTGTTGCGCGCAGCGACAGTTGCAGTTGCCCGCGCAGCGACCGTTGCCGTTGCTCTTGACGTTCCGCGCAGCGACCGTTGCAGTTGCAGTTGCTGTTGCTGCTGCTGTTGCTGTTGCTTTTGCTTTTGCTTTTGACGCTGCCTTTGACGTGGATCCCCGTTAGACGG
>CAUQYP010000363.1:0-3219 GCA_963522035.1 uncultured Noviherbaspirillum sp. | reverse complement strand
TCAAATCGAGTCTGACCCCAATTAAAAGTACGCAAGAGAAGGCGACCCCGGAGATGCCGCCCCGCTGCGCGGGGCCCCACGTCAAAAGCCATGGCCACGGCAATTGTCGCTGCGCGGAAGTGGTGCATCTGACGCAAGTCAGCGTGAAACTGCGTATCCCGACCGGCCGGAAACGCCAGTTTCAGCTCACGGTACGTGGCGGGATGACACTGGGCTGACTGCTGTCCTGGAAGGCATGAACAGGTTCAGCAGATACGTTTCCCTGCCTGAAAGTCGACTCGCCACGAAGCAGGCATACCATGCAAGCAAGCTCACGGCGATCATTTCTCCGCCATCCTCGATCACACCAAGGACAAGTTCGATTCTTGGACTGCCAATGAATGCCGCATGGACCATATCGATGCCGACAGCGAAAACCATCAGCAAGCCAAGCAACAGCAGCAAGTCATGGAATGTGTTCCTGACCATGCGTGGTCCGAAATAGTATGCCGCCAGGAATGCTGGCAACAGGACCAGCCCGGCGGTCGCTGTGACGGTCAATTCCCCCAGGTCTTCCCTGCGAAGACGGAACGGCGGCGTAAAGGAAATTCCTTCGCCTATCCACGCACCCAGCCTCTCATGCATCTGCCATCCGTCGTCCGCAAGAAAATAGGCAAACAGCAGTGCCCAGGGCAGGAAGAGCAATGTCTTCTTACTGGCGCATAGCCAGGCAAAAGTAAGGATGAGACCGAGGTACTTGAGATATTGATATCGTTCGGCATAGCCCTTGTCCAGTTCGATATTGAACATGGGACTTTGGAAGTAGGGCGTCAGGCTATGAACCATATGCAGGGCAAGGAAGGCCAGGTCACCCAGCAGCAATGCAAGCAGCAGCATCGTGGCGATCTTCTGATGAAGCGCTTGCGTGGGCCGTCTCATAGCTGATCCGATGACAAGAATTGCATAAATAATAAACAAGACTGGAAAAATAGTTTTGTCCAAATCCGAACCGGCTATGCAATGGTTCAAAAAACGCACGCGTTCTGGCAGCGAGTTAGGAATCGCTACGGAAGCAGCGGCACGCCTAGACGGCGAAGATGCGACGGCAATAGGGGGTGACAAGGTGCGCATACTGCGGATGGCGACGGATTTGCTCGGCAATGAAGCCGCATACCGGCACGACCCGATAACCCGCACGATCGAAACGGGCGAGCGTTCGACAGGCGATTTTCGTTCCCAGTCCCTGGCCCTCGTTGCCATCAAGTACTTCGGTATGGGTCACGATGGCCACTGCGCCAAATACATAGTAATCAATGAACGCCGCCCGGCGACCGTCGATCGACAGGGTCAGGCAATAGGCCGGCCCGTCATTTTGCACCGCTATTTCCTCTGTCATCGATAAGCCGTCAATATGTCGGTAGAAATTACTGGCATGCTCATCTGTCAAATAGCCACGATTGAAAAACAGGAGACCCCATGACACAAAAAACTCTGGATGGCACCCCGTCGCCGGTGGCGCACCGGCCCGAGGATTGCAACCGCTTGCTGCTGGCAGCATTGGAAGCAGGCGACATCGAAGCCAGCGTGCTGTTGTACGAAGCGGGAGCGATATTGTTTACCCGTTCCGGCAAACCGCTTTCCGGACACCACGCCATTCGCGACAATAACGCCGGAATCATTGCCTTGAAACCGACCTTCCATATTGAGCAGATCGTCACCACCATCAATGTCGACGGCGACATTGCAACGACACGCATGAAGGCCCGGCTGGAAGGAACCCGCGCCGATGGTGGTCCAGTCACCAGCGACTTGCATACGCTGGAGGTGCTGCGCAAGCAGGCCGACGGCAGTTGGCGTTATGTGATCGACGACCCGTTTGGCAGCATGCGGGCGCAAATGGACGATGCACGGGCAGCGTGACCTGAGCTGCCAGCCTACGCCATAAAAATGCATTATTTCCTGGCATTAATGTCGGGCAGCTTTACAAAGATTTTCCATAAAAAAACAACTCCTGGTTAAGTCCTTGAATCTCTTCATATTAATTTGACGGCACAGTTTGTGCTCCATGACCGGCCGGGAGGGTTAATGATCACACAAAGGGTAGCAAGCCCGTGATTAGCGATGTGTACCTTCAACGTCAAGGAGTCTTTTAATGAAGATGAAAAAGCAATGGCTTATCGCGGGCTTGCTGGGTGCTGCACTGAGCGGACAGGCGTCCGCTGCCGTGGTCTATGGCCTGACCTCGAGCAATGCACTGGTCATGTTCGACAGCGCCGCGCCGGGAACGATTATCGGCAGCGTGTCGGTGTCAGGGCTGTCTAACGGTCAGGTTATCAGGGGTATCGATTTTCGTCCTGCGGACGGCAGCCTGTACGGCGTCTCGTCCGACAGCCGCCTGTATGCAATCAATACTGCCACTGGCGCAGCCACGGCGGTGGGCGCTGCCGGCCAGTTCACCCTCGATGGAAGCGCTTTCGGTTTCGACTTCAATCCGACCGTCGACCGGATCAGGGTCACCAGCAACACCGACCAGAACCTGCGGCTGAATCCGAACAACGGCGGGCTTGGCGCAACCGATGGCATCCTGGCCTACGCGTCCGGCGATGTGAATGCCGGCGCCAATCCGAATATCGTCGGCTCCGCGTACACCAACAGTTTTAACGGTGCATTGACGACGACGCTCTATAACATCGACTCGGTGCTGGACGTGCTGGTCACGCAAAATCCACCGAACAACGGCACCCTCAACACGGTTGGCGGCCTTGGCTTCGATACCAACGACAATGTCGGGTTCGACATTATTCCGTTCAGCAATACGGCGTTGGCGTCGCTGACGGGCGCCGGTGGCGTGTCGGGCCTGTACAACATCAACCTGGGTACGGGCGCTGCCACATCCATCGGTGCCATCGGCAGCGGCCTGACGATCGTCGACATCGCCGTGCAGCAGGTGCCCGAGCCTGAGACCATGGCGCTGATGGCGATCGGTATTTTCGGTTTGCTGGCTGGCCGGCGGCGGTTGCGCAAGGGGCAAGGCGGCTAGAGGAGTTTATGCTGGCTTGCGCCAGGTGCGCCGCTTCCGCGCAGCGACAGTTGCCGTTGCCGTTGCCGTTGCCGTTGCCCGCGCAGCGACAGTGGCCGTTGCCGTTGCGGTTGCGGTTGCTTTTGAAGCTGCCTTTGACGTGGGCCCCCGTTGATGACGCCACGTCGCTGGTGCCGAAATCGGATAAAGAAGCGTCGGCT
>CAUQYP010000362.1:0-3270 GCA_963522035.1 uncultured Noviherbaspirillum sp. | reverse complement strand
GGCCAATGCGCGTCGGCATCCTGGCCTCGCGCAGCGCCGGCGCCTGCGTCGCCGCGCTCGGCGCGTGCTGGGCCGGCGCCGCCTACGTGCCGTTCGGCCTGAAGCAGCCTGAGGAACGGCTCATCGCCCTGCTGGCGCAATGCCGGCTGTCTGCGCTCATTACCGACGACGACGGCCTGAAGCTGCTCGGCGAGCGCGTGCTGGCGGCTTGCCCGCGCGTGATCGTCCATGTGGGCGACAAGGCTGTTCACCCTGAAAGCGGCGCACAACGCATCATCGAACTGGCGTCCCTGCCCGCGGCGCCGCTGCAGCCGCCCGCTGCCATGGCCGCCGATGACATCGCTTATGTCATCTTCACGTCGGGCTCGACCGGCACGCCCAAGGGCGTGATGGTCAGCGCCGGCGCCTTCCGCCATTACGTGGCTGCCGTCAATGCCACGCTCGGCATGGCAGCGAGCGACCGCGTGCTGGGCGTCTCGGAACTCAGCTTCGACGTCTCGGCGCACAACATGTTCGCCACCTGGGAAGCCGGCGCGGCGCTGCATGTGCTGCCCGCCAACGCCACCATGAACGCGGTGAAATTTGCCCGCAATGCCAGGCTCACCGTATGGAATTCGGCGCCATCGCTGGCCGCCATGCTGCGCCAGGTCAGGGCGCTCGCGCCCGGCAGCCTGCCTGACCTGCGGGTCACCGCGTTCGGCGGCGAGCAGCTGCCCGCATCCGCCGTCACTGCCTGGCGCGAGGCGGCGCCGAACAGCGCGGTCTTCAACGTCTATGGCCCGACCGAAGCCACGGTCGGCTGCCTGGCGCAGCAGGTCGGCGTGCCGCTGCCGGTGACGCCCGGACGCGACGTGATCGCCATAGGCACGCCGTTCGCCGGCACCGAGGTGTGCATCGCCGGCAGCGACGGCAAGCCGCTGCCGGACGGCGTGCCCGGCGAGCTGATGATCGCCGGCGCGCAGCTGGCAGCCGGCTACCTGGACGCGCCAGCGCTGACGGCGGCCAGCTTTCCGGTCATCGGCGGCAAACGCTGGTACCGCACCGGCGACCTGGCGATGCGCGACCGGTCCGGCCGCTACCACTGCCTCGGGCGGATCGACAACCAGGTCAAGCTGCTGGGCTACCGCATCGAGCTCGACGAGATCGACGTCCACCTGCGCCATGCATCCGGAGTCGACCTGGTCAGCTCGGTCGCCTGGCCGCTGGTGCAGGGCGCCGCGCACGGCATCGTCGCCTTCGTCGGCGCGCCGGCGATCGACCATGAGCAGGTCATCTTCGCGCTGAAAGCCCGCATCCCGCCGTACATGATGCCCAGCCGCGTGATCGCCATGAACGACATGCCCTTGAATGCCAGCGGCAAGGTCGACCGCCACGCGCTGCGCGAGCTGCTCGCAAGCGAGCTTCCGTGAGCGTGTCGTCGCCGCCTGCCGCGGGGCCGGATGCCGTTCGCGGCGGCAGGCCCGCCAGCGGCTACGGCCTGCGGGCGGCGCTTGCCATCGACGAGCGTGACGGCCTGATTGCCTGGGCGCAGACCGGGGCAGGGCGCCTGCTGCTGATGCTCGCGGCCATGGCGGCGGTCATGCCGCACTTCGGCCCCTGGACCGGCGCGCTCGCGGCGGCCGCCGCCATGGCCGCGGTCGTATGGCCGGCGCGCCGCACCGCCATCCTGTTTGCCGCAACCTGGTCCAGCGCTTGCCTGAACACGGTCCTGGGCGAAGTCGACACCCTGGCCCATATCGGCGCGGTGCTGGCGCAGGAAGGGATGGATGCCGCGCTCGGGCCGAGGCTGGCGCTGGCCTTCCTGGCAGCATTGTTCGCTGTATCGCTACTGCTGCTGAGGCATGCGCAGCAGACGCCGCAATCGCTGTTTGCCCGGCGCCCGCTGCTGGTGCTGCTGGCGGCCGAAGCGCTGCTATGCGTGCTGGGCGGTGCCGGCCTGCTGCATGGCTGGCCGCGCGTGCTGGTCTGGTCGGCCGTCTTCATCTTCACGCCCTACCTGTGGTTCCTGCCTTTTGCCGTCGCCGACCTGCGCTCGCGCACGCCGTCGCCGCTGCCGCTGCAGATGTCGCTGCTGCGGCCGTACTGGAGCCCGGCCTACCTGCCCTTCGGCAAGGGCGCCGCCTTCCTGCGCAAGCACCTGTCGACGACGCCGCACGAGATCGCGATCACGCAGCTGAAAGCCGTCAAGCTGCTGGTCTGGGCCAACCTGCTGTTCGCACTGATTGCCTTGCTGGACTGGCTGTTCGACACGCAGATGCACGTGCCGGGCGTCGACGACGCCATCGCCGCGTTCCTGGCCGGCCAACCCTATGCGCGGGCGCTGTCCTGGGCCGCGATCGTGCTGGCCGCTGCGCGCTACGCGTTGCAGGTCGCGGCCTGGGCCCACCTGTTCATCGGCATCGCCCGGCTTGCCGGCTACAGGCTGCCGCGCGGTTCCTGGCGGCCGCTGCAGGCGCGCACCCTGATGGACTACTTCAACCGCTTCCATTACTACTTCAAGGAACTGCTGGTCGACCTGTTCTTCATGCCGACGTTCTTCCGGGTATTCCGCAACCATCCGCGCCTGCGCATGTTCTTTGCGACCTTCATGGCGGCCGGCGTGGGCAATGCGCTCTGGCATTTCACCCGCAACATCGACGTCGTCGCCAGCGACGGCCTGGCCAGCGCGCTGGCGAGCTACACCAGCTACCTGTTCTACGCCACGCTGCTGGCAGTGGGCGTCGGCCTGTCCCAGGTGCGCGCCAACATGGGCCTGCGCCCGGCGCTGACGCCGCTGGCGCGCGTCGCATCCTTCCTGTTCGTGTGGTCCTTCGTCATCGGCATCCATGTCTTCGGCGACGGCTCCCGCACGCACACACTGACCGAGCGCCTTCACTTCATGGCCACCCTTTTTGGAGCATCAGCATGAACGCATCAGCCAAGCAGCAACTCCGCGAATTCATCGACAAGGCACTCGCAAGCCAGGGCGACCGCGCCGGCTTCAGCGACGACGAGGCGCTGTTTTCCAGCGGCCGCCTCGACTCGTTCACGATGATGAACCTGGTGATGTACCTGGAGCAGACCTTCGGCATCGACTTTGCCAACGTCGAGTTCGACATCGAGCTGGTCGATTCGATTGACGCGGTCGAGGCGCTGGTGGATGCGCGGGCAATGGTCTAAAGCATTTCCATGCTGGCTTGCGCCAGATGCGCCACTTCCGCGCAGCGACAGTTGCGGTTGCATTAAGCCCCGCGCAGCGACAGTTGCCGTTGCCGTTGCCGTTGCCGTTGC
>CAUQYP010000361.1:0-3354 GCA_963522035.1 uncultured Noviherbaspirillum sp. | reverse complement strand
AAAGCAAAAGCAAAAGCAAAAGCAAAAGCAAAAGCAAAAGCAAAAGCAAAAGCAAAAGCAACTGTCGCTGCGCGGGCAACGGCAACTGTCGCTGCGCGCAACATGCAATATTGCTTACAGGCCGGCTTGGGCAAGTCAGCACGAAACTGCTCTAGCCTACCTGGCCTGCCCATCGCGCCAGCCCATCTGTTCGGCCACGAATCCATCGAATGCCGCCAGCAAGGGCAGGTAGCGCTCCTGGTCATTCTCAAGCTGCGCGAGCGCGTGGCAGACCGCCTCCAGCGTCGACAACTGGCCGGCCCGGTGCGCCTTGCGCACCAGGTAGCGCGACGGCGGCGGCGCCTGCAGCGCCAGCCGGGGCAACGCCTGCAGCGCGGGATTGAGCGCCAGCATCTTGCGGCTCTTGCGCCAGGTGGCGTCCAGCGCCACCAGCCGCAGCGGCTGGCTCGCATCGAACACGAAGGGCGGTGAGGGTACGCCCGGGGTGTTGGGGTAGAGCAGCACCGGCTGCGCCCGGTTTGGCGCCGGTCCGGCCAGCAGGCGTTCCAGCATGTCTGGCGCAAACGCCTCGCCGACAGCGACCGTGCAGCGCGCGAGGCTTAATTCCAGCAGCCGCACGCTATTCTTCGCATGGCCGGTTTCGAGCGGGTGCTGCAGCAGCAGCACCTCGGCCAGGTTGGGCGTCGGCGTAATCCAGCGGCAGATGCAGGCGCGGGCCGGGCGCTGGCAGACCGCGCACAGCGGGCGTGCAGGACGAGGCAGGGAAGTCATGGGCGCGCAGCATACCAGAGCCGGGTTATGAGCGCCGCTGGCTGCCAGGTCCGACTGGCAGCAAGGATAAAGGCGGAATTTTTGAATGGTTGCTCACATTCCGTTACCAACAATCGCACATTAAATCTTTAATCGCTCTTTTAGCCACTTTAATCCTGCTTGCATGGAGAGCGGCGCCATGTCGATTACGGTTTGGACCCATGAAAAGGCAACCATGCATATTCATACGACTTCACTACCTGGCATCCTGCTCATCGAGCCCGAGATCTTCAGTGACGACCGCGGCCATTTTTTCGAAAGCTTCAACCTGCGGCATTTCCGTGAACAGACCGGCATCCAGGCAGCGTTCGTGCAGGACAACCAGTCGCGCTCCAGGCACGGCGTCGTGCGCGGCCTGCACTACCAGGTCGGCCGCCCGCAAGGCAAGCTGCTGCGGGTGGTGGCGGGCGAGGTGTTCGATGTCGCCGTCGACCTGCGCAGGCAATCGGACACCTTCGGACGCTGGTGCGGCGTCGTCCTGTCTTCGCAAAACCGGCGCCAGCTCTGGATACCGCCGGGTTTCGCCCACGGTTTTGCGGTGACCAGCGGCGCGGCCGAAGTGCTCTACAAGACCACCGACTACCGGGTGCCCGGCTGCGAGCGCAGCCTGCGCTGGAATGACCCGGCGCTGGATATCGCCTGGCCGCTGTCCGGCGCACCGGTCATCTCCGACAAGGACCGCGAGGCGGCATTGCTTGCCGATGCCGAAGTGTATTGCTGAAACGGGTGCAGCCCATGTCCACCCTTGCCCACACCGATGTCGCCGTGATCGGCGGCGGCTTTTACGGCGCCCTGCTGGCCAACGACATCAAGGCGCGCCGGCCGGCGCTGGACGTCACCATCGTCGAAAAAGAGTCCGCGCTGTTTACCCAGGCATCGGCCAGCAACCAGGGCCAGTTCCACATGGGTTACATGTACAGCGCCGACCCGCGGCTGGCGAAGGAGTGCGTGGACAACATGGACCGGTTTGCCGATGTCTTCGGCGATGCCATCGACCGCGACATCCATTCGCTGTACGGCATCCATGAAGACTCGCAGATCTCGGCCGACGACTATGCCGGCTTCTGCGCCGGCGCCGGCCTGGCGCTGCAGCCGGTCGCGCGGCCGGAAGACATTTTCGGCCGCGCGGTGCGGGCCAGCTTCGTCAGCGCCGAGAAAACCTTCGATAGCGCGGTGATGCAGCGCATCCTGATGGAGAAGCTGCTGCATAACCGCGTCCGGCTGCTGCGCAGCGCCGGCGTCGAACGCGTGGAGCCGCGCTCGCATGGCCTGGAACTGACGCTGGGCACACAAAAGATCCACGCTGCCAGCGTGTTCAACGTGACGTTCGCCGACATCAACCGCCTGCATGCGCAGTCCGGCATGGCCAGCATCGCGCTGCAGCACGACACCTTCCTGCACTTCGTCATGGACTTGCCAGTGCAGTATCAGTACACCGCCGCCACCGTGATCCGGGGGCCGTATGCGTCGCTGCTGCCGTCGAGCTTCCGGCAGGGCCACGTGCTGGCATCGGGCAGGTTCCGCCGCGTGCAGTCATCCAGCATAGACAAACCGGCGCCATGGGACGGCCATGAAGCCGCCCGCGCCGTCTACGGCCAGGCCATCGACGAGGCCGAGCCCTACCTGCCGCTATTGCAGCGCGCCTGCTACCGAGGACATACAGTGGGCACCCGTTCTGCCTGGTGCGACCCGACGACCGGCGCCTACAGCAGCCGGGCGCTGGTGTTCCGGGATTTCGATGGCCTGCCCGACTACCATGTCGTATTGGGCGGCAAGGTCAGCTGCATGTTCGACGTGCTTGCCGACGTGCGCCGCATCGTCGGATGACGCAACCCTATCCTGCAATTTTTTCGGCACCGGGATCCAACATGACGGAATGTTTTCCACCGCTTTCAATCAATCCGGCGCTCAGCCTGTCGCCGCGTTGCGCGCCCTGCATCCACGCTGCTTTCCAGCACGTGCATGACAACCCGCTATTTGCCATTGCCGCCGCCGACAGCCGCGGCGAGCTGATCGCGATCGACTGTGCCGTCGTCCAGCCGACGCTGATTGAGGTAATCCAGACACGGCCGCATGTGGTGCGGGGCAATCATCGGCACCGGCGGTGCAGCGAGGTGCTGACCGTCAATCACGGCGCGTTGGACATGTTTCTGCTCTGCGACTGTCCGGGAAAACACCTGTTTTCCAGGCGGATGGAAAGCGGCGCCAGCGTGCACCTGCCGCCCGGCACGGCGCATGCGATCTACACTGTCGCGGAAACCGCCATTACCTCGGTCTTCACGGACGGCGACCCGCGGCTGGACCGCGAGCGGGTCGAGATGATAGCTTTGTAAAGACGCAGCCAGCGGCTAGCACATTTTCATGCTGGCTTGAACCAGAAGCGCCGCTTCCGCGCAGCGACAGTTGCTGTTGCATTAAGCCCCGCGCAGCGACAGTTGCCCTTGACGTTCCGCGTAGCGACAGTTGCCGTTGCCCTTGACGTTCCGCGTAGCGACAGTTGCCGTTGCCCTTGACGTTCCGCGTAGCGACAGTTGCCGTTGCCGT
>CAUQYP010000360.1:0-3358 GCA_963522035.1 uncultured Noviherbaspirillum sp. | reverse complement strand
CCGCGCCAACAGCACCAGCAACAGCAACAGCAACAGCACCTGTCGCTGCGCGGAAGTGGCGCTGCTAAAGCAAGCCAGCATGAAAATGCGCTAGCCCAGCTGGAAACGCGTCTCCGCCGGCCGCCCCGGCAGGTCCAGCGCCGCCACCACCGGCGCCGTCCTCGCTATCACCTTCCCACCCCGTATCACCGCCAGCCGCGCAGAGCGCAAGCGTATCGCCTCCACCGGATCCCGCGCCTGCAGCACCACCAGGTCGGCCCGGCAGCCGACTTCCACCCCATAGCCGTCCAGCCCGAGGATGCCCGCCGGCGTCGAAGTCACCGCCCGAAAGCACGCCCGTATCCCATCCTGCCCCGTCATCTGCGCCACATGCAGCCCCATGTGCGCCACCTCCAGCATGTCGCCGCTGCCCAGCCCATACCACGGGTCCATCACGCAGTCATGCCCGAACGCCACCGGCACGCCGGCCGCCAGCAGCTCCGGCACCCGCGTCATGCCGCGCCGCTTCGGGTAGGTGTCGTGCCGGCCCTGCAGCGTGATGTTGATGAGCGGGTTGGCAATGGCCGCCACGCCCGACTCGCGCATCAGCGGCAGCAGCTTGGAGACATAGTAGTTGTCCATCGAATGCATGGACGTCAGGTGCGAGCCGGTCACCCTGCCCTGCATGCCGAGGCGCTGCGCATGACAGGCCAGCGTCTCGATGTGGCGTGACATCGGGTCATCGGTCTCGTCGCAATGCATGTCGACCATCAGCCCGCGCGCCGCCGCCAGTTCGCACAGCACGCGCACCGACTCGGCGCCGTCGGCCATGGTGCGCTCGAAATGCGGGATGCCGCCGACCACGTCCACCCCCATGTCCAGCGCCCGCGTCAGGTTGGCCAGCGCATTGGGCGAGCGCAGCACGCCGTCCTGCGGAAAGGCCACCAGCTGCAGGTCGAGATAGGGCCGCACCCGCTCGCGCACATGCAGCAGCGCCTCCACCGCCAGCAGCCGGTCGTCGCAGACGTCGACATGGCTGCGGATCGCCAGCAGGCCCCTGGCCACCGCCCAGTCGCAATACGCCAGCGCGCGCTCGACCAGCGCTTCCTGCTTCAACTGCGGCTTGAGTTCGCCCCATAGCGCAATGCCTTCGAGCAGCGTGCCCGACAGGTTCACGCGCGGCAGGCCGAACGACAGCGTCGAGTCCATGTGGAAGTGGGCGTCGACGAAAGGCGCGCTGACCAGCTGGCCGGCGGCGTCCAGCGTCTCGCCGGCCGCGGCGGCGAGCTGCGGCTCCAGCGCGACGATGCGGCCGTCCCGTATGCCGATATCCTGGCCGCTGCGGCCGTCGGCCAGCGTGCAGTTGCGTATGACCATGTCCAGCATCGTTGCTCCTTTTAGTCAATCGGGATGTCAGGCCAGGCCGCAGCCGCGCAGCAGCAGGGTCTTCACATGCGTCGTCGCCCGGCCGATGCCGGACGCGTCCAGTTCGCCCACGTCCAGCACCGCGCAGACCTGGGCCTCGAAGTCGGCATAGGTCTGGGTCGCGGCCCAGATGGTGAAGAACAGGTGGTGCGCGTCCACCGGGGCCATTCGCCCGTCGGCGACCCAGCGCTCGATGACGGCGGACTTCCTCTCGACCAGCTGCCGCAGGTCGCAGCGCAAAATGTCGCCGATCTCCTCGGCCCCATGCAGCACCTCGCAGGCGAACACGCGCGAGGCGTCCGGGTGACTGGCCGTCAGCGCCATCTTGGCGTCGATGTAGTCCGACAGCGCGGTGCGCGGGTCATTGTCCTCGCGGATGCTGTCGGCCGGCGCCAGCCACAGCGCCAGGATGTGCGTCAGCACCGCGCGGTAGATCTCGCGCTTGGTGCCGAAGTAGTAATGCAGGTTGGACTTCGGTATGCCGGCGCAGGCGGCAATGTCCGCCATGGTCGCGCCGGCATAGCCGGCGCGGGCGAACACCTGCTCGGCCGCATGCAGGATGTCCGCCTCGTTGGCGAGGCGGATGCGGCCCTTGCAGCGCGGATCGGCCATCGCCCGTGCCCTGGCAGTGCTCTAGCGGGTGCCGAACATGCGATCGCCGGCGTCGCCGAGGCCGGGCACGATGTAGCCATGCTCGTTGAGCCGCTCGTCCAGCGCGGCAGCCACCACCGGCACGTCGGGGTGGGCCGCGCGCAGCGCCGCCATCCCTTCCGGCGAAGCCAGCAGGCACACGTACTTGATGGTGGTGGCGCCGCTCTCCTTGAGCCGGTGCAGCGCGGCGATGGCCGAGTTGCCGGTCGCCAGCATCGGGTCGACCACGATGACTAGGCGCGCGCCGATGTCGTCGGGCATCTTGAAATAATATTCGACCGGCTCCAGCGTCTCCGGGTCGCGGTACAGGCCGATATGGCCGACGCGCGCGGAGGGCAGCACGTCGAGCATGCCGTCCAGCATGCCGTTGCCGGCGCGCAGGATGGACACCAGGCACAGCTTTTTGCCGCTGATGACAGGCGACTCGATGGTCGCCAGCGGCGTGTCGATGGTGATCAGCTCGGTCGGCAGGTCGCGCGTGACTTCATAGGCCAGCATCTGGCTGATCTCGCGCAGCAGCCGGCGGAAGTTGTCGGTGGTGGTGTTCTGGTCGCGCATGAAGGTCAGCTTGTGCTGGATCAGCGGGTGCGTGATGACGGTGTAGTCCGGATTCATCGGCAGTTCCTTTCAATGTTAAAACACGGTGCCATCGCTGGCGATGCTGACCGGCGGCGCGCCTCCGGGGCGGCGCTCGGCGGCGATCCGGCGGCCCGCGGCCCAGGTGCCGCCTTCCAGGATGCGCGCCAGCGGAAAGTCGACGGCGGTGACGCCCAGTTCGGCGCGCACCGCGTCGGCCATCCGGTCGAGCAGCATCACGGTCAGTGCGCGCCACTCGACCACTGCCGGTTCATCCACCGTCAGCAGCCGCTGGAAGAAGCTGGTGTCGCGGGGCGTGATTATGCCAAAGTCGAGCAGCAGACCGCCATTGCGGTATTCCGGCAGCCCGGTCAACGCGTCCAGCCCGGTCACGACCAGGCCGGCTTCCTCCAGCGGCTCCAGCATCGAATAGGTCAGCCACTGGGTCAGCTTGTGGAAGGGCACCAGGCCGTCGTCGGTGCCCGGGTGGCGCCAGCAGTCGCCCAGGCTGACGCCGTCGACGTCGATCCGCCCCGGCCAGACCGGCCCCAGTGTTTGCAGCAGCAACTGCAGCACCGCGCCAGCTTCGATGCGGCCCTGCCCGGCGCGCGCGGCCAGCGCGTCGTACAGGTTGCCAAGACGGGCCGGCTGGCCGAACACGTCAGGCCGTGCCGCCATTGCCGCGCCGCGGCGCTGCAGCAGCGGGGCGCGCCCGGCCAGGCCGACC
>CAUQYP010000359.1:0-3405 GCA_963522035.1 uncultured Noviherbaspirillum sp. | reverse complement strand
ATGGCGTCTTGCGCTTTGCAACCGTTGCCAACGTCAAAAGCGGCTTCGCGGCTGGCTCGCGTTGGCGGGTGAAGCAATTCGGCTTAGCCTGCCGGACGACCAAGCCGGGTCTCGGCCCGGCAGCCGACCTACTTCTCTTGCGTCGCCAAGAGAAGTAGGCAAGAGAAGGCGACCCCGGAGATGCCGCCCCGCTACGCGGGGTGCCCACGCCGCTGGCACCGAAATCGGGAAGCGTCGGAAACTCGCTTCGCTCAGACAGCCGACGCTTCTTTATCCGATTTCGGCACCAGCGACGTGGCGTCATCAACGGGGACCCACGTCAAAAGCCGCGTCAAAAGCCGCGTCAAAAGCAACGGCAACGGCAACTGTCGCTGCGCGGAACGTCACGGGCAACCGCAACTGTCGCTGCGCGGAACGGCTTGCCCCTATGCGCCAGGGCTCAGGGCGCCAGCCCCGGAAACGCCGCATGCAAGGACATGACGGAACCCATCGCGCCGGCATCGTAGCCTGGCAGCTTGCTCACCTCCGCCTGGAACCGGGCGTTCTTCAGGAACGCCAGCACTTCCTCGAATCGCGGGTCGGCCAGCGTCGACGCAGCGCAGACGAAAAAATACCGTTCCGCCAGGATGGGCACGAAATCGAGGTCGAACTGGCGCGCCGCTGTCTCCACGCCAAGTCCGGCGTCCGCTTTCCCGCTGGCGACGTAGGCGGCAACGGCGGCATGGGTCAGTTCGACGCTTTCGAAGCCGGCAATGGCCTGGCCGCTGTGGCCGAGCTGCTTCAGCATCAGGTCGAGAATGACCCGGGTGCCGGACCCAGGCTGGCGGTTGACAATGACGACGCCAGGGCCGAGCAGGTCCTGCAGGGACCAGATGTTCCTGGGGTTCCCCTTCGGCACCATCAGTCCCTGGCGCCGCGTCGCCACGTTGATGAGGACATCGGTCGGCTTGAACAGGTCCCGGAGCTGCAGGAATACAGCGGCTTCCAGCTCACCCACGGGGACATGGAAGCCGGCGATGTCGCAGGCGCCGCGATGCAGCGCGCGCAGCGCCTCGACGCTGCCGCGGTAGCTCAGTTCCACGGGCGCGCCGAGCTGCTCGAGATGCGTGTTCAGCGCGGCCACCGCGAAGCCATGGCTGGCGTAGATCTTCAGGTGGCTTTGCACCCGGTGCAGCGCGCCCTGTATCTCGGAGTCGATCTCGATTCCCATGGAATTGAGCAGCGGATCGAACCGCGCATGGGTCAGCTTTTCGGCCCATACCAGCCGCTTGCCAAGCTCGGTCAGGGACGAGCCCTTGCCCCTGGTCATGTCGACTACCCGCCCGCCCAGGATTTTTTCCAGTTCGCCGAGCAGGTCCCATGCGCTGCGGTAGGACACCGAGACTGCCGCGCAGGCAGCGCGCAGGTTGCCGGTATTCTCGATTTCCCGCAGCAGGCCCAGCGCCTTCTCCAGCGGATAGGGCCTTGCATTATCGAGTTCGACGTAGAAGCTGGGGCGGATGCGAATTTTCATTTTTTATGGGCGCCGGAGCAGGTCGTGTCGATACGCCCACGCACTGCAGGAAACCGCCATCGCCTAGGCCTCGTCGACGCTGCCGGGTAGCCGATGCAATGGCATCGCCGGCGACCAAAGGTGCGACTGCTGGACAGCCCGGGAACATTGGGAAAAAACCTCGTCCACCCGCACCAGGATCACGCAGCGGGGCGGCTTCGTGTACTTCGCCAGCAGGTGCGGGGCCACGCTGAGAGTCGCCTGGCCGCTCACGCGCAGCAGCTCCGCCCGGCCCGGAATGAAAAAAGTCAGGGCCACCTGCGGATTGCCGATGATGTTGCGCAGGCTGTCGTTGCGTCCATTGCCGCCCCGTTCGGGAATGAGCAGCGTCTTTTCATCGATGACGCGCACGAAGCCGCCGGCGTCGCCTTTTGCCGATGCGTCGAGGCCGTCGGCCCCGCAGCTTGCAAGGATGATGAACGGCGCTTCCTCGATGAACGCGCGAAAGCCCGCATGGATATGGTCCGATTCCTGCCGTGCGGTATGCACCGGCTTGCCGAACAGCTGCTCGAGCGCGTCAACGTCGCTGATGCGATCGTCCATCATGAGCTCAGGGTGCATTGCGTGACCTGCCTGCGTTTAAATCGTGCATTATGCCGCCCTTGCGGCGCAATGCCGGCGTACATGCGCCACTTCGCCTGCTTACTTGCCTGCCGACGGGAAGAACAGCTGCTGCCCGTCGACCTTGAAGCTGGCTATCCTGCCCTGCCCTTCGCTGGAAGTGATCCATTCGATCAGCTGCATCGCGCCCTTGTAGTTGACCGACTTGTGCCGGTCCGGATTGACCGCGATGATGCCGTAGGGGTTGAACATCTTCTTATCGCCCTCGACCGCGACCGCCAGCCCGGTCTTTGCGCGGTAGGCGCCATAGGTAGCCCGGTCGGTCAGCGTGTACGCCTGCATTTCGGCTGCCATGTTCAGCACTTCGCCCATGCCCAGTCCGGCCGACACGTAGGCGCTGCCTTCGGGTTTCGCGCCGACCTGCTGCCAGTAGGCCTTCTCCATCTGGTCGGTGCCGGAGTTGTCGCCGCGCGAAATGAATTTCGCCTTGCTGTCCGTGATCTTTTTCAACGCTGCCAGCACGTCGCGGCTGCCCTTGATGCCGGCCGGGTCCGACGTCGGCCCGACAATGATGAAGTCGTTGTACATCACGTCCCGGCGGTTCACGCCGTGGCCTTCCGCGACGAACTTGTCCTCGGAGGGCCGCGCATGCACCAGCGTCACGTCGACATCGCCATTCTTGGCCATTTCCAGCGCCTTGCCGGTGCCGACCGAGATTACATGGACCTTGGTATTCGTCTTTGCCTCGAAGGCCGGCAGCAGGTACTGCAGCAGGCCCGAGTTTTCCGTGCTGGTCGTGGTCGACAGCTTGATGACTTCCTGCGCGAGCGCGGGCAGCGCTGTCGCTGCCAGCAGGGCCGCCATCAGCAGGCGTCGTTTCATGTTCAGCATTTCCTGGTCTCCCTTTAATTAATTAAATTTAAATTCGCGTTTTTTAAGTATTGCCTGCGCGGCAAAACATGAAACGAAGGCAGCCTGCCTGGGCTCTGGCGTGTGCCATTGCACAGGTGTCTGATCCGCGCTGTTGCCATGCTGGGATGGTACGCATCGGCCTAAGCTTCAACAATATGAATGACCTTGCATACGTTGGGTGTTTTTAACCTGCGTTATGGCTGCGGCCGGTAGGCCCCGGGATTTGAAACCGGAAGGGAATCGGTCGCGCCGGATTAGCGCATTTTCATGCTGGCTTGCGCCAGAAGCGCTACTTCCGCGCAGCGACAGTTGCCTTTGCCGTTGCCGCGGCTTTTGACGTGGGTCCCCGTCGATGGCGACACGTCGCTGGTGCCGAAATC
>CAUQYP010000358.1:0-3473 GCA_963522035.1 uncultured Noviherbaspirillum sp. | reverse complement strand
CGCGTCGCCGTCTAACGGGGATCCACGTCAAAAGCAGCGTCAAAAGCAAAAGCAAAGTCGCTGCGCGGGCAAAAGCAATGGCAACTGTCGCTGCGCGTGCAACTGCAACGGCAACTGTCGCTGCGCGCGACATGCAATATTGCTTGCAGCCCGGCTCAGGGAAGTCAGCACGGAACTGCCTTAGGCTGAACAAGCTTGCCCCTACGCCCGCCGTTGGCCGGCACCGATTGCCGGCGCGGCGGCGGGCGCAGCGCGCAGGAAATGTTCCAGCGCTTCGGCGCGCATCGGCGGGCTTACCATGTAGCCCTGCACCGTATCGCAGCCGCAGTTGGCAAGGTAGATCAGCTGGTCCTGCTGTTCGACGCCTTCTGCCACCACCGACAAGCCAAGGCTGTGCGCCAGCGAGATGATGGCCGCGACGATGGCGGCGTCGCTGGCATCGACCGCGATGTCGCGTATGAATGACCGGTCGATTTTCAGCACGTCGATCGGGAAGCGCTTCAGGTAGGCGAGGCTTGAATAACCGGTCCCGAAATCGTCTACCGACACATGCACGCCGAGCCGCTTGAGAGCGGCCAGCGTCATCACCGCCTGTTCGACGTCGGCCATCATCAGGCTCTCCGTGATTTCGATTTCCAGCAGGGACGGGTGCAGCCCGGAACGCTGCAGCGCGGCCGATATGGTCGCCACCAGCCCCTCCTGCGCAAACTGCCGGGCCGACAGGTTGACCGCCATGCGCAGGTCGGCGCAGCCGCTGCGTTGCCAGGCCACCGCCTGCCTGCAGGCGGTTTCCAGCACCCAGTCGCCCAGCGGCACGATCAGGCCGATTTCCTCGGCCACGCCGATGAAGTCGAGCGGCTGCGTCAGGCCAGGCCGTGCCTGCTGCCAGCGCAGCAGCGCCTCGACGCCGACGATGCGACCGGTCGCCAGGTCCATCTGCGGCTGGTAGTGCAGCACGAACTCATCGGCTTCCAGTGCACTCCTGAGGTCGCTCTCCAGGCGCAGCCGGTGCATCGCCAGCGCATTCATTTCGGCCTTGTAGAAATGCGCGTTATTGCGCCCGGACTCCTTGGCCCGGTACATCGCCACGTCGGCCCGCTCGACCAGCAACTCGGCGGTCGTGGCGTCGCCTGGATAGACGGCGATGCCGGCGCTGCAACTGATGGTGATGGCGTTGCCGCCCGCGGTGAACGGTGTGCTCACGGCGTCCAGCAGCTGCTGTATCAGGCCCAGCGACAAGCTGCCTGCGGGCCAGTCCGACAGCACCAGCACGAACTCGTCGCCGCCCAGCCGCGCAATAGTGTCGACCGGCCGCAAATGGTCCTGCATGCGCTTGGCCACGCCCTGCAGCAGCAGGTCGCCCGACTTGTGGCCCAGGCTGTCGTTGATGCGCTTGAAACGGTCGAGGTCGATGAAGGCCACCCACAGCGCATGGCCGTCGCGGTCGGCTTGCGCAATCGCGTGCTCGAGCCGGTCCAGCAGCAGCAGCCGGTTGGGCAAGCCGGTCAGCGCGTCGTGGTGCGCCTGGAAATGGATGCGTTCCTCGGCCTGCTTGCGCGCCGTGATGTCGCGCCCGGTGCCGTAGTAGCCGAGGAAACTGCCGGCGGCGTCGAACAGCGGCTCGCCCGACAGGCTCAACCATCGCAGCACGCCGCTGTCGTCGGTCGACTGGCATTCGATGCTGGCGAACGGGAGCCGGGAAGTGCTGGCCGCATCGTAGGCTTCCCAGCTGGCACGCCCCGGCGCGGCGGCGACTTCGGGCAAGGTCTTTCCAATCAGCCGGGCCGGCGCGATGCCGGCCTTGGCCTCGAGTCCGGGAGACAGCGTGGTGAAACGCAGCTGGCTGTCCTGCTCCCAGTACCAGTCGGACGACAGCGCGGTAAGCCGCCGGAACCGCTCCTCGCTGTCGCGCAGCCTTTGCACTGCGGCGCGCCGGCCCGCCATCATCTGGCCGCCTATCAGCGTAAACAGCGGCAGCACGGTCGCCAGCGTCAGCCAGCGCGCGACATCGACAACCAGGTCGGCGCCGTGCGGCCTGCCACGCCAGTTAATGAAGATCACCGCGGCATACCCCAGCAGCATCAGCCCCGCATGCAGGATAAGCGTGCGGGTGGTGTAGCGGAAAACGCCGAACAGCAGCACCAGTCCGAAGAAACTGACAAAGGTATCGCGCGCGATGCCGGCGCCCAGCATCACGTACAAAAGGCAGAGCACCGACACCAGCGTCATCGGCACGGTCAGGCTGGGGTCGGCCGCGCGCAGGTTCAGGCGCCAGTGGAACACCACGAAGAACAGCAGCACGCTGCCGAGTATCAGCACGGCGCCGCTGGCGGCGACGAAGCCCGGCATGAGGTCGAGGAAATAAAAAACCGTCATCAGCGCACAGATGGCGAACGAACACATGGCCGCCATCACGAAGCGCGCCCAGCGCAATACATTTCTGTGCAAGTGCGACGAATCGGCCGAACCGGCATTTGCAGCATCGGCATCGGCGGGAGAAGCGCTTCGGTCAGACTCTTGGCGATTGGACATAAGCTGGAAGGTCGCTCCGGTTTTGCAGCATGATACGCCCGCCTGCCCGGACTGTTGTGGCCGGCGTCACAAAGCCGGGCGGAACATTGCCGCATTGCCGGCGTCGCATACAGGCTGCGGCATTGGCCGCTGCCTTCGCGACCCTGACCAGGAAAGACATGAACATGATCACACTATATACATGGACCACGCCGAACGGCCGCAAGGTGCCCATCATGCTGGAAGAGCTCGGGTGGCCGTATGAAGTAAAGCCGGTCAACCTTGGCCAGGACGAGCAGTTCGCACCTGAATTCCTGAAAATTTCACCGAACAACAAGATTCCGGCCATTGTCGACCATGACGTCGGCGGCGGTTCGCTGTCGATATTTGAAAGCGGCGCGATCCTGACCTACCTGGCTGAAAAAAGCGGCAAGTTTCTCGCGGCGTCCGGCCCCGAGCGTTATCGGGCGATGGAATGGCTGCACTGGCAGATCGGCAGCCTTGGGCCGATGCTGGGCCAGCTCGGCTATTTCGCCAAGCGGGCGGAAGAAAAGACGCCGGCGGCGATTGCGAGGTTTACCGAGGAAGGGGAACGCCTGCTGGGCGTGATCGAGCGGCAACTGGCGCAGTCGCGTTACCTGGCGGGTGACGCGTATTCGATTGCCGATATGGCGGCGTATCCGTGGATGTTTGCAGCGACGACGTTCCTGGAAGAGCCGCTGGCGCAAGGGCTGGCAGGGAAGCCTTCCGTGGAAAGATGGTTGCGGGAGGTAGGCGCGCGGCCGGCGGTGCAGAGGGGGATGCAGGTGCCGCGGGTCTGATGGCAATGTTGCCTTGCGCTTTGCAACCGTTGCCAACGGCAAAAGCGGCTTCGCGGCTGCCTTGCACTGGCAGGTGAAGCAATTCGGCTGGGCCTGCCGGACGACCAAGCCGGGTCTCGGCCCGGCAGCCGACCTACTTCT
>CAUQYP010000357.1:0-3483 GCA_963522035.1 uncultured Noviherbaspirillum sp. | reverse complement strand
GGCGAACACCATGCAGGCCAGCGCCAGCAGCACCAGCGCGCCCAGCAGCGGCGCGCGTTGCCGCACGGTGGCGGCGGAAGCGAGGGCTGCTGGCGGCTGGCGCATCACATCGCCCTAGCGGAAGCCGTAGCGCACGCCGACAAAGACATTCGAGCCGGGCGTGGCATAGCCGTTGGTCAGCCGGTAGTCCTTGTCGAGCACGTTGTTCCAGCGCGCATACGCCGACCAGTCGCGGCTGAACGTGTAGTTGGCGACCAGGTTCAGCAGCGCATAGCCGCCCAGCTCGTTGGTGTTGGCCGTGTCGTCGAAGCGCTTGCCGGAGAACTGGGTCTCGACGCCGGCCAGCAGCGGACCGGCCCGGTAGTCCAGCGCCAGCGTGCCGTGGCGGCGGGCGCGGCGCGCCAGCAGCTTGTCGGTGGTCTCGTCGCGCGGGTTCTGGAAGTCCAGCGAGCCGCGCAGCGTGAACGGCCCCATGCGAGTCGATGCGCCCAGCGTCACGCCGGTCAGCAGCGCCTCGTTGACGTTGTACGCGCAGCCGAAGTTGTAGAAGGCCGGCGACACCGGGCATGGCAGCGCATAGACCAGCAGGTCGGTCACGCGGTTGCGGTAATACACGGCGCTGAACTGGTCGTTGCCCTTCTCGTAGTAGACGCCGGCTTCGACATTCCTGCCCGACTCGGGACGGTTGGTCGGCACGCCGTACTTCGGGTAGTACAGCTCGTTGTACGACGGCGCGCGGAAGCTGGTGCCGACGCTGCCGTTGACCCTGAGGGCGTCGGTGAGCCGGTAGCCGTAGGCCAGGCTGCCGGTGGTCTTGGAACCGTACTGCGTGCTGTCGTCGTTGCGCACGCTGGCGCTGGCCAGGTGCGCGCCGCGCCTGAGCTGGTACACAGCTGCCAGCGAGTTGGTGGCGCGGCTGCCGGACACGCCCTGGTCGCTGGTGTCGACATGCTCGATGCGCCGTTCCAGCAGCAGTTGCAGCAGGTCGGGACCGAGCGCGATGTCGTTCTGCCAGGTGATCATGTCCTGCCGGGTGTTGCCGACGGCGTCGCCGAAGTCGGACGGCGTGCGTGACTTGTCGACGCCGCGCGAGAGTTGCAGCAGGCTGGTCCAGTTCGGCAGCAGGCGGTTGCGGCTGAAGACCGAGTAGGCGCCGATGTCGGTGATGGTGCGGTCGTCGTAGCCGGTGTCGCCATTGTCGAACTGCGCGTCCAGCCGGCTTTGCAGGAAGCGCAGGCCGATCTCGTGGCCCTGCGCCAGGTCCATCGACAGCTGGCCGCTGCCGCTCTCGCGCTTGTAGCCGTCGCGGTCCGGGTTATAGGAAAACAGGTTGTCCGGGGTAGTCGCCGAAAAGCCTTCGGATCTCTCGCGGCCCACATTGAACGAGTAATGCACGCTGTGCTCGCCGCCGGTCTCGCCGGACAGGCCGCCGTCGAGCGTGCGGGTGCCGTAGCTACCGGCGCCAACGTCGGCATTGAAGCGCAGCGGGCCCTGGCCCTTGCGGGTGAAGATCTGCACCACGCCGCCGATGGCGTCGGCGCCGTAGATGGTCGAACGCGGGCCATAGACGATCTCGATATGGTCGATCTGCGACAGCGGCAGCGCCGACCAGGTGGCGCCGCCGACGCTGGAGGACGCGACCCGCACGCCGTCGATCAGCACCACGTTCTGCGAATTCGACGCGCCGCGCAGGAACAGCGACGCATTGGTGCCGGGGCCGCCATTGCGCGAGATCTCGATGCTGCGCCGCTGCTGCAGCAGTTCGTCGAGATTCTTGTGGCCGGACGCGGCGATGTCCTCGGCCGTGATGACGATGTTGTCGGCCAACACGTCGCGCGCCGGTTGCGGCGTGCGGCTGGACGTGACCTGCACCGGCGAAAGCGTGGCTTCGGTACGGGCCTGCTGGGCTGCCGCGGTCAGTGGGAATGCAACGAGGGTGCTGATGCCGGCGGCAAGCAGCGGCGTACGGAACGATGCCGTGCGCGGGTTACGGGTTGTGGTCATGAAGTGAGTGTGTGGGCAGACAACCGGCCTGCTTCCCCGCGGGCCGGATTGAACGGAAGCCAGGCAGGACGACGTGCGCCTGCTTCCACCTATCCTGGCCGGTATCCGGGCTGGCAAGAACTACCTTCCCACCTTCCCATGCAGAATGCACAGTGGTCTCGAGTGAAGGCTGCCGCATGAATGCGACGCTTGCTTTACCGTTGCGGGGGCAGCACGCCTTGGCCTGCGGATGCGGATTGCAGGCCTGGCGTTTCCCGTTTAACTGCGGCCATGGACACGGCCGCGGGCACCAGAACGGCGCAATTGTACGGGGACGGCATGGTGCAGCGCAATGGCGCTTGTCATCAACGCACCGCGCTCATCTCCAGCCGGTGCGCCAGTTCAAGCAGCCGCGGACGCACTTCGTCGAGCAGGAACGTCATCGACAGGCTGGAAGACGGACCGCCGCAGTTGATGGCCATCGCCGAATTGCCGCTGACAGGGCGGAACCCCACCGCGATGCCGTTGACATTCTTTTGCCAGTCGCCGAACGAGGTGGCGCAGCCGTAGTCGCGGTCGTCGGCTAGCGCCCGTTCGAGGCCGGTGACGACGTTTGCATAGGCCTGGTCGTCGAGCTCGCCGGCGCGGCCCAGGATCTCGGCGCGTTCCTGCTCCGAGGCCCGCGCCATGTAGGCGCGGCCGATGGCCGAGGTGGCCAGCGGTATGCGTGAGCCGACCTGCAGCGTCAGCGCCAGCGCGGCGGTGCTGTGGGACACCTCGACGTAGATCATGGACAGCTTGTCGCGCACCGCGATGGCGACGGTGGCGCCGGAGAACTCGGCCAGCTCGTGCATCAGCGGCCGCGCAAGCTGGCGCACGTCCATCCGCGCCAGTGTCGCGCTGCCCAGCGCCAGGGTCGCATTGCCGAGCGCATAACGGCCGCCGTCCGGCAGCTGCACCAGGTAGCCCAGCCGGGTCAGCGTGTAGGTGATGCGGGTGACGGTGGACTTGGGCAGGCCGCAGCGCTCGGCGATCTGCTGGTTCGACAGCGAGCGGTCGCCGGAGCGGAAGCAGGCCAGCACGTCCAGGCCGCGGGCCAGCGCGGTAATGTAATAGCGGTCTTCGCCGGTGCGGGCGGCATCGTCTGCCAGTTCGCTGCCGCCGTCGGTCGGGGAAATGCCGGGTGTGCTCATGGTGGATTGCGGGCGGCAGCGCCGTGCATGGGTCGCTGCCGCTACTGTCGGGTAGGGATGACCGAAGGTAGCATATTAGGCTCGATTTCGAAATAGCGTTTCGCTCGGCAAAATAGCGTGCGGACGAGAGGGGTGCGCAGCTGCGCAGAGCATTGCCATGCCGGCCTGCACCAGAAGCGCCATTGCCGCGCTGCGACCGTTGCCGTTCCGCGTAGCGACAGTTGCTGTTGCCTGTAGCACCGCGCAGCGACAGTTGCCGTGGCCGTGGCCGTGGCCGTGGCCGTGGCCGTGGCCGTGGCCGTGGCCG
>CAUQYP010000356.1:0-3531 GCA_963522035.1 uncultured Noviherbaspirillum sp. | reverse complement strand
GATCCACGTCAAAGGCAGCGTCAAAAGCAACGGCAACGGCAACGGCAACGGCAACTGCAACTGCAACTGCAACTGTCGCTGCGCGGGCAAAAGCAAAAGCAACTGTCGCTGCGCGGGCAAAAGCAAAAGCAACTGTCGCTGCGCGGGCAAAAGCAACGGCAACTGTCGCTGCGCGCAACAAGCGATATCGTTTATAGGCCCGCCGGGCACGTCCGCATGAAATTGTTCTAGAGGAGTTGGAAAATGAAGAGCCTTGCCATCGCATTGATAATCCTGCTGCTAACCGCCTGCGCAGGTTCGGGCTTCGTGCTTCCCGGCCCCGAGGAGCGCGCAGCGCGCAACCGCTGTGAAGCGATGCGCAGCTACCGTCCCTATTATCCGAACGAGTGCGGCGAGCTTTCAGGGGCGATGCCCTACGGGTATTACCAGTAGGGCGCAGGACCATCAACGTGGTCCAAACGCCGCCGGGAAAACGTCCCCCAGTCCTACATCAGCTCAGGCAGTTGTCCTACTGGCAAATCCTTACTGTCGAGATAAGATGCACCCATCACTTCAGCAAGAAGTGCTCTGACAACCTATTAGGAGAAGACCATGAACGAGAACCAGATCAAAGGTACTGCCAAGGACATCGCAGGCAAAGTACAGGAAACCGCTGGCGAGATCGTGGGATCCAAGGAACAGGAAGCCAAGGGCCTGGCCAAGCAGGTCGAGGGCAAGTCGCAAAAGGCAGCAGGCGACGTGCAGGACAAGGCTGAAGACCTGGTCGACAGCACACGCAAGCCACGCTGATCAGCGTAGCGGTGCAAGAAAAAAACGGCGGGAATCCCGCCGTTTTTTTTCGTCCTGCGCTTGCGCTTGCAACGGAGCGAACGCGCTTCAGCCGGCTTTCACCTCGATACGGCGCGGCTGCACATGCGCGGCCTTCGGTATGCGCAGCGTCAGCACGCCGTTCCTTAACTCGGCCGATGTGTTCTCGGTATCGAGCTCGCGCGACAGGCTGAATACCCTGCGGTAGCGCGGCAGCCGCACTTCCGCATGCGACGACTCCATGCCGCCCGGCATTTCCAGCGATACCTCGCCCTCGATGGTCAGGCTGTCGGGCTCCAGCTGGATGTTGAGCTTTTCCTTCGACACGCCGGGCAGGTCTGCCAACAGCGTGATGCCCGAGGCGTCCTCGATCACGTCCACCGGCGGCACCATCGCCATGTCACGCTTGTCCTTCTGGCCCTGTCTTTCCTGCGGCATCTGCGTGTCCTGTTTCGCCACGGTGTTCTTGTCGCTCATGATGATCCTCCTTACTGAACACGGATTACTGAACGCTGATCCGGCGCGGCTGTGCCGACTCGCGCCGCTTCAGCTGGATGTGCAATACGCCGTCCTTGTACTGCGCCGTGACATTGCCCGGGTCGATATCGTCCGGCATGCTCAGCACGCGCCGGAAGCGGCCGGCGAAACGCTCGTTGATATGCACAGTGGCTTTTTGATCCTGCCCGGGCAGGTCGCTCTTGCGTTCGGCGGCGATGCTCAGCACGCCGCGTTCCAGGTTGACGTCGATGCTGGCCGGGTCGAGGCCGGGCGCGAATGCATACAGCTCGACCGACTCCGGCGTCTTGCCGACATTGAGCATCGGGTAAGCAGTCATGCCGTTGCCGCGGATGCCGGCGCCGGCGCCAAGGTCGAACGCCCTCTGCATTTGCTGCTGCAGTTGCTGCAGCTCGGAAAACAAGTCGTTTTGAAACACTGACTGGAACATTTTTCAGTCCTCCTTTCCTTGTCTGAAACTGCGTCTACACGACGGCCATCAGGCCTTCGATGCGAAGAATAGGGACGGCCGTTTTAAATTTCAAGAGCATTTTTGCATGCTGCTTTGATATCGTTGCCACGCCGGAGCGAGTACCTGTTTTTGACCGATGACCATGCGCGCGCCTGGCGAAACGGAGACAATGCGGCTGGGAAGAAACGCCGCCGCCGCGGCGTCAGGCTTAATGCTTTGGAGGAGCAGACCATGAATGAAAAAAACCAGGTGGTATTGATTACGGGCGCCTGCGGCAACCTCGGGCAGGCGGTCGCCGCACGGTTCAGGGACAACGGTGCAAGCCTGGTGCTGCTCGACCTCGACCGGCAGCGGCTGGAGCAATGCTATGCCCAGGAAAGCGAGCGGCAGCGCTTTGCCGCCGCCGACCTGCTGGACCGCGCCGAGGTCGCGGCAGCCGTGAAGGACGCGGCCGACCGCCATGGCCGCATCGACGTGCTATGCAACATTGCCGGCGGTTTCCGGATGGGCCATGCAGTACACGAAACGCCGGAGCAGGACTGGAATTTCCTGTTCGACCTGAACGCCCGCAGCGTGCTGCATGCAGTTCACGCGGTAGTGCCGCACATGATAGGCGCCGGCAGCGGCAAGATCGTCAACGTCGCCGCCAATGCCGCCCTGAAAGGCGTGGCGAACATGGGCGCCTACTGCGCCTCCAAGGACGTGGTGATACGCATCACCGAGTCCATGGCGGCGGAACTCAGGGAGTGCAATATCAACGTCAACTGCGTGCTGCCCAGCATCATCGACACGCCCGAGAACCGGAGGGACATGCCGGGCGCGGACTTCGCGCGCTGGGTCAAGCCAGCGTCGCTGGCGAATGTGATTGCGTTCTTGGCGTCGGACGATGCCCGCGCGATCCATGGCGCGGCGATCCCGGTGGTGGGACTAAGCTGAGCGGCGGGGGCTTGCCGGTGCGAGATGGCTGCGGGCCTTTCGCGCCGTGCTGCTGGCTGGGCGCCAAGCTGGCTGGAACAGTCGAAATGCCCAGGAATATAACGCCCAAGTATCTGAAATTTAATAAGTTTCGGCATGATATTGAAAAATGACGAAAAATACCGAAAACGGTTTCTGCCGGGAGTTGCCGGAGGACGCCATGCGCCAGAATAATGATACCTCCGCTGGGTTTTCCGCCTTTAAAGAAGCGCTGGCGAAAGCGGCGCAGGTGCGCGGCGGCATGTACTGGCACAAGGGGCCGCGATCGGCTGCCACGGATCGCATCCATGTTCGCTGCGCCGCCGGCAGGCAGTTAGTTGCACGAATCGGCCTGTAAGCGATACTAGTTGCTACGCGCAGCGACAGTTGCCGTTGCCCTTGACGTTCCGCGCCGCGACAGTTGCCGTTGCTTTTGACGTTCCGCGTAGCGACAGTTGCCGTTGCCGTTGCCGTTGCTTTTGACGCGGCTTTTGACGTGGGTCCCCGTCGATGGCGACACGTCGCTGGTGCCGAAATCGGATAAAGAAGCGTCGGCTGTCTGAGCGAAGCGAGTTTCCGACGCTTCCCGATTTCGGTGCCAGCGGCGTGTGCAGTCCGTGCGAAGCGCGGACCGCCATCATCGGGGTCGCCTTCTCTTGCCTACTTCTCTTGGCGACGCAAGAGAAGTAGGTCGGCTGCCGGGCCGAAACCCGGCTTGGTCGTCCGACAGGACATAAGTATTGCTTCTTCCGCCAGCAAGGCTTAGCCGCGAAGCCGCTTTTGACGTTGGCAACGGTTGCAAA
>CAUQYP010000355.1:0-3556 GCA_963522035.1 uncultured Noviherbaspirillum sp. | reverse complement strand
GGCCTGCACCGGCGCGACCGGCCGCGCCACCTGGTCCAGGCTCTCGGTGCCGCACAGGCCGCAGCCGGTGCGTCCGGCCAGGGTGCGCCGCCGCAGCTTCAGCGCATGCATCGCGCCGCTGGCGATCGTCATTTCCAGCGTGATGCCCTGCGCCGACTGCTGCACCTCGATGTCATGCAGGTCCGACGCCGAGCACAGGATGCCCTCGGCCAGGCTGAAGCCCAGCGCGAAGTCTTCCAGGTCCATCGGCGTTGCCAGCAGCACCGCATGCGATATGCCGTTGTAGACCAGCGCGACCGGCACTTCCTCGACCACGGTCTCGGTGGCGGCCAGTCCATGGCGCCAGGCAGTGACCTGGCAGCTGGCGTCCGCCAGCGTGTCGTTCACTACGCAATTCATGCGGCCTCCGTGCGGCTGAGCGTAATCGAGATCGCCTTGGCGGCCGGGACCATGCTTTCCTCGGCATGGTGCCACAGCGGGATCAGCGGATTGCACTCCGGGAAGTAGCCGGCGGCGCAGCCCTGCGGCACGTTATAGGGGGTCACGCGCAGGCCGGCCACGGTGCGGTCCACGCCGTCGTCGGCCAGGGTGGCGGCCGTGACCCGGTCGCCTTCTGCGAAGCCGAGGCGTTCCATGTCGCCGGCGTTCATCAGCAGCACGCGGCGGGTGCCGTAGACGCCGCGGAAGCGGTCGTCGTTGTGATAGATCGTGGTGTTGAACTGGCCGTCGGCGCGCAGCGTGAAGAGCGTCAGCACATCGGGCCGCTGCGGCATGTCGGGGTTTTCATCGAGCGCGTCCGGGGCGATGAAGGTAGCCTTGCCGGTCGGCGTCTTCCAGACGCGCTGCCTGGCGGCGATCGGGCGCGGGAAGCCGCCCGGCTTCCACATGCGCTCCTCGAAGTCATGGAAGATTTCCGGCCAGGTCTTCGCAATCTCGGCGCGTACCAGGCTGTAGTCGCCGACCCAGGCCTGCCAGTCCAGCTTGGGATTGGCCTGCAGCGCGGCCTGTGCAATGCCCGCCACGATGGCCGGTTCCGACAGCAGGCTGGCGCTGGCCGGCTCCACCTGCCCGCGCGACCCGTGCATGCAGCCGGTGCTGTCCTCGACCGACACCGCCTGCTCGCCGCTGGCCTGGCGGTCGATCTCGATGCGGCCGAGGCAGGGCAGGATGTAGGCGGCTTCGCCGTGCAGCACGTGGCTGCGGTTGAGCTTGGTGGCGATCTGCACCGACAGCCGCAGGCGTCGCCATGCCGGCTCCAGCAGGTCGGTTTCCGGCGCGGCGCGCACGAAGTTGCCGCCCAGGCTGATGAAGGCGCGCACGCTGCCGTCGAGGATGCCGCTGCAGGTGTCCACCGTCGCCAGCCCCTTCTCGCGCGGCGCCTTGAAGCCGAACTGCTGTTCCAGCTTGTCCAGCGGCACCAGCTCGGGCTTCTCGCTGATGCCGACCGTGCGCTGGCCCTGTACGTTCGAATGGCCGCGCACCGGGCAGATGCCGGCGCCGGGCTTGCCGATATTGCCCTTCATCAGCAGCAGGTTGGACAGCATCTGCACGTTCTGCACGCCCTTGGTGTGCTGCGTCAGGCCCATGCCGTAGACCGCGATGACGGCGCGCGCATTGGCATAGGCGCCGGCCGCCAGTTCGAGCGCACTGCGCGCCAGGCCGGACTCGCGTTCGATGGCGTCCCAGCTGCAGGCCCGCGCCGACGCGGCGAATTCGTCGTAGCCGTGCGTATGCTGTTCCAGGAAGCGGGCGTCGAGCACGCGCTCCCGGCCCTCGCGCTGGGCGGCATCGTCCCATTCGACCAGGAACTTGCACAGGCCCATCAGCGCGGCGCTGTCGCCGCCGGCCTTTAACTGCAGGTACTGGGTGCTGATGCCGGTCTCGTCCGCGGTCAGCATCTGCGCCGGCTCCTGCGGATTGGTGAAGCTGACCAGGCCGCGCTCGCGCAGGGGGTTGAAGGTGATGACCGGCACGCCGCGCCGGCGCGCTGCCTGCAGCTGGTGCAGCATGCGCGGGCTGTTGGTGCCGACATTCTGGCCGAAGAAGAAGATGCAGTCGGTGGATTCGAAGTCGTCCAGCGCCACCGTGCCGACCGGCACGCCGATGGTTTCCGGCAGCGCCACCGAGGTGCTTTCATGGCACATGTTGGAGCTGTCGGGCAGGTTGTTGCAGCCGACCATCCTGGCCAGCAGCTGGAACATGTAGGCGGTTTCCAGTGATGCGCGGCCCGAGGTGTAGAACACGGCCGACGCCGGGTCCAGCTTCTTCAGTTCGGCGCCGATCTCGTCGAAGGCCTGCTGCCACGGCACTTCCAGGTATTTGTCGCTCGCCGCGTCCCAGCGCAGCGGCGCGGTCAGCCGTCCTTCGGCTTCCAGCGCATGGTCGCTCCAGGCCTCCAGCTCGGTCGCGGTGTGGCGCTGGAAGAAATCGGGCGCGACCCGCTTGCTGGTGATTTCCCAAGCGGTGGCCTGGGCGCCATTCGAGCAGAACTCCGCCGGATGCGGATGCGCCGGCTTGGCCCAGGCGCAGCTGACGCAGGCGAAGCCGTCCGGCTTGTTCTGCTTCATCAGCACCCGCGGGCCTTGCAGCAGGACCTTTTCCTGGGCCAGGAAGGAGGTCACCGCCTTGACCGATCCCCATCCGCCGGCCGGCTGGTGGGCTGATTCGAATTTCTCGTCTTTGCTCATGACGCAGGTCTCCCGGACAAGATGACATACAAGATGAAATACATGACCGGCGTCGGCGCCGGCATACCGTTGCAACGATGGACCCGGCCGGGTGGCCGGGATTCAACAGGTTTATTCGAAGGATCGAACCGGCTTTTCCCCGGCCGTCCCCGACGCTGAGACTGCCTCAGGCAACACATGGCGGCAGCATGAAGCCGGGCAGCGCCACCCAGGCCAGCGCCAGCGCGGACAGCGCGCACAGCATCAGCGTGACGACGGCAAAAAATGGGGAAGCGTCCTGTTCCTGCAAGCCGCGCGCGGCGCGCCACTGGCCAAGGCTGCGCCAGGCGATCGCCGCGATCGGCGCCAGCCCGGCGACGCTGGCCAGCGCGATGCCGGTCCGCACCGCGCCCTGCCCGGCACCGTGGGCGCAGGCCAGCGACACGATCACATAGCAGGCAAGGAAATGCAGCGCCCACAGCGTCGGCGGGGCCAGCATGCGCACCATGGCGCGGCGGCTATGGAAGGCAGGCATCTATCCTCCTCCCAGCGCAAGCGGGAAAACGTACACCACGCCGAAGCCGGCCACCCATTGCAGCACCGTGTAATGCCAGAACAGCGCGGCCACTGCCGGCTCGCCCGGCCGCCGTGCGCTCACATGGCCGCGGAGGCTGCGCAGCAGCACGAAGCCGGCCAGCAGGATGCCGACCAGCACATGGACGAACTGGAAGCCGACTATCGTGTACACCAGCGCGCCGTACGCATGGGACTTGGCGGACAGGCCCGACATCAGCAGCGCCGCGCCCTGCAGGCCCAGGAAGGCCAGCGCCAGCACGATGGCTGCCGCCAGGCCGGTGCGCAGCGCGAGGCCGCGGCCGGCGCGGTTGGCG
>CAUQYP010000354.1:0-3620 GCA_963522035.1 uncultured Noviherbaspirillum sp. | reverse complement strand
CCGCAGTCCAGCGCCGTGCCGGCCACGCCGGGCGCTGCCGCCGTACCCGGCGCACCGGCGCCAGCCGCCGCCGCACAGGGCGAGCGGGTGGTGATCACCACCGACGTGCTGAAGGCCGAGATCGACAGCGTCGGCGGCGAACTGCGGCGCCTGGAGCTGCTCAAGCACAAGGATACCCAGGACCCGAGCAAGAACGTCGTGCTGTTCGACCGTAGCGCGGAACGCACCTACCTGGCCCAGACCGGCCTGATCGGCGGCGCCTTCCCGAATCACCGCACGCCGTTCACCGTCGAGCCGGGTGCGCGCACGCTGGACGGCGGCAACGAGCTCAAGCTGGCGATGACGTCGGAGCAGGGTGGCGTGAAGCTCACCAAGACCTACACTTTCCGCCGCGGCGACTACCTGATCGACGTGAAGCATGACGTCACCAACGTCTCGGGCGCGCCGGTCTCGCCGTCGCTGTATGTGCAGCTGCTGCGCGACGGCGGCGCGTTGCCGGGCGACTCGAAGTTCTACAGCACCTTCACCGGCCCGGCCGTCTATACCGACACCGACAAGTTCCAGAAGGTGGCTTTCGACGATGTCGGCGGCAAGGACCGCCATGCCCTCAAGGCCAACGACGGCTGGATCGCGATGATCCAGCACTACTTTGTGTCGGCCTTCGTGCCGCCGGAAAATGCGCCGCGCGAGATCTTCACCAAGAAGGTCGACAACCTGTACGCGGTGGGCAACATCCTGCCGCTGGGCACGGTCGCGCCCGGCGCCACCGTCAGCATGGACACCCGGCTGTACTCCGGCCCTCAGGAGTCCGAGACGCTGCTCAAGATTGCCCCCGGCCTGGACCTGGTGAAGGACTATGGCTGGCTGACCATCGTCGCCAAGCCCATCTTCTGGCTGATGGTGCAGATCCATAACGTGCTGGGCAACTGGGGCTGGACCATCATCGTGCTGACCATCCTGATCAAGCTGGTGTTCTTCCCGCTGTCGGCGGCAAGCTATCGCAGCATGGGCAAGATGAAGCTGGTGACGCCGAAGATGACCGCGATCCGCGAGCGCCACAAGGGCGACCCGCAAAAGATGAACCAGGCGATGATGGAGCTGTACAAGACCGAAAAGATCAACCCGCTCGGCGGCTGCCTGCCGATCGTCGTGCAGATCCCGGTCTTCATCGCGCTGTACTGGGTGCTGCTGGCCAGCGTCGAGATGCGCAACGCGCCCTGGCTGGGCTGGATCCAGGACCTGGCCTCGCCGGACCCGTGGTTCATCCTGCCGGTGCTGATGGCCGTGTCGATGTTCATCCAGACCAAGCTGAACCCGACGCCGCCGGACCCGATCCAGGCCAAGGTGATGATGTTCATGCCTATCGTCTTCTCGGTGATGTTCTTCTTCTTCCCGTCGGGCCTGGTGCTGTACTGGGTGGTCAACAACATCCTGTCGATTGCGCAGCAGTGGTTCATCACGCGCAACCTGCAGACGCCCACCCCCGCCTGACCGGGCGCGATGACGTAGCAGCAAGGGCCCGTGCGCGCAGCGTCACGGGCCTTTTTTTATCGACCGACAACGAATGCACAACATGAATCCCGACACCACGCCCATCGCCGCCATCGCCACTGCGCCGGGCCGGGGCGGCATCGGCGTGGTGCGGCTGTCCGGCCGCAGCCTGGAAACCGTGATGCAGGCGGTATGCCCGCTTCCCGCCGGCCGCCTGCTCATGCCGCGCCATGCGACCTATCTCGACTTCGTCCAGGCTGACGGCACCGTGATCGACCAGGGCCTGGCGATCTGGTTCAAGGGGCCGCATTCCTATACCGGCGAGGACGTGCTGGAACTGCAGGGCCACGGCGGGCCGGTGGTGCTGCAGATGCTGCTGCAGCGCTGCCTGGAAGCCGGGCAGGGCATCGGCCTGCGCATTGCGCAGCCCGGCGAATTCACCCAGCGCGCCTTCCTCAACGACAAGCTGGACCTGGCCCAGGCCGAAGCGGTGGCCGACCTGATCGAGGCGTCCACCGAAGCGGCGGCGAAGTCGGCGTCGCAGTCGCTGTCCGGCGCGTTTTCCAAAGTAATCCACGGCCTGGTCGACCAGGTGATCCACCTGCGCATGCTGGTCGAGGCGACGCTGGATTTTCCGGAGGAGGAAATCGATTTCCTGGAAAAGTCGGACGCCCGCGGCCAGCTCGCGCGTATCCGCGCGTCGCTGCAGCAGGTGTTCGCGCAGGCAGAGCAGGGCGCGCTGCTGCGCGACGGCCTGAACGTGGTGCTGGCCGGGCAGCCCAACGTCGGCAAGTCTTCGCTGCTCAATGCGCTGGCCGGGTCCGACGTCGCCATCGTCACCGCGATTGCCGGCACCACCCGCGACAAGGTCACCGAGACCATACAGATCGAGGGCATACCGATCAACATCGTCGACACTGCCGGCATTCGTGACGCGGCCGACGCCAGCGACGAGGTCGAGCGCATCGGCATCGAGCGCACCTGGGGCGCGGTGCAGGGCGCCGACGTGATCCTGCACATGCTCGACGCCAGTCGCGGACCGACCCGGGCCGACGAGAAAATCGTCGAGCGTTTTCCGGCCAACGTGCCGGTGATCCGGCTGTGGAACAAGATCGACCTGTCGGGGCACCGCGCCGGCATCGAGCCATTGCCGGACGCGACCCACATCTACCTGTCGGCCACCGACCATACCGGCCTGGCGTTGCTGCGCGCCGAGTTGCTGCGCATCGCCGGCTGGCAGCAGACCGGCGAGTCGCTTTACCTGGCACGCGAGCGGCACCTGGTGGCGCTGAAGGCGGCGCGCGAGCACCTGGACATGGCAGCCGACCTGGCCGCGCAGAACGACCAGGCGCTGGACTTGTTTGCCGAGGAGTTGCGGCTGGCGCAGGACCGGCTCAGCAGTATTACCGGGGCGTTTACGTCGGATGATTTGCTGGGGGTGATTTTTAGCCGGTTTTGTATTGGGAAGTAGGGCGGGGCGGAAGATTGGCGACGAGTGAAGGGGCATGCGCTGTCGCACGTTACCTCATGAACGTAGTCCTGCCATTCAGGCAAGTCATGCCAGAATGTCGGCTGCTCACCGCGGCACCAATGACCGGCACGAGATCCTCTACACCAACGCCACGCCAATGACCAAGTCCACCTTATCCCAATTCCTGCGCTTCGGCATTTCCGGCGGCATCGGCTTCCTTGTCGACGTCGCGGTGCTTTACCTGGCGATGGCAGCCGGTGCAGACTTCTACCTGGGCCGAGGCATTTCCTTTCTCTGCGCGGTCTTCGCGACATGGCAGATCAACCGCAACTATGCGTTCAAGCCGTCCGGCGCGATGTCGCTGTGGCAGGAGTGGTGGCGCTACCTGCTGGCGATGCTGGGCGGAGGCGCAATCAATTACCTGTGCTCGGCCGTGGCCGTGGCGCTGCTGCCGCCAGGTCCACTGGCGCCGATGATCGCCGTCGCCATCGGCTCCATCGCCGGCATGTCGGTCAACTTCATCAGCTCGAAGCTGTTCGTCTTTCGCTAGCGCAGTTTCATGCTGACTTGCCTGAGCCGGCTTGTAAGCAATATTGCATGTTGCGCGCAGCGACAGTTGCAGTTGCAGTTGCTTTTGACGCTGCCTTTGACGTGGATC
>CAUQYP010000353.1:0-3704 GCA_963522035.1 uncultured Noviherbaspirillum sp. | reverse complement strand
GCCGGCCGCCGGCGCGCGCCATGCGTCCGAGCTGGCTCACCAAGTCGGCGCCGCGTTCGTGGCCGTGCAGCAGCAGCGCCGGTGCCGCGCCGCCAGCCTGGAAGTAAGTGGACAACAGCGCCTTGAAGCGGCGCGCGCTGTCCGGTGCGCGCGGATATGCATAGGTCAGCGCACCCGACGGGCATACGGTGGTACAGGCGCCGCAGCCGACGCAGAGATTGGGATTGACCTTGATCAGGTTGCCGTTCTGGCTGTCGTGGCTGACCGCCTCGGCCGAGCAGACGTCGATGCAGGCAGTGCAGCCGACCTTGCCGTTGCGACCGTGCGCGCAGAGCTTTTCCTTGTACGAGAAAAACTTCGGTTTTTCGAATTCGCCGACCATCTGCGCCAGCGCCAGCGCGGCCTCGGCCTGCGCCATCTCGCCGGCGCCGGGCGCAAAGTATCCCTGCGGCGGCTGGTGCATCGTGAGCAGCGGCGCATCCGACAGGTCGAAAACAAGGTCGAATTTGCCGTCGCGGACATCGTCGTCGCGCAGGAAGTTGATGGCGCCGATTGCGCCGCAGGCCTTGACGCAGTCGCGGTGCGAGGTGCACTTGGCCATGTCGATCTGGTAGGTCAGGTCGATTGCGCCTTCCGGGCAGACATCAACGCAGGCATTGCAGCGGGTGCAGACTTCGAGGTCGATCGGGTTGGCCTGCCGCCAGCGCACATTGAATGCGCCCAGCCAGCCGTCCACCTCGATCCCGCTTCCCGAAAAGGTCGGGAAAGTACGCTCTTCCAGCATCTGGCTGTCGCTGCCGGCGCTCAGCAGCACGCTCACGTCGAGCTGGTCCGCCAGCCGCCGCGCCCACGGCAGCGCGCGCGAAGCCGGACCGACCACCAGCACATGGCCGCCCGAGTCGTAGCTGACGGTCGGCACCGGCTCCGGCTGCGGCAGCGCCGCGGCCGCCAGCAGTGCGGCCATCTTGGGCAAGGCGGACTTCGCGTCGCTACCCCATCCGCCGGTTTCCCGTATGTTGACGAAACGCAGCGGCGCCACCGACTTGCGTTCGGCGGCCAGTTCGGAAAACAGCGCCTGCTCCTGGGTGCAGGCGACGACGACATCGTCGACGCCTTCTATCGCGCCCAGGAAGCCGCCGACTTCGCGCCGGCAGAGTTCGGACGCGACGGGTATGGTCCCGGTGCCCAGGGCACTGCCCAGCGCGGCACCGGAACGGGCGTCCAGCGGCATGGTCCGGTTGCAGCTACAAACTTTAAATTGTGTGGTCATTGTCGGGTGAGGCAGTACTTCCGGGTGATTCGGCTACGGGTGTTTCGGGACCAGGGACGTCCGGCCCCGGACTATTAACGACAGGAATGTCGATTGCTTGACCGTCGTCGGCCAGTTGCGTGGCCGGTTCGGGCGCCGCCGCTGCATCCGGCTCCTGTGCATCGCCCTGCGCCGGCGGTGTGCCGGCCAGCTGTTCCAGCCGGTCCAGCATCTTCATCGCCGGCTGCTGCAGGTGGCCGAGCGGGTCGAGCAGCGGCTTGGCGTGGGCCAGCATGGCCAGCATGGCGGGCGGCAAGGGCTCGAAGGTGTTGTAGTCGCCTATATAGATATCCAGGCCGTCCATCACGTTGAAATGCGGATCGGTGAACAGCTTCTTCATCGCCGAACGCCGCACGGTTTCATCGACGCCCGGCTTGACGAAGCGGCTGAAGTCGGCATCGTGGCCCAGCGCAGCCACGTCTTCCAGCGTCGGCGGCGGCAGCTCTGGCGCCGGCTCCGCGGTGGCTGCCGAACCTGCGTCAGGCGCCGGTTCGACACCCGCTTCCGCCTTGCGCCGGCTCCAGCGGCTAAAGAAATCGTCTGCGCTCATGGCCTGCCCTTCTCTTCATTCGCCATCTGCTGCACTGCGGCGCCACCCTCGAACGACGGCTTGCGCCGCTTGCGCTTGGGCTCGGGGCGGTAATGCTCGGCGGCGAATGCGGTCACTCTTTCTATCATGTCGTCCGACAGCGGCAGCGTATCGACCTGCTCGCCGCCGTCCATCAGACGTGCTGCTTCATTGTAGGAAAGCGTCACTGACTTGGGCAGGGCAAACTCGGCGCCGTCGCGCTCGTCCATGCGCCACATGATGAACCAGCAGGGTTCCGGCGCATTCACGTTCAGGTGATAGCCCTCGCCCTCGTCGCTGTACAGCGCCACCTCGAAGCCGGTGTGCAGCCACCGGCCCTCGGCGTCTTCCTCCCGCAGGCAATGAACACCCGGCGGCAGCCCGGCGTCGGCCACGATTTCCAGCGGCCGCCACTGTTGCGACTGCCAGCGGTTGTCGAGCCGACGCCGTTGCATTACCACCCCCACGCGCAAAACGTCAGTCTGCATCGCTTCAGTCGTTGCGGATCACGATATTGGGGAACTTGCCCGACATGTCGCGCGCCTTCTCCGCGACCTTGACCGCCACCTTGCGCGCGATCTCGCGGTAGATGGCGGCGACCTTGCCATCCGGGTCGGCCACCACCGTGGGCATGCCGCTGTCGGTCTGCTCGCGGATCGACATCGTCAGCGGCAGCGCGCCGAGGAAGTCGACGCCATATTCGGCACACATCTTCTGTCCGCCGCCCTCGCCGAAAATGGCTTCCGCATGGCCGCAGTTGCTGCAGATATGCATGCTCATGTTTTCGACGATGCCGAGGATCGGAATACCGACTTTCTCGAACATCTTCAGGCCCTTGCGCGCGTCCAGCAGCGCGATGTCCTGCGGCGTGGTGACGATAACGGCGCCGGTGACCGGCACCTTCTGGGACAGCGTCAGCTGGATGTCGCCGGTGCCGGGCGGCATGTCGACGATCAGGTAGTCTAGGTCGTGCCAGTTGGTTTGCTCAAGCAACTGCTGGAGCGCCTGGGTCACGATGGGGCCGCGCCAGACCATGGGCTCGTCCGGATCGATCATGAAACCGATCGACGACACCTGCAGGCCGTGGTTTTCCATCGGCTCCATGGTCTTGCCGTCGCTGGTCTCCGGGCGGCCGGTAATGCCCATCATCATCGGCTGCGACGGGCCATAGATGTCGGCGTCGAGTATGCCGACCTGCGCGCCCTCGGCGGCCAGCGCCAGCGCCAGGTTGACCGCGGTAGTCGACTTGCCGACCCCGCCCTTGCCGGACGCCACCGCGATGATGTTCTTCACATTGGCCAGCAGCTTGACGCCGCGCTGTGCGGTATGGGCGACGATCTTGCTATGGACATTGGCGCTGACATTGCCGGCGCCGGGTACCGCACGCACGGCGGCGATGGCGGCGCGGCGGATCGGGTCGATCTGGCTTTTCGCCGGGTAGCCCAGCTCGACATCGAAAGCGATATCGTCGCCATCGACGCGTATGTTCTTGGCGGACTTGCCGCTGACGAGGTCGCGGCCGGTATTGGGATCGATGACGGCGGCCAGCGCGGCCTTGACAGCTTCAACGGTAATGCTCATTCGATCTCCTGGAAAATTAAGCGGGAGTGTAAACCAAATCGCGGCAAACGAGGCCGCAGCGAGGGGAATGCGGGATGGCCGGGCCAGGACGGCGAAAGTCGCCTGCTGAAGCCGGCCAGGACAGGAATAGCTGGCCAGAGCAGTTTCGTGCTGACTTGCCCAAGCCGGTCTGTAAACAATATTGCATGTTGCGCGCAGCGACAGTTGCCGTTGCATTAAGCCCCGCGCAGCGACAGTTGCTGTTGC
>CAUQYP010000352.1:0-3814 GCA_963522035.1 uncultured Noviherbaspirillum sp. | reverse complement strand
GGCAACGGCAACGGCAACGGCAACGGCAACGGCAACGGCAACTGTCGCTGCGCGGCGCTTAATGCAACGGCAACTGTCGCTGCGCGGGGCTAACTGCAACGGCGGCCCCGCCGAACGTCAAGGCCAACAGCATCAGCCGGTGCGCGGAACCAGTCGTCACGGAGCAGCCGATCACCTGCCGACACACGGCGCCAGCCCATTACGCACCCTGCGCAAATGAACGTGTTGTATCGCCGCGGCAACCCTGTCGGCCCCATGGCTTCTATGCTATTCTCCTGCACTTGATTCCACTTCGTGGTACAGGTCAAACAGGTCCTTCCCCACAACTTGATGTGCAATCCGCTAACCGGTCAGGCCGTGTCGCGGAAGGTTAAATAACCCGCTAATCTCGCGAAACGCGAAGAAAGGTGAGCAAGATGATGCAGCAGTTTTTGTCCAATTCCTACCTGTTCGGAGGAAACGCACCGTACGTTGAAGAACTGTACGAAGCGTACCTGAACAACCCCGGCTCGGTGCCTGACAACTGGCGCGCGTATTTCGACGCGATGCAGCACGTGCCTGCCGGCGACGGCTCCACCCGCCCCGACGTTCCCCATGCTCCCGTCATCGCCTCCTTTGCCGAACGCGCGAAACAAGGTCCGATCCGTACCGTAACCGCTTCCACCGACGCCGAGATGGGTCGCAAGCGTGTCGCCGCGACGCAGCTGATTGCCGCCTACCGTTTCCTTGGCTCACGCTGGGCCAACCTCGACCCGCTGCAGCGCCAGGAACGTCCTGCCATTCCCGAACTGGAGCCGAGCTTCTACGGCTTTACCGATGCCGACATGGACATAGTGTTCAATATCAGCAATACCTACTTCGGCGCCGAGACCGCATCGCTGCGCGACCTGCTGAATGCGCTGCGCGACACGTATTGCCGCTCGATCGGTTCGGAGTTCATGTACATCACCGACCCGGGCGAGAAGCGCTGGCTGCAGGAGCGGCTGGAATCGGTCCGCGCCACCCCGACCTTCACGGCCGAGAAGAAGCGCCATATCCTCGAGCGCCTGACCGCCGCCGAAGGCCTGGAGCGCTACCTGCACACCAAGTACGTCGGCCAGAAGCGTTTCTCGCTGGAAGGCGGCGAGAGCTTCATCGCCTCGCTCGACGAGACCATCCAGCGCGCCGGTGAAAAGGGCGTGCAGGAAATCGTCATCGGCATGGCCCATCGCGGCCGTTTGAACGTGCTGGTCAACATCCTCGGCAAGATGCCGCAGGAACTGTTCGCCGAGTTCGAAGGCAAGCATGCGGACGACCTGCCGGCCGGCGACGTCAAGTACCACCAGGGCTTCTCATCCGACGTCACCACGCCTGGCGGCCCGGTCCACCTGTCGCTGGCGTTCAACCCGTCCCACCTCGAGATCGTCAATCCGGTGGTCGAGGGCTCGGTCAAGGCGCGCATGGAGCGCCGTGGCGACAAGGACGGCGCGCAGGTGCTGCCTATCCTGGTCCACGGCGATGCGGCATTCGCCGGCCAGGGCGTCGTGATGGAAACCCTGAACCTGGCGCAGACCCGCGGCTACGGCACGGGCGGCACGGTGCACATCGTCATCAACAACCAGATCGGCTTCACCACCTCCGACCCGCGCGACTCGCGCTCGACGCTGTACTGCTCGGACGTGGTCAAGATGATCGAGGCGCCGGTGCTGCATGTGAATGCGGACGACCCGGAAGCCGTGGTGTTCGCGACCCAGATCGCGATGGACTACCGCGTCGAGTTCAAGAAGGACATCGTCGTCGACATCATCTGCTACCGCAAGCTGGGCCATAACGAGCAGGACACGCCGGCGCTGACCCAGCCGCTGATGTACAAGAAGATCGCCAAGCACCCGGGTACCCGCAAGCTGTATGCCGACAAGCTGGCCACGCAAAATACCATCTCGGCCGAGACCGGTGACGAAATGGTCAAGGCCTACCGCGACGCGATGGATGCGGGCCGCCATACGGTGGACCCGGTCATCTCCAACTTCAAGAGCAAGTACGCGGTCGACTGGATGCCCTTCCTGAACCGCAAGTGGACCGATGCCGCCGACACGGCCGTGCCACTGGCCGAACTGAAGCGTCTGGCGACCCGCATCACCACGGTGCCGGAAAACTTCAAGCCGCACTCGCTGGTGGAGAAGGTGCTGGCCGACCGCGCCGCCATGGGCCGCGGCGAGCTCAATCTCGACTGGGGCATGGGCGAGCATCTCGCGTATGCGTCGCTGGTATCGTCGGGCTACGCAATCCGCCTGACCGGGCAGGACGCCGGCCGCGGCACCTTCGTGCATCGCCATTCCGTGCTGCACGACCAGAACCGCGAGCGCTGGGATGCGGGTTCCTATATTCCGCTGCAGAACGTGTCGGACCAGCAGGCGCCGTTCGCGGTGATCGACTCGGTGCTGTCGGAAGAGGCAGTGCTCGGTTTCGAATACGGCTACTCGACTGCCGAACCGAATACGCTGACCATCTGGGAAGCGCAGTTCGGCGACTTCGCCAATGGCGCGCAGGTTGTCATCGACCAGTTCATCAGCTCCGGCGAAGTGAAATGGGGTCGCGCCTCCGGCCTGGTCATGATGCTGCCGCACGGTTATGAAGGGCAGGGACCCGAGCACTCGTCGGCACGCCTGGAGCGTTACCTGCAGCTGTGCGCGGACAACAACATGCAAGTGGTGCAGCCGACCACGGCAGCGCAGATCTTCCACCTGCTGCGCCGCCAGATGATCCGTTTGTTCAGGAAGCCGCTGGTCATCATGACCCCGAAGTCGCTGCTGAGGAACAAGGACGCCGGCTCGCCGCTGGCCGACCTTGCAAAAGGCTCGTTCCAGACCGTGATCGGCGAGGTTGACGAGAAGATCGACCCGCGCAAGGTCAAGCGCGTGATCGCCTGCTCGGGCAAGGTGTATTACGACCTGGTCAACGCCCGCAAGGAACGCGGCCAGACCGACACCGCCATCATCCGCATGGAACAGCTGTATCCGTTCCCGCACAAGGCGTTCGCCGCGGAACTCAAGAAGTTCCCGGCCTACACCGAGGTGGTATGGGCGCAGGACGAGCCGCAGAACCAGGGGCCATGGTTCCAGATCCAGCACAACATCTTCGAGAACATCGACGATGGACGCAAGCTGGCCTATGCAGGCCGCCCGGCCAGCGCATCGCCCGCTGTCGGTTACTACGACAAGCACTATGCGCAGCAGAAGACGCTGATCGACACGGCCTTCTCGAAGCTCAAGGGCTTCGTCCTCACCAAATAAGAAAAATTTTTTGCGCGCCCTGTCCCTCGATGCGAAGAGGGACGGCGCTGCGCCTATACAGAAACGGAGTAATACATGGCAATTCTCGAAGTCAAGGTTCCCCAGTTGTCGGAGTCCGTCGCCGAGGCGACCCTGCTGCAATGGCACAAGAAGGTCGGCGAAGCCGTCACCCGTGACGAGAACCTGATCGATATCGAAACCGACAAGGTGGTGCTCGAGCTTCCCGCCCCCGACACCGGCGTGATCACCGAGATCATCAAGCCTGATGGCAGCATGGTAGTGGCCGGCGAGATCATCGCGAAGATCGACACCGAGGCAAGCGCCGGCGCAGTCGCGCCTGCCGCGGCCGCACCGGCAGCAACGCCGGCGGCAAGCGCCTCGCCCGCGGCCGATCCGGTCAGCGCAGCCATCGCCGGCCTGGCTTCCAAAGCTTCTTCCGGCGTGGCCATGCCTGCCGCCGCCAAGATGCTCGCCGAGAACAACCTGTCGGCCGGCGATGTCGCCGGCACCGGCCGCGACGGCCGCGTGACCAAGGGCGACGT
>CAUQYP010000351.1:0-3827 GCA_963522035.1 uncultured Noviherbaspirillum sp. | reverse complement strand
GCAACGGCAACGGCAACGGCAACGGCAACTGTCGCTGCGCGGGGCTTAATGCAACAGCAACTGTCGCTGCGCGTAGCATGCAATATCGCTTACAGGCCGGCTTGGTCAAGTCAGCACGAAACTGCTCTAGAATGGCGCTTTTCCCAGAATATGGCCCGCGCAGGCGAGGCCGCCATGACGCCCCCATGACCGTACGCACCCGTTTCGCCCCCAGCCCGACCGGCTTCCTCCACCTGGGCGGCGCCCGCACCGCGCTGTTCGCCTGGGCCTATGCCCGCCGCTTCGAAGGCGTTTTCATCCTGCGCATCGAAGACACCGACCTCGAGCGTTCAACGCCGGAAGCAGTGCAGGCCATCATCGACGGCATGCAGTGGCTGGGCCTGCATCATGACGAGGGTCCGTTCTACCAGATGCAGCGCATGGACCGCTACCGCGAAGTTCTCGCGCAGATGCTGGCGGCCGGCACCGCCTACCACTGCTACTGCACGCCCGAGGAAGTCGAGGCGATGCGCGAGCGCCAGCGCGCCGCCGGCGACAAGCCGCGTTACGACGGCACCTGGCGGCCCGAGCCCGGCAAGACGCTGCCGCCGGTGCCGGAGGACCGCAAGCCGGTCGTGCGCTTTCGCAATCCGCTGGACGGCGAAGTGACCTGGGAAGACGCGGTCAAGGGACCGATCACCATTGCCAACCGCGAAATGGACGACCTGATCATCGCGCGTCCGGACGGCACGCCGACCTACAATTTCTGCGTCGTGGTCGACGACTGGGACATGAAGATCACCCACGTGATCCGCGGCGACGATCATGTGAACAACACGCCGCGCCAGATCAACATTTTGAAGACGCTGGGTGCGACGCCGCCCATCTACGGGCACGTGCCGATGATCCTCGGCGCCGACGGCGAGAAGCTGTCCAAGCGGCACGGCGCGGTCAGCGTGATGGAATACCCGGCCGAGGGCTACCTGCCCGAGGCGATGCTGAACTACCTGGCGCGCCTGGGCTGGAGCCACGGCGACGAGGAAATCTTCAGCATGGAACAGTTCTGCGCCTGGTTCGACCTCGACCACCTGTCGAAGTCGCCGGCCCAGTTCAACCCCGAAAAGCTGGCCTGGCTCAATAACCATTACATCAAGGCGGCCGACAATGAACGACTGGCAGCGCTGGCGCAGCCGCTGCTGGAACGCGATGGCGCCGACTTCGACGGCGCGCCGCCGCTGCCGGCCGTCATCGCACTGATGAAGGAGCGCGCTGCCACCATCGTCGAACTGGCCGATGCGGCGATGCTGTTCTACCGCCAGCCCCGGCCCGACGCCGCGCTGCTGCAGCAGCACCTGGGCGACGCGGTGAAGCCGGCGCTGGCCGATTATGCGGAGCGGCTGCGCACGGTCGCCTGGGACAAGGGTGCGCTGTCGGCGATGCTCAAGGAGGTGCTGGCGGCGCACAAGCTGAAAATGCCACAGCTGGCGATGCCGCTGCGCCTGCTGCTGACCGGCCAGCTGCAGACGCCGTCGATCGACGCGGTGGTCGAGCTGTTCGGCCGCGATACCGTGCTGGCGCGGCTGTCGCGCGGCTGACCGTCCGGCGCTGCCGGCATCCGGAAAAAATTTGCGACCGGCAACTTTTTACGCCGCTTTTATGGCAGAGTACCCGAGGAGTTTGAAAACAGCGGCAGCGATTCAATCCCGGCGCGACATGGCATGACGCCGCTCCCATGGCCGGGCATCATAAAAGGCGTTCTATGGAAACGCGCAAGACGGAGACTGTCATCAGCGAGGCGCTGGCCGAACTGGCCGGCGCCAACGAGCTGGAAATTTATCGGCGTATTTTTTATGCATCGCCTGATTACATCGCCTTCAGCCGGCTGTCCGACGGCTGTTTCATCGATGTCAATCCGGGCTTCGAGCGCATGCTCGGGTTCCGCCGCGAAGATGTGATCGGCAAGACCTCCTACGAAGTCGGCATCTGGCCCGAATCGGGCGCCGACCAGCGCAAGGACTATGCGAAGAAGCTGCTGCAGGAGCGCTCGGTGCGCGATTATCCGGGCCACCTGCGCACGGCCAGCGGCGTCATCATCGATGTCGAAGCCTCGGCCAACATCGTCCAGGTGCATGGCGAGGAGCTGCTGATCGCCATCGTGCGCGATGTCACCGAGCGCAACCGGGCCACCGCCGCACTGCACGAAGCGGACCGCCGCAAGGACGAGTTCCTGGCCATGCTGGCGCACGAGCTGCGCAACCCGATCGCGCCGATCAGCATGGCCGCGCAGCTTCTGACCGGCGCGCCGGGCGACGAGGCGCGCGTGCGCCAGATCAGCCAGGTGATTGCGCGCCAGGTCGGGCACATGGTCAGCCTCGTGGACGACCTGCTGGACGTGTCGCGCGTCACGCGCGGGCTGGTGGCGCTGGAACAGCATGCGCTCGACCTCAATGCGCTGCTGCCGGATGCGGTGGAACAGGTGCGCCCGCTGATGGACGCGCGGCGCCATACGCTGGTCGTGCAGCCGTCCGCCGAGCCGGCCTGCATCTGCGCCGACCGCCTTCGCATCGTGCAGATTGCCGCCAACCTGCTGACCAACGCCGCCAAGTACACGCCCGAAGGCGGCCACGTCACGCTGTCGGTCAAGTTGTTGCCACGGCATGTGGAACTGACGGTCGCCGACAACGGCATCGGCATCGCAACCGAACTGCTGCCGCGCGTATTCGACCTGTTCACCCAGGCGGAACGCTCGCCCGACCGTTCGCAGGGCGGGCTGGGACTGGGCCTGGCATTGGTCAAGAGCCTCACCGAACTGCACAAGGGGACGGTTGCGGCCGACAGTGCCGGCGCCGGGAAGGGCAGCGTATTCTCCGTGCGCCTGCCGCGGCTGGATATCGCGCCGGTCGACGCATTTGCCATGCCCCGGATTCGGCCTACGGCAGCCCCGACGCGTCCGCTCAGGATATTGCTGGTCGACGACAATGTCGATGCCGCCGATACGCTGGCTGCCTACCTGGCCAGCCTCGGGCACGCGGTCGATGTCAGGCATGACGCCCGCAGTGCGCTGGACTTGCTGGACGCCGGCCTGCCCGACGCCGGCATCTTCGACATCGGCCTGCCTGAAATCGACGGCTACGCGCTGGCCCGCCGCCTGCGCACCTTGCCCGGCGGCAGGGCGTGCCGGCTGCTGGCGCTCAGCGGCTACGGCCAGGACCGGGACCAGCAGGAAGCGCGGCAGGCGGGCTTCGACCAGTACTTCGTGAAGCCGCTCGACATTGGCAGCCTGGCCGCGCTGCTGGCGCAGTGGGCGGTTTAGGCGACGGGCCTGGTCCCTGCGTTGCCCGGCAGCCGGCGCAATGCGCGGCGGCGCGCGGCATCATCCGACGCCGGCAAGGGTAAAAGCCGGCAGCGAACACCGGGTTTGTATTGCGGAAAACCTTTGCTATAATGCGCGCCTGTTCGGGGGGGTATAGCTCAGCTGGGAGAGCGCTTGCATGGCATGCAAGAGGTCAGCGGTTCGATCCCGCTTACCTCCACCAACACGGTTTCCGCAGCAAGCAGTTCGCAGCGACAGTTCAGGTCCCCATCGTCTAGAGGCCTAGGACATCACCCTTTCACGGTGAGTACAGGGGTTCGAATCCCCTTGGGGACGCCAGCACAGGCCCGCTTGCCGAGCAATCGGCTGGCGGGTTTTGTTTGAAAATTGCCCGGTAAATTTGGGCGGTGATCGCAAGTTTTTTGGGAAAGCCGATTTACAGCCTGGTATTGCAAGGCTATAATCTCGGGTCCGTCGCAAGGGGGGTATAGCTCAGCTGGGAGAGCGCTTGCATGGCATGCAAGAGGTCAGCGGT
>CAUQYP010000350.1:0-3866 GCA_963522035.1 uncultured Noviherbaspirillum sp. | reverse complement strand
CCACCTTTCATTTCTCTCCCGCTTCCGCCATACACCACTTTCGACTATAGCTCCGACAACGGCAGCGGCAGCGGCAACGGCAACGGCAACGGCAACGGCAACGGCAACGGCAACGGCAACAGCAACTGTCGCTGCGCGGAACGGCAACCGCAACGGTCGCTGCGCGGAGCACGGCAAGTCAGCGTGAAAACACGCTAGCTCATCACCCCGATCTGCCACGGCACGAATTCGTTGTCGCCCAGGCCCAGCAACTCGCTCTTGCTGGCCTCGCCTGACGCGGTGCGCAGCAGGCAGTCGAATATGCGCCGGCCCATGTCCTCGATCGAGATGGTGCCGTCCAGGATCTCGCCGCAGTTCAGGTCCATGTCTTCCTCCAGGCGATTGAACATCGGCGTGTTGGTCGCCAGCTTGATGGACGGTACAGGCTTGGCGCCGAACATCGACCCGCGCCCGGTCGTGAATGCGATGAGATTGGCGCCGCCGGCGATCTGCCCGGTGGCCGACACCGGATCGTAACCCGGCGTATCCATGAAGACCAGGCCCTTGGCCGTCACCGGCTCGGCGTAGCGATAGACATCCATCAGGGGTCCGGTGCCGCCTTTCATCGACGAGCCCAGCGATTTTTCAAAGATGTTCGCCAGGCCGCCCGTCTGGTTGCCGGGACTGACCTGTCCGTTGATCTGCACATCGCGGCCGACGGAGTAGACGTCTTTCCACCAGCGGATGCGCTCGATCAGCTTTTCACCCACCTCGCGGCTGGCCGCGCGCCGGGTCAGCGTGTGTTCGACGCCGTAGATTTCCGGGGTCTCGGAAAGGATGGCGGTGCCGCCGTGCCGCACCAGCAGGTCGACGGCGGCGCCCAGCGCCGGGTTTGCGGTGATCGAGGAAAACCCGTCCGAACCGCCGCATTGAAGGCCGACGCAGAGGTGGCTGGCTGCCACCGGCTGTCGGACTACGGCGTTCGCGGCGGGCAGCAGTTCGCGCACCGCTTCTATGCCGGCCTCGATGGTCTTGCGCGTGCCGCCGCTGTCCTGCATGGTGAAGGTGCGCAGCAGGCTGCCGGCTTGAAGGTTCTCGTCCGCGAGCAGCCCGGCGAGCTGGTTGCGCTCGCAGCCGAGACCGACGATGAGCGCCGCGGCCAGGTTGGCATGACGGGCATAGCCCGCCATTGTCCGCCGCAGCAGCGCCATCGGTTCTCCGGTCATTTCCATGCCGCAGCCGAGCGCGTGGCTGAAAGCGACGACGCCGTCCACATTCGGGAATTCCGCCAGCCGCTCTTTGGTGAACCAGTCGGCAATCCTGCGAACTGCGGTCGCCGAGCAGTTCACCGTGGAAAGGATGCCGATGTAGTTGCGGGTAGCAACCCGCCCGTCCGGGCGAACGATGCCCTGGAACTGCGCACGCTCCCCTTCCGGAATCATGTCGACCGGGATGTACCCTGAAGCGTGGGCATAATCACGCTGGAATTCGCGGAACGCGGTGTTATGGCCATGGACCATGGTGCCTGCAGGGATGTCCTGCGATGCGAAGCCGACCACGACGTTGTATTTATAGACAGGCTCATCCTGCCTGATCAGCCGCGACGCAATCTTGTAGCCGGCCGGTACCTGGCTGCGGCAGCTGAAACCTTCCTGGGCAATATGGACGCCGATGCCAATGTCGGACCGTGCGACGACGACGTTGTCAGCCGGGTGCAGGCGGATTACCGGACCAAGGAAACGCTTCTGGTTTGTCTCTATCATTTTATTTATACGTAGTGATTGATCGGGGCATGCACCCAAGCTTCGCATTATTCGGCGCCGCCCGCAAAAAAACATGCTTTCACAGCGGTGCGCGAGCCAGGTCCACTTCGCATTCCACGCGGCCAGGAACTGGCTTGGCACGGACTAATGGTCCGCTCTTCTTCATTAAGATTGCGCAAGGCGATTTTCCAGGCGCATGGGATAACAAAAGCCGGACGGCACGCGATGCAGTGCAAATTTGGCATTGTCGGCAAGCTCCTACACAAGAATCGGATAAACACGGGTATTGAAAAATTTGCATTTCAGAGAAGATGAGGTACGCAAAATTTGCAAAACCGATTACGACGGGAGAACTCCATGAACAACGGACTGAACGTATGCGGTGCAGCGCTTGGCATGCCTGAAATGGAAAACAAGAACATTACCGCCTTCCATGCACAGAATGACGAGCTCCGCAGCGTACGCCAGGAGGCCGTTTCCGACATCATGTTGCGATGCGGGGAACTGTACGGCAGTTCGGATTCCATGCAGCACCTCTACAAGCTCATTACCAAGGTCGCGCCAACGCGCGCCAACGTGCTGATCTCGGGTGAAAGCGGTACCGGCAAGGAGCTCGTTGCCAGCGAAATACACAGGCTGAGCCGCGAGAGCGACAAGCCCTTCATCGCACTCAACTGTGGTGCCATTTCGCCGCAGTTGATCGAAGCCGAGCTGTTCGGCCATGAACGCGGCAGCTTTACCGGCGCAGTGCGCATGCACAAGGGCTGCTTTGAACGCGCCGCCGGCGGCACCCTGTTCCTCGACGAACTGACGGAAATGTCGATGGAGATGCAGGTCAAGCTGCTGCGCGTGCTTGAAACCGGCCGCTTCTCGCGCGTCGGCGCGGACGAGGAAATCCAGGTCAAGGTGCGTGTGATTGCCGCCACCAACCGCGACCCGCAGCAGGCGGTCGACAACGGTTTTTTGCGCAGCGACCTGTATTACCGGCTGTCGGTGTTCCCGATTGCGGTGCCTACCCTGCGCGAGCGTGAACAGGACATCGAACTGCTTGCCAAGGTGTTCCTGGCCCGCCTGAACGAGGAGGAAGGCACACGCAAGCAGTTCTCGAAGTCGTCGCGCCGCTTCCTCAATGAATACCACTGGCCCGGCAATGTGCGCGAACTGAAGAACATGGTGCACCGTGCTTTCATCCTCGCCGACCAGGACGTGGATCTCGCCACCGCCATCGGCGCTGCGAAGCCGGTGGTCTCGGGCGTGGAAAGCGATTGCGTGACCTTCCCGCTCGGCAGCCGCCTGGCAGACGCGGAGCAGCGCCTGATCTTCGCGACGCTCGGCTATTGCGGCGGTAACAAGACACAGACTGCCGAAGTACTCGGCGTCAGCCTGAAAACGCTCTATAACCGGCTCAATGAATACCAGTCCCGGGTATTCACCGGCGATAGCGAAATGCTGCACCGGTCGCAGGGCGTCAATGTAAATTCCGGCGCCTGAAAACTTTTCAGGCCATGCAGTGTATTGTTTTCAAGCTAGCCTGAAACATTTACAAAATCGCAATAAAATTTACGTAAATCATTGATTTTTATAGGCACAAGAAGCTGGCCCGAGGATTGCTATATTGTTCATGACCAAGGTCGAATGCGGGGTGGGGGGAATGGAATAGCAAGACCAGCCAACCCGGATTTTTAAGTCGTCAAAGGCTGAAGCTGGCTGGAGGCGTTTTTCTTGATGTACTTTTTGGAGATCAAAATGAACTTTATCATCTGGATAGTGGTTGGCGGCCTGTTGGGATGGGTAGCAAGCATGATCATGCGTACCGACGCCCAGCAAGGCATGTTCCTGAACGTCGTCGTTGGCATCATCGGCGCACTGCTCGGCGGCTGGTTGCTTGCTCCCCTGTTTGGCACTGGCACCATCAACCAGAGTGACTTTTCCATCAGCTCGCTGCTCGTCTCCCTGCTGGGCGCCGTGATCCTGCTGGCAATCGTCAACCTGTTCCGTCGCGGCAGTCCACGCTAAGCGTGGAGGATCGCTTGATCTTCGGAAGAATGCCCATCGGCAGCGCAGTACCGCCGATGGGCTCTCCTCGGGTCTCCTCTGGTCTCCTCTCCTGTCCTGGCGGCTCCT
>CAUQYP010000349.1:0-3926 GCA_963522035.1 uncultured Noviherbaspirillum sp. | reverse complement strand
CGGGGACCCACGTCAAAAGCCGCGTCAAAAGCAACGGCAACTGTCGCTGCGCGGGCAACGGCAACGGCAACTGTCGCTGCGCGGAAACGGCGCTTCTGGCGCAAGCCAGCATGAAAATGCGCTAGAAATCGAGCGTGGCCGACACCGTCAGCGTGCGCGGCGCGCCCAGCACCAGGTAACCCGACCCCGGATAGCCGCCGGCCGACGCCCAGTAATTGCGGTCGGTCAGGTTTTCAATCTGGCCGCGCAGGGTCAGCGCCTGCCGCCCCAGGCTGGTGACGTAACGCACGCCGGCGTCGACACGCCGCCATGACGGCACCTTCTGCGTATTGGCGGCATCGGCATATTGCGACGCGGTATGCAGCACGCGCCCGCTCAGGCTCAGGCCGCGCACGCCGGGCACGTCCCATTCGACGCCGACATTGGCCTGCAGGTCGGGCGTGCCGATCACGTCGCGGCCGTCGTTGGCGCCGCTGGCGGTGCGGCGCTGTTCCGCATCGAGCAGCGTGACGCCGCCCAGCAGGCGCAGGCCGCGCACCGGCGCGCCGTACACCGTGAACTCGGCGCCGCGGTTGCGCTGCTCGCCGTCGATCCCGAACACATTGCTGCTGTTTAGAACCCCCATCGGCTGCGCGGTGGTGAACAGCGCCAGGTTCATGCCATAGGTGCCGGCGTCGTACTTCACGCCGATCTCCTTCTGCTTCGAGCGGTATGGCGAAAACACTTCGCCGACATTGACCGCGGTGCCGCCGGCGACCGGCCCCTTGGTCAGCGACTCGATGTAGTTCGCATACAGCGACAGGTTCTGCATCGGCTTGTAGACCAGGCCGGCCACCGGGGTGACCGCGCTCTTGTCGTAATTGGCCGTCTCGGCGCCGCTGGTGTAGTCGTAGCCTTTTTCCTTGATGGTCTGGTGCCGCGCGCCGACGGTCAGCAGCAAACGGTCGCTTGCCAGCGACAGCGTGTCGACCAGCGCGATGCTGGACAGCTCGCTCTTCTGCGTCAGCAACGGGTCGGACAGCACGCCGCCGACGAAAAAGTTGGCCGCCGGCGCGGCCGCGGATGCCGGCGAATAGATCGTCGATGCGTAGCCGCCGAAGTCGCTTAGCGCATACGCATTGCGCGACTTCAGCGTGAAGGTCGACGCGGTGGCGCTCAGCGCGTGGCCGATGTCGCCGGTGCGCAGCTTGCCTCGGATGCCGATTTCGCCGGTCGTCACGCTGTCGCGGCGCGCATTGTCGAAGCGATAGACGCTGGTGTCGCCGGCGGCGTTGATGGCCGTGGTGTTGGCCAGGCTGTTTTCCTCGCGGCCGCGGCGCGCGCCGGCGGCGGCCCAGGCGGTGACATCCGGCGCCAGGTCGAACTCGCCGCGCACGGTGCCGAAGGTGTCGCGCTCGTTCGAATAGACCCATGGCTGGGAGAAATTGGACGACGCGTCGGGTGCGCCGGGCACGCCGATGCCGGGCGCCAGCAGCAGGCTGGGGCGCGCCTGGTCGAGCTTGTGTTCCTGGAAGCCGGCATCGGCGGACAGGCGGAAGTTGCGGCCACGGTGGTCGAGGCCGACCGACGCCACGCCTAGGCGGCGCTCCTCGTCGTCAATGGCGGTGTCGCCGCTGCGTCGCACCAGGTTCACGCGGATGCCAGTGCTGTTGTCGGGACCGAAGCGGCGCGCGAGGTCGGTCGCCAGATAGGCCTGGCCGCCGCTGTCGACGCCGGCGGTGAACTGCGTCAGCGGGTCGTTCGGCGCGCGCTTGGGCACCAGGTTGATCGCGCCGCCAATGCCGCCGCCGCCCGGCGTCGCGCCGTTGATGAAGGTATTGGCACCGCGCAGCACTTCCACCCGCTCCAGCAGTTCAGTAGCGACGAACTGGCGCGGCAGCAGGCCATACAGGCCGTTGTAGGCCAGGTCGTCCGAATTCACCGGGAAGCCGCGGATCATGTACAGCTCCTGGTAATTGCCGAAGCCGCGCGCGACGCGCACGGTCGGGTCGTTCTGCAGCACGTCAGCCACGCTGCGGGTCTGCTGGTCCTGCATCAGCGCCTGGGTGTAGACGGTGCTGCTGAATGGCGCATTCATCTGGTCGACATTGCCCAGCACGCCCAGGCGCCCGCCGCGCGCAACCTGGCCGCCCGGGTATTCGGCCGGCAAGCCGCTGGCAGTGGCGTCGGCAGAGACGTTGACATTCACGGTGGGCATGGTCTGGATGGCCGCCTCCGCAGAAGCAGGGCTGGACGGCGCCTGGGCCTGGACCTGCGCGGCGGATGCGGCGAGCAGGAAGACTGCCAGGCTGATGGCGGATTGCTTGAAAAGCGGAGTGGACATGGCGGCTGTAGTTTGTGAATGCAAATGAGAATGATTATTATTATAGAATGTGGTTTTTCCTTAAGCAATCGTTCATTCCTGCCCGCTCGAACCGTCATGACGCCTCTTACCCTCCGCCGCTGGACCTGGATCCACAAATGGAGCAGCCTGGTCTGCACCGTCTTCATGCTGCTGCTGTGCCTGACCGGACTGCCGCTGATCTTCCATCATGAGATAGGCCACCTGCTGGGCACGGAAGTCGAAGCGCCCGCGCTGGCGGCAGACGCGCCCCGTGCCAGCCTGGACCGGGTAATGGAAGTGGCGACTGCGCGCTATCCCGGCAAGCAGGGCATGTTCGTGTCGCAGGAGCCGGACGACGACCGCATCTGGTACGTGACGCTGGCTGATACACCCACGTCCGCCACCGACCTGAAGCAGGTCGCTGTCGACGCCCGCACCGGCCAGGCGCTGGCCGAACCCAAGCTCGATGAAGGCATCATGCACATCATCTTCAGCCTTCACGTCGACCTGTTCGCCGGGCTGCCGGGCACCCTCTTCCTCGGTTTCATGGGCCTGCTGCTGATGGTTGCCATCGTTTCCGGCGTGGTGCTGTATGCGCCGTTCATGCGCAAGCTCGGCTTCGGCACGGTGCGGCACGACCATGCGCCGCGCACGCGCTGGCTAGACCTGCACAATATGCTGGGCATCGTGACGCTGGCCTGGGCCTCGGTGGTGACGCTGACCGGCATCATCAACACGCTGGCCGACCCGGTCATCGACCTGTGGCGCAACGACCAGGTCAGCCAGATGACCGCACAGTACAAGGGCCTGCCGCCGCCCGAGCGGCTGGGTTCGCTGCAGGCCGCGCTGGACGCAGCCGTTGCCGCGCAGCCAGGCATGCAGGTGCGCTTCATCGCCTTCCCCGGCACGACCTTCTCAAGCCCGCACCACTACGGCGTGTTCCTGCGCGGCGATGCGCCGCTGACTGCGCGCTTGTTTACGCCGGTGCTGGTCGACGCGCAGACTGCTAAAGTAACCGACAGCCGCGCTCTGCCGTGGTACGTGACGGCGCTGCTGCTGTCGCAGCCATTGCACTTCGGCGATTACGGCGGCTTGCCGATGCAGATTTTGTGGGCGCTGCTGGATATCGCCACCATCATCGTGCTGGGCAGCGGCCTCTACCTGTGGCTGCGGCGCGGTGCGCGCAAGCCGGCTGATGCCGCCATGGCGACTGCCCAGCCGCAGACAAGCCCGGCCACGGCGACGGGAGCCGGGCGATGAGGCGCCAGTTCATGCGGATCTGGGGATGGCCGCTAGTTATCGCGGTTGTGAGCCTTGTCGGCCTGATTGCCGGACTTGTCGGCGATGACGGATGGGACTGGTTCGCGGCAGCCTGCCTGGGCCTGCCGGTGCTGCTGACGGTATGGCTGGGCCTGGTCCGGCGCCATTAGAGCAGTTTCGTGCTGACTTGCCCAAGCCGGCTTTTAAGCGATATTGCTTGCGCCGTGCAGCGACAGTTGCTATTGCAGTTGCCCGCGCAGCGACAGTTGCAGTTGCAGTTGCAGTTGCAGTGGCTTTTGATGTGGATCCCCGTTAGACGGCGACGCGTCGCCAGGGACTGAAA
>CAUQYP010000348.1:0-3944 GCA_963522035.1 uncultured Noviherbaspirillum sp. | reverse complement strand
CTGCAACTGCAACTGCAACTGCAACTGCAACTGTCGCTGCGCGGGCAACGGCAACTGCAACTGCAACTGTCGCTGCGCGGAAGTGACGCTTATGGTGTAAGCCGGCTGGGGCAAGCCAGCATAAAAATGGGCTAATGGTGTAATGCGCTGGCGCTTATTACACCCTACGAATTTTCCTGGGACGTTATTAAACTGGTATATGAAAGTGGCTGGGCAAGCCGAGGCGCCCGCACGCTTCTCAGTCCCCCAGCGACTTCAACTTTTCCAGCGACACCGGCTTGACCCAGTGGGCGTCGAAGCCGGCTGCGCTGGCCTGCTGCCTGTCCTTGTCCTGGCCCCAGCCGGTCAGCGCGATCAGCTGTATGCCAGCGCCGCCCGCCGCACGGATCCGGCGGGCCGCTTCGTAGCCGTCGATGCCCGGCAGGCCGATGTCGAGCAGCACGGTATCCGGCTTCATGCCTGCCGCGGCGCTGACGGCGCTCAGGCCATCATGCACGACCTGCACTTCATTTCCGAGCAGCGTCAGCAATTCGGCCACGGTTTGCGCGGCGTCCATGTTGTCGTCCACGACCAGGATGCGCCGCGCATGCGTTACGTCCCTGCTGGCTGCCATTGGCTGCGGCGCCGCCGCGGCGGCTTCGGTGGGCGCCGTGCGCGGCAGGTATACGGTAAATTCGCTGCCCTGGCCGCTGCCGGCGCTGTGTGCCTGGACCTGGCCGCCATGCAGGTGCACCAGGCCTTCCACCAGCGACAGGCCGATGCCGAGCCCGCCCTGGCTGCGCTCCACCGGATGCGTGACCTGGGTGAACACGGTGAAGATGTCCTTCAGCATGGGTGCGGCAATGCCGACGCCGTTGTCGCGCACGCGGACAACGTACTGCGTGGGTGTCGCTGTCAGCCCGACCTCGATGCGGCCGCCCTTGTTGGTGTACTTGGCGGCATTGTTGAGCAGGTTCGAAAACACCTGGGCCAGCCGCAGCGGGTCGGCATCGAGCGGCGCTTCGGACAGGTCGAGCGCCAGTTCAAGCCCATGTTGCGCGGCTTCGATGTGCGGCCGGCTGGTCTCGATGGCGCTATGCAGCACTGCGACGAGGTCGGTCGCTTCACGCTTCAGTTCGATCTTGCCGGTGTTGATGCGGGAGACGTCCAGCAAATCGTTCACCAGCCGCGACAGCTGCCCGACCTGGCGTTCGATCAGGTCCAGCGGCTGGCCGGCGGCGCTGTCGTTTAGCGGTTCCCGGCGCAGGCGCAGCAGGTGCAGCATGTTGCTGATCGGCGCCAGCGGGTTGCGCAGTTCATGCGCCAGGGTTGCCAGGAAAACGTCCTTGGCGCGGTCCGAGCGCTGCAGCGCCTGGTACAGGCTGGCGTTTTCCATGGCGGTCGCCGCGCGCCGCGCGAGGTCGGCGGCCAGCGCCAGGTCGTGCTCGCCATAGATCCGGCCCGACTCGGCGCTGATGAAGGTAATGACGCCGAGCGCCTTGCCCTGCGTGATTAGCGGCACGCCAAGGTAGGACCGCAGTCCAAGCTTGCGCAGGGCGTCCAGCCGCTCAGGGTCCCAGCCGCGCTTGCTCAATATGTTGTCGCGCATGTCGCCGATGACTTCGGCGCGCCCGGTACGCAGCACGTTCCATATGCCATGCGGCATGTCGGGGTCCGGCGGCAGCCGCCGGGCAAGCGCTACCGCAATGCTCGCCTTTTCCAGGTCCGTATGGGCGACCGCCACCCGTTCCAGCTCGCCATTGTCGTCCAGAAGGTCGACCACGCACCAGTCGGCAAAGGTCGGCACTGCAAGTTGCGCCAGGCGCTGGAAGGTCGGCCGTATGTCGACCATGGTCGCGAATTCGGCGCTGGCCTGGGCCAGGAAACGCAGGTCCTGTTCGGTGCGCTTGCGCTGCGTGATGTCCATCGAGACGCCCGACAGCTGGGGCGGGCTGCCGTGGCTGTCGTTGAGGAGGCGGGCACGCGACTCCAGCCAGCGCACCTGGTCGCCGCCGCGGACGATGCGGTATTCGACCTGCAAGTCGCCGCCGCCGCGCAATGCCTGCTTCATTGCCTTGCATACCAGCGCGCGGTCGTCCGGATGCACGCATTTCAGGTAGCCGCGCAGCGTATGGGCTGCCGCGCTCTGCGCCGGCGTCAGGCCGTGCAGGGCGTCCATGCCGTACAGCCACACGCTGCGGACGGTGCCGATGTCCCATTGCCAGGCCGCCATTTCGCCGGCGTCGAGCGCGAGACGGAGGCGCATCTCGCTGGCCATCAGCAGCTGCTCCGCCTGCCGCTTTTCATTGGTGACATCGCGTCCGCTGCCGTAGACCAGGCCTTCCTCGGGCGCCGCGGTCCAGGCAAACCAGCGCCAGCTGCCGTCGGCGGCCCGCGTTCGCGCCTCGAACTGCATGGCCTGGCGACGTCCGGCCCGCGCCAGCGCCTCCAGCGCCGCATCCACGTCGTCGGGGTGCAGCAGCGTGTGAAACCGCCGGCCGGCAAGTTCGGTGGTTTCCAGGCCAAGCAGCCTGGTCCAGGCCGGATTCAGCGCCAGCAGGTTTCCGGTGCTGCCCAGCACCATCAGCAGGTCGGGCGAATTGCGCCAGAGGCGGTCGCGTTCGCGAGTTCGCTGCGTCACTTCATTGTCCAGCGCCTCGTTCAGTCGCCTCAGTTGGGCATGGGCGAGCTTTTCGCCTGTGTTGTCGCGCATGGCGCGAAAAAAACCGGCCGGCTCGCCCTGTTCGTTGCGCAGGACGGTTATTTCGTCGGCAATCCAGAGCCTGCTGCCGTCACGGCGGATGTGCCATCGCTGTCGGGACAGGTAGCCGTACTGCAGCGCCTGCTGCATTTCCTTGCCGGGAAGGTTGTTGGCATTGTCTTCAGGCGTGAAAATCAGTGCCAGGTGACAGCCAGTCGCTTCGGCCTCGGTCCAGCCGAAGACCCGGTGCGCGCCGCCGTTCCACGCATTGATGCGGCCCGCCATGTCGGTGCCGACAATGGCAAACTCCGGCGCTGCAAGCCCAGCCGCGCCATGACCTGGCGCATGGCCATGCCGGCCATCCTCCGCGTCATGCCGTTCCACGGCGAGCGCCACGCTTTCGGCTGCGCGCTGCATTGCTTCTATCTCGTGCCGGGTCGGGCTGCGCGGTTCGGTGTAATAGCTGGCAAAGGTGCCGATCACGGCGCCGCCGGCGCCCAGCACCGGTGCGGCCCAGCAAGCGCGCAGGTCATGCGCCAGTGCCAGCGGGCCATGGTCCTGCCATCGCGGGTCGCTGGCAATGTCGGTTGCGTAGACCGGCAGCGCCGTGTATGCCGCGGTGCCGCAGGAGCCTGCCATCGGGCCGATTTCGACATTACCGGTGGCGTCCATGTAGGCGGGCGGTAAGCGGCGGGACGCGCCCGGCACCAGCCGGCGCCCTGCCTCGTCCAGCAACTGGACGCACGCATGCGCGCCGTCGCCCTGGGCCGCCTCGAACCGTTCCACGACCTGGTCGAGCAGCATCGAAAGCGAGATGGAGGGTGTGTTGCTCTCTCCAAGCCGGGAGTCGTTCGCAGGCGGTAGAGAGGCCTTGGCGGCAGGCTGGCGTGGCGGTGTGCCGTTTGACATAAGCAAGTTATCTCTTTGGCTGAACAAAAAATATGTTCTTTTAAAGCAATATAGTGCGGTAATCGAAGCTGAATCATAGCGCAGTGCTCGGTCCAGGATGGTATGCCCGGTAATTTTTACAAAATTTACGATGGACATGCCTTGGCTTTCACCGGGCGCGGTTTCACGCTGACTTGTCGGTTAATTGGGGTCAGACTCGATATCCGCCGTTGCCGTTGCCGTTGTTTTTGACGTTCCGCGCAGCGACGGTTGCCGTTGCCGTTGCCGTTCCGCGCAGCGACAGTTGCAGTTGCAGTTGCGGTTGCTTTTGACGCTGCTTTTGACGTGGGTCCCCGTTGATGACGCCACGTCGCTG
>CAUQYP010000347.1:0-3971 GCA_963522035.1 uncultured Noviherbaspirillum sp. | reverse complement strand
GGCCGCGGCAGGCACGCAGCGGCAGGCGCTGCACCAGCGCGCCACCGCATTGCAGCTGGCGCTGCAGCATGACGACGCCCGCCGCGCCGGATCGGCCGAGATGGTGCGCCGGATCGAGGAACAGGAAGCGGTGCAGCGGCGCTGGGCGCAACTGAACGAGCTGATCGGCTCGGCCGACGGCAAGAAGTTCCGCAACTATGCGCAGCAGTTCACGCTCGACGTGCTGCTGGGCTATGCCAACCGCCACCTCGGCGAACTTGCGCGCCGCTACCGGCTCGAACGGGTGCGCGACACGCTGGCGCTGATGGTGGTCGACCAGGACATGGGCGAGGAACTGCGCTCGGTGCATTCGCTCTCCGGCGGCGAGTCCTTCCTGGTCTCGCTGGCGCTGGCGCTGGGCCTGGCCTCGCTGTCGTCGAACCGGGTGAAGGTGGAGTCGCTGTTCATCGACGAGGGCTTCGGCAGCCTCGACGCGGAGACGCTGCGGGTAGCCATGGACGCGCTCGACGGCCTGCAGGCGATGGGGCGCAAGGTGGGCGTGATTTCCCACGTCCAGGAAATGACGGAGCGCATCGCCACCCGAATCATGGTCCGGCGCGGCGCCGGCGGCAGCAGCGAACTGCATATCGCGCAAGGTTGAACCGGGAACTCAAGACATTATTTTTCACAGAAGAAGGAGACGAGCATGGCCTACGAAACCCTGTTGTATGAAGTCAGCGAGCACGTGCTGACCATTACCCTGAACCGGCCCGACCGGCTCAACGCCTTCACCGGCACCATGATGAACGAGCTGATCGCCGCCTTCGATGCAGCCGACGCCGACGACGACGTGCGGGCCATCATCGTCACCGGCGCCGGCCGCGCGTTCTGCGCCGGCGCCGACCTGTCCGAGGGCACCAAGACCTTCGACTTCGCGGCCCGCGCCGACCGTCCCGACAAGCAGGGCACGCCGCAGCGAGCCGACGGCGGCATCGACTACAGCCACGAGTCGGTGCGCGACGGCGGCGGCCGCGTCTCGCTGCGCATCTACGAATGCCTGAAGCCTGTCATCGCCGCCATCAACGGCGCCGCGGTCGGCGTCGGCGCTACCATGCTGCTGCCGATGGACATCCGCATTGCGTCCAGCGACGCCCGCTTCGGCTTCGTGTTCAACCGCCGCGGCATTACGCCCGAAGCCTGCTCCAGCTGGTTCCTGCCGCGCGCGGTCGGCATCAGCCAGGCGCTGGAATGGACCTACTCCGGCCGCGTGTTCCCGGCGCAGGAAGCGCTGGAAGGCCGGCTCGTCAGGCAGGTGGTCGCGCCTGAAGAACTGATGAACACCGCCCGCGCGCTGGCCCGCGAGATTGCCGACAATGCTGCGCCGGTCTCGGTCGCGCTGACCCGGCAGATGCTGTGGCGCATGCTGGGCGCGGACCACCCGATGGAAGCGCACAAGGTCGACAGCCGCTCGATCTACGCGCGCGGGCGCATGCAGGACGTGAAGGAAGGCATCAGCTCGTTCCTGGAAAAGCGCCCGCCGGTGTTTACCGAGAAGGTGTCGCAGGACATGCCGGACTTCGTGCCGTGGTGGGAGCCGAGGCCGTACAAGTAAGGAGCGACCCGGCATGGCAGCTGGTAGGGCGCAGGGTGTGACAAGCGGCAGCGCATTACACTCTGCGTCTTGCCCCTAAACAGTTGTCGGACGCTAAGGTTTGCTTTTCCATACGCCTTACACTAAAGTAAGGAAACTGTATCTTTGGAAGGAAGCAGCATGGTCAGCGCCAAACTCACGTCGAAAGGACAAATCACAATCCCGGCGAATGTCCGGGCTGCGCTGGGCGTCGAGGCTGGCAGCCGCCTGGAGTTCATTGAAACCGGGAAAGGCCAGTTTGCCATCATCGCAGCGACGGAAGAAGTGCAGTCGCTCAAGGGCATGTTGAAAAAACCGGCCACGCCGGTAACGATCGAGGAAATGAACCTGGCCATCGCCGCACGCGGGCGGTCGGCGAAATGATCGGACTCGACACCAACGTCCTCGTCCGCTATATCGTGCAAGACGACCTCGTCCAATCCCGCAAGGCGACCATGCTCATCGAATCTTTGACCGACGAGAGTCCGGGCTTCGTCAGCGTCGCCGCGCTGGTGGAACTGGTCTGGGTCGTCCAGGGCTGCTATGCCGCCAGCAAGGACGACACCGTCGCCATTCTCGACAGGCTGTCACGCACCAGGACGCTGCGCCTGGAAAACATGGACGTTATCAGCAAGGCGGTTCGCGTCTATGCCGCTTCCAGCGCAGATTTCGCCGATTGCCTGATCGAATCCTCGGGCAGCCATGCGCAATGCAGCCATACGGCCACCTTCGACGGCAGCGCCGCCAAGACCGCGGGGATGCAGTTGATCCGCTAGCATGGCCACCGGCTGTTACACTGCGCATCCTTCCGACCCGCAATAACGCCCCACCGTGAATCCCACCTCGTTTTCCACCCTCGCCCTGTCCCCCGCCATGCTCGCCAACCTCGAGCAGCTTGGCTACCATGAAATGACGCCGATCCAGGCCGCCAGCCTGCCGGCGGTGCTGGAAGGGCGCGACCTGATCGCGCAGGCGCGTACCGGCAGCGGCAAGACCGCGGCCTTCGGCATCGGCCTGCTGCACAAGCTCAACCCGGCCTGGTTCGCGATCCAGGGGCTGGTGCTGTGCCCGACGCGTGAACTGGCCGACCAGGTCGCCAACGAACTGCGCCGGCTGGCCCGCTTCGCGCCCAACATCAAGGTGCTGACGCTGACCGGCGGCACGCCGATGCGGCCGCAGATCGCGTCGCTCGAGCATGGCGCGCACATCGTGGTCGGCACGCCGGGACGCATCGGCGACCATATCCAGCGCCAGACCATCGACCTGTCCAAGGTGCAGACGCTGGTGCTGGACGAGGCCGACCGCATGACCGACATGGGTTTCTACGAAGAGATGTCGGGCATCGTGTCGATGACGCCGGAACGGCGCCAGACGCTGCTGTTCTCGGCTACCTACCCGGACGACATCCGCCGGGCCACCGCGCCCTTCCTGCGCGACCCGGCCGAAGTGCGGGTCGAGTCGCGGCACGATGCGAGCGGCATCGAGCAGCGCTTCTACGAGATCGGCGGCGAGCCGGGCGCGCGGCAGGCGGCGGTGGCGCGGCTGCTCGCGCATTTCCGGCCGCAATCGACGCTGGCCTTCTGCAACACCAAGGCCCATTGCCGCGAACTGGCCGACGCGCTGCAGGCCGAAGGCATCTCGGCGCTGGCGCTGTATGGCGAACTGGAGCAGCGCGAGCGCGACGAGATCCTGGTGCTGTTCGCCAACCGCAGTTGCTCGGTGCTGGTCGCAACCGACGTCGCCGCGCGCGGCCTCGACATCCAGCAACTGGAAGCCGTCATCAACGCCGACGTCTCGCGCGACGCCGATGTCCATATCCACCGCATCGGCCGCAGCGGCCGCGCCCAGCGCGCGGGGCTGGCGCTGACCCTGGTCGGGCCGGGCGAACGCAAGTGGGTCAAGGCGATCGAGCAGGACCAGGGCGCGAATGTCGTCTGGGAAGACCTGGCCGCGCTGGAAGCGGCCGAAGGCGGCCCGCTGCAGCCGCCGATGCGCACGCTGTGCATACAGGGCGGCAAGAAGGAGAAGCTGCGGCCGGGCGACCTGCTGGGCGCGCTGACCGGCGACGCCGGCCTCGACAAGGAACAGGTCGGCAAGATCAACGTGTTCGAGTTCCAGACCTACGTGGCGCTGGAACGCGGCATTGCGGAGCGCGCTGCCGACAAGCTGATAGCCGGCACCATCAAGGGCCGGCAGTTCCGGATGCGGTTCATCGACGAAGTGTGATGGCGGGTGCAGTTGCCCGCGCAGCGACAGTTGCGGCTGCCTTTGACGTTCCGCGCAGCGACAGTTGCCGTTGCTGTCGCAGTTGCCGTTGCCCGCGCAGCGACAGTTGCCGTTGCTTTTGACGCTGCCTTTGACG
>CAUQYP010000346.1:0-4009 GCA_963522035.1 uncultured Noviherbaspirillum sp. | reverse complement strand
TCCGTTTCAGTCCCTGGCGACGCGTCGCCGTCTAACGGGGATCCACTTCAAAAACAGCGTCAAAAGCAAAAGCAACTTCAACTGTCGCTGCGCGGGCAACTGCAACTGCAAAGTAGCCTGCGCAGCGGGCATATCGAAGGATGGAAACGCACGCCGCGCACGGCCTGTCTCTCGCCGCATCAGCCCGGCCGCGGCGGCGCTTCCGGCATGCCGCCGGGCGTCTGCGCCTGGGTCGCAGTGCTGCCGCGCGCACCCTGGACCATTTCCGTCATCCAGCTCACCAGCAGGGCGGTGTAGGCGCGCTGGCTGGCCGGGTCGGTCAGGCCGTGGTCGGCATCGGCGATCATCCGGTAGGTCATCGAGCGCGGCCGCAGCAGCGCTTCCTTGTAGCTGTTGATGACCGCATGCGGCACGATGTCGTCGCGCTCGGACTCGATCAGCAGCACGTCGCCGCGGTAGGCCTTGCAGGCGCGCAGCGCGCGGTTGTCTGCCGCGGGCACGAAGCGGCGGCGGTAGGCGCCGAGGTCCTGGTCCTGGTGCAGCTGCACCTTGGGCGTTTCCCAGCCGCTGTCCATGTAGAGCGCGGGCACCCGCAGCGCCAGCCATCGCACCGGCCTGCGGGTCGTCAGGATGGCCGCCAGGTAGCCGCCGTAGCTGCTGCCCACCACCGCAATGGAGGACGGGTCGACGCCGCGCTGGCGCGCCAGCGTGTCATAGGCGGCCAGCACGTCGGCCAGGTTGTTCTCGCGCGACACGGTCTCCTGCATCGGCAGCGTCTCCGCATGGCCGGACAGGTCGAAGGTCAGGCAGACGCAGCCCAGCGCGGCGATTTCCCGGGCGCGCGCGATGTACTGGTCCTGTCCGCCGCCCCAGCCATGCACGAACAGCACGCCGGGAATCAGCGTGGATGGACTGACCAGGGTGCCGGCGATATCGCGCCCCTCGGCATGGATGGTCACTTCCTGTTCACGGGTCGGCATGCGGCAGGGTCCTCGTATACTTGGTGATCGGTCCGACATGGCGGTCCACGCCATGGAAATACACGTCGGCGTCCGGCGGCGGCGCGGCGCCGCCATAGACTTCGGTGGTGGCGGCGCGTACGACCATGAGCGCCGGGTCGGCGTCGAATGCGGCCAGCGCCGCCAGTTCGGCGCCGGTGGCCCCACCGATGCGCCACGACTGCTCCAGCACGCCGGAGCGCAGGGCGCCGCTGTCGTCGACGCCCTGCGCCACGTCGTAGTTGCAGCGCGAGGCCAGCAGGCCCGGGAAGCAGGCGAGCGCGGCGCGGTGGTAGGCGCAGGCCTGGGCTACCGCCCGATGCACTTCGTCCGCATGGGGCAAGGCCAGCAGCGCCTCGAAGTCGCCGCGCGCGACCAGCAGTTCCGAGCCGCCATAGACCTCCTCGCCCGTGTTGTTGCGCGTCAGGTGCTGGATGCCGCAGTAGGACGCCAAGTGGCGACCGATGCGCACCTGGCCGACGCTGTGCGTCACCACGTCATTCAGATTGCGTTCCAGCACCACGCCGCCGTCCTGCAGCTGCGCAGGGTCCAGCGCACCGAGCTGCTCGTCAAGCGCCAGGGCAGTGGCGGCGACGGTCTGGCCACTGCCGCCGATGCCGCCGGCGAGCTTGATGCGGACTGCGCCGCCAGCCAGCAGCTGCAGGCCCGCGGCACGCGCGTCGTCATAACTGAATGCCGAATAGCCGGGCAGCGCGACGTCACGCACCTGCTCGCCGAACGTCGGCGCCCATCCCGGCGGCGCTGCACAGCCGGGCCGCAGCAGCGGATGGGTGATCACCTTGGTGGCGACATACGGGTAGGGCACCACGCCGCCGAACAGGTCGTGCTCGCCGCGGATGCCCAGCTGCGCCGCCTGCGCCATGTCGGCGACAGTCTCGCGCGGCACGAAATATAGCGGCATGTCGTAGCGGGCGCCTGCATCGAATTCGCCGCCATAGCGGTAACCCAGCAGGTCGGCGACCCTGGCGGCCACGCATTCCTGGGAGCGCGATTCATGGCCTTCCGGATTGCTGCCGGGCCGACTGGAGTGAATCACCACGAGGCGGGCCGGCGGCGGCGCCGCGCTGGCGGCAGCGGCCTGCCAGGCTTCAGGATGGTCTGAGTTCATCGCCGCTCCTCGCAGGCATGCGTGTTCGGGGAGAAAAAATTCTAGCAAAGGCAGGAAGCCCGCATGTCGTTTCGGACAAGCCGGCGTGAAAGATTGCAGGCCGGTCACCGCTGCACACTCGCGCAGCTCGACCGTTGGCGGCCACCATTGTCTTTACGCTATGATATCGGCGGCGCATGGGGCGCCCACTGTTCCGATCGACCCGCTCATGCCTGTCAGCCTGTCGCTCTACCTGGACCTGGTCCGCTTCCTTGCCGCCGTCGCGGTGCTGCTTTTCCACTTGTGGCCGCAGTGGTTTCCCGGTTTTCCCCTGCCATGGCCCGGCCATGCCGCCGTTATCGTGTTCTTCGTCCTGTCCGGCTACATGATTGCCCGTGCGGCCCACCAGCCCGGCGTCGATCTTCAAACCTATCTGCAGCATCGGGCGGCGCGCGTGCTGTCGGTGGCGCTGCCGGCCCTGCTGCTGTCGGTGCTGGTCGCGCCGTTCGTGGGCACTACGCCGATCCACAGCAGCGGGCCGATGGACCTGGACCCGGCGGCATTCTGGGGCAGGATCCTGGCATCGCTGCTCTTCATCGGGCAGTCCTGGAACCTGGCGCTGGCGCCGCCCTACAACCAGCCGTACTGGTCGCTCTGCTACGAGGTCTGGTACTACGCGATGTACGGCGCCTGGGTGTTCGCGCCGCGCCGCTGGCGCTGGCCGGCGCTGCTGCTGGCGGCGCTGTGCGCCGGCCCGAAAATCCTGCTGCTGGCGCCGGTCTGGCTGATGGGCGTGGCGACCTGGCACCTGCGCGGACGGCTGCCGGCGAAACTGGCCGTGCTGTTCTTCTTCGGTTTCATGGCGGCCGGCCTGCTGCTGTTCTGGTTCGATGTCAGCGTGCTGCTGCGCAATCGCCTGATACTGTACTGGCCGCAGATGGTGCAGCAGCTCGATGAATCGGCGCTGTTCGTCGGCGACTATCTGCTGGGCATCGCGGTGGCCGGAAATTTCCTCGGCGCGATTGCGCTGGGCGAGCGTTTGAAGCCGCTGCTGCGCATAGAGCGGCCGGTGCGATTTGCGGCCTCGTACAGCTTTTCGATCTACCTGTACCATATGCCGCTTGCGCTGCTGCTGTGGAACGGCTTCGGCTTGCGCTCGCCGCTGGTATCGGCACTGGTGCTGGCAGCGATGCTGCTGGGCCTCGGCATGCTGACCGAACACCAGCTTCCCTTGTACCGACGGGCGATGCGGCGCGCGATGGCCTGAACCGGCCGCGTGTCGTGCGGCCCTGACCGCAGGCGGCGTCGACCTTGACAACAAGATTCTGAAATGAACCGTGACTCCAACTTTCCCTCTTGCCGGCCCGATGCGCCGGCCGGGCTGCATAGGACTGACTTATGAACGGCGCTGACGTACTTTGCGACACCCTGCTGGCCGCGGGTGTCGATACCTGCTTTGCCAATCCCGGCACCTCTGAAATGCATTTCGTGGCGGCGCTCGACCGCAAGCCGCAGATGCGCTGCATCCTCGGCCTGTCCGAAGGCGTGGTGACCGGCGCGGCCGACGGCTATGCCCGCATGGCCGACAAGCCGGCGGCGACGCTGCTGCATCTCGGCCCCGGGCTGGCCAACGGCCTGGCCAACCTGCACAACGCCCGCCGCGCCAACTCGCCCATCGTCAACATCGTCGGCGACCATGCCACCTACCACCTGCAATACGACGCGCCGCTGACGACCGACATCGAGATGCTCGCGCGGCCGATGTCGCACTGGGTCAAAACCGTGCCGGACGCCGACCACGTGTCGGCCTATGCGGCCGACGCGGTCGCGCAGGCGCGCACGGCTGCCGGCCGCATCGCGACGCTGGTACTGCCGGCGGACGCGGCCTGGAACCAGACCGAAG
>CAUQYP010000345.1:0-4032 GCA_963522035.1 uncultured Noviherbaspirillum sp. | reverse complement strand
ACCGCCAACCGCGCCGACCGCACCGTTGCCGGCGGTCGCCGCAGCGCCATTGCCACCGGTGCCGGAAGCCGTGCCGCCAGCGCCGTTGCCGCCGGTGCCGGCGCCGCCGACTGCGCCATTGGCAGTGCCATTATTGGTGGCAATGTTGCCAATGTTGCTGACGGTGTTGCCGGAGACCGTGCCTGTCAGGCTGCTGGTCGCGGTAGCCGTGGCTACGTTGAAGGCATTGGTGAAAGTGGCAGTCGCGCCGTTGTTGGTCGCTGCCGTACGTTCCGCGCTGGCGGCGGCAGTGCCCGATGCCTGGTTGGTGCTGCTGTCCTGGGTCGCGGTGGAGGCTTCATTCGCCTGCGGACCAGCGCCGCTTTGCGTGGAAGTCGCCGTTGCTGTCTGGGCGCCAGTCGTGCTCGACGTGGTGCCGGTGCTGCCGGTGTTGACGGGATTGGCGTAGGCCTGGCCGCTGAGGCCGAAGGCAACGGCGATAGCAGTCGCCATCAAGGACTTTTTCATACTTTCTCCATTATTTTAGTTCAGGGCAAGTTCGGGTCGCGTTGACAATGAGTCAACAAGGATGGCACTTTGCAAAAACAGTGCCATCGCGTGGCGAAACCTTTTCCTGTTGGGTATTGCCGCTGCGATAACAGCTTGGCGGGCAGTTTGCGCATGGGCGTCATTGCAGGCTGGCAGGTCGTAAAAAGCTGTTTTTCAGGCGCAAGCTGTCACACTTTCCTGACACTCCGGTTTCCCGACAGGCCTTACATCCCTGGTTTGCCAAGGAAAACCCCATGCCGGAGTGCCCTGCCGCACGTTGCCGTCTACTGTCACGCAGGTGTGACAGTTAACAGGGCCAGACCTTTAATTTTCCGGCGCCTTCAGGCAGATCGTTTTTCCGATCCGCTTCATGATGCAATCCGAAAGCAGCCTGGCCATCCTGAAAGGTCACTGTCACGGTTTTGTGACAAATTTCCTTTCAGTAAAAAATTAGGTGGATTAAAGAAAATTGGCGTGGGGATGCACGAAGATAACTTAATTTCCCCAATTAAACAGGAGCGAAAAATATTTGCCGATACTTGGCGTAATACAAGTTAAGCAAGAAAATTTTGTTATATATTCGTCACTGTTGCACAACCAAGACGTGTGGGAAAAAGCCGATGCCTTAATTAAATCGTGCACCCTGGAGACCGAAAGTGAAAGAAAAACAAGCCTGTTTAATAAAGATGGCTGTTTGTTCAGTACTTGCAGTGACAAGTAAGTTGTCCCATGCGCAGCCAGTGTCCGAAGGCACGCCGGAAACGCGGGAACTTGGCGTCCTGCGTCGTCAGGTCGAACAACAGAGCAAAGAACTCGAACGACTAAAGCAAGCGCTTACCGAACAGGAAGCACGTCAAAGCGATATTCGCAAGGCGCTGGGCCTGGATTACCTTGCCAACGCCCGGGCCGCCGGACCCGGCGGCGCGGTTCCAGCACCGGCTTCGACACCAGCGCCAGCACCGGCACCGGCACAGATCGCACAGGCAGCCGCAGCCGAATCGCCGCGCCAGGTGCAGGTCGGGACGGCGCCGGGTGCAGAAACCAGGACGATCGCGCCGCTGTTCGAGCAACCAGGCATCCTGACGCCGCGCGGCAAGGCAGTCTTCGAGCCGTCCCTGCAATACGGATATTCATCGAACAACCGGGTGGCCCTGGTCGGCTATACCGTCATTCCTGCGCTGCTGATCGGCCTGGTCGATGTGCGTGAAGTCAAGCGGCATACCTTTACCGCGGCGCTGACCGGGCGTCTCGGGATCAGCAACCGCTTCGAGGTCGAAGCCAGGCTGCCGTATGTCTACCGGTCGGACTCTGCCATCAGCCGCGAGATCTTCACCGGCGCCGCGAGCGAATCGGCTTTCGACACGAGCGGCAGGGGCATCGGAGACGTCGAGGTGACCGGCCGCTACCAGATCAACGACGGCGGCGCGTCGACACCCTACATGATCGGTTCGCTGCGATTCAAGAGCCGCACCGGCAAGGACCCGTTCGAAGTGGTGACAGACTGCGTTACCCGCTGCGTGGGCAATGCCAGCGGCACCGGCCTGCCGATCGACCTGCCCACCGGCTCCGGCTTCTATTCGCTGCAGCCTGGCCTCACCTGGCTGTTCCCGTCCGACCCGGCGGTGTTCTTCGGCAGCTTCAGCTATACCCACAATTTCAAGCGAACCGACGTCAGCCGGCGCGTGCTGAGCGGCGAGTCCGAGTTCATCGGCACCGTCGAGCCCGGTCCCATCCTCGGCATGAACTTCGGCATGGGCCTCGCGCTGAACGACAAGTCGTCATTCAGCCTGGGCTTCGACATCAACTCGGTCGGCCGTACCAAGCAGAACGGCGTCACGGTGCCGGGGTCGGTACGCACCAACCTGGCGACCATGCTGCTCGGCTATGCCTATCGCTACAGCGACAAGACCTCGTTCAACGTATCGGTGGGCGCCGGCCTCACGCGCGATACGCCCGACCTGACGCTGACCCTGCGTATGCCGATGTCGCTCTGACGCGATGCGCAAACTTAATCTCATTGCGCTGGACGGCGACCCCGACCCGATTGCAGCCCATCTGCGGACAGTGGGATGGGACGTGCAGGTCGCCACCAACCTGCAGACCGTGCGCCATCTGCAACGGCAAGCCCAGCCGCAGGCACTGGTATGCCTGCTGCTGATGCGCCGTGCGCCGCTGGCGCAGCTGGCCGACATCGAACATTGCATGCGGGCCTGGCGGCAAGCCGAATGGATAGGTATCTGCGGCCCGGGTGCGCTGGGCAATACGCCATTGCGCGACCTGGTGCTGAACTATTTCTTCGACTACCACACCTTGCCGGTCGACCTCGACCACCTGGCCCGCACTGCCGGTCATGCCCATGGCAGGGCGATGCTGCGCGCCGAGCATGCCGGACGCATTCCGGTCAGCGACAGCCTTGGCATGGTGGGCACGAGCACCAGCATCGGGCAATTGCGCTGGCACATCCGCAAGGTTGCGGCAACCGGCGCGCCCGTGCTGATCAGCGGTGAAAGCGGTAGCGGCAAGGAACTGGCGGCACAGGCGATCCACCGCATCTCCTCCCGCGCAGATGGGCCGTTCATCGCTGTCAACTGCGGCGCCATCTCGCCATCGCTGGTGCATTCGGAACTGTTCGGGCATGAACGCGGCTCCTTCACCGGCGCCGTCAGCGAACGGCGCGGCCTGATCGAAGCGGCGCACGGCGGCACCATCTTTCTCGACGAGATCGGCGACCTGAGCCTGGACCTGCAAACCAATCTATTGCGCTTCCTGCAGGAGAAGACCATCAGCCGGGTCGGATCGGCGCGCAGCATCCGGGTTGACGCACGCGTGCTGGCAGCGTCGCATATCAACCTTGAAACGGCAGTGGCTGCCGGGCGCTTCCGGCAGGACCTGTTCTACCGGCTCAATGTGCTGGCAGTGACGGTGCCGCCGCTGCGCGAACGCAAGGGCGACATCGTGATGCTGGCCGAGCATTTCTTCCGCCAGTGCATTGCAGACACCGCAAGCCGGCTCGAAGGTTTCAGCCAGCAGGCGCTGGCGGCGATGATGGCGCATGACTGGCCGGGTAATGTGCGGGAGCTGTTCAACCGCGTGCAGCGGGCCGTGGTCATGACGGACCGTCGGCTGATTGCGGCGGTGGACCTTGGGTTGGGGGGGGAGGTGGCGCCGGTCCAGGTGGGGCTGGATGGTGTGCGGACGCTGGCCGAACGCGAGGCGATCCATTTGAGCTTGCAGAGGGTGGGGCGGAATGTGTCGCAAGCGGCGCGCGAGCTAGGGGTGTCGAGGATGACCTTGTACAGGTTGATGGAGAAGCATGGCATTGCGCTGGATATGAAGTAGGGGGCGCGAGGTCGCGGTGGGACCTGTGCCTTGGCCGTTGCCGTTGCACGCGCAGCGACAGTTGCCGTTGCCGTTGCCCGCGCAGCGACAGTTGCAGTTGCAGTTGCAGTTGCTTTTGACTCTGCTTTTGACGCTGCCTTTGACGTGGATCCCCGTTAGACGGCG
>CAUQYP010000344.1:0-4036 GCA_963522035.1 uncultured Noviherbaspirillum sp. | reverse complement strand
CTTCGCTCAGACAGCCGACGCTTCTTTATCCGATTTCGGCACCATCGACGTGGCGCCATCAACGGGGACCCACGTCAAAATCCGCGTCAAAGGCAACGGCAACGGCAACGGCAACGGCAACGGCAACGGCAACGGCAACGGCAACGGCAACTGTCGCTGCGCGGGAACTGCGCATCTGGCACAAGCCAGCATGAAAATGCGATCAAGCTACCAGTTCGACCATGAAATTCCCGCGAAGTTGCCGGCGGCGCCCGCCCAACCTGGATGCGTTCGCGCCGCTGCAGCATGCGGCCGGTCTCAGCCGCCCGCTGCGCTGGTATCGTAGGTCGCCTCCGGGCGCTGTCCCGCCAATGCCTGCAGCAGGTTGGCGGTGGCCAGGTCCGCCATCGCCAGCCGCGTTTCATGCGTGGCCGAGCCGACATGCGGCAAGGCCGTCACGCGCGGATGGGTGCGCAGCGGCGAGTCCATCGGCAGCGGCTCGGTGGCGAACACGTCCAGCCCTGCCGCCCTGAGCGTGCCGCCGTCGAGCGCGGCCAGCAACGCGTCTTCCTGCACGATGGCGCCGCGGGCGCCGTTGACGAAGATGGCGCCCGGCTTCATCAGGCCGAACTCGCGGGCGCCCATCATGCCGCGGGTGGCGTCCGACAGCGGCAGCGTGACCACCACGAAGTCCGACTCCGCCAGCACCTGTTCGAACGGCGCCTGGACCGCATGCCCGGCAAGACCGGGCGCCTCCACCGGCCGCCGCGCGTGGTACAGCACCGGCATGCCGAAGCCGAGCGCGGCCCGGCGTGCCACCGCCTGGCCGATGCGCCCGAAGCCCACGATGCCCATGGTCTTGCCATGCACGTTCGAACCGAACAGGTCTTCGCCGACGTTGCCTGTCCAGCGGCCCTCGCGCACCAGGTTGGCCAGTTCCACCAGCCGCCTGCTGGCCGCCATCGCCAGCGCGAAGATGGTGTCCGCGGTGGTTTCCGTCAGCACGCCCGGCGTATGGCAAAGCAGGATGCCCCGGCGGTGCAGCGTGCCCAGCGCATAATTGTCCACCCCGACCGAGATGCTGGAGATGACTTCCAGCTGCGGCGCGCGCTCCAGCACCGCGTCGTCTATCGTGACGCTCACGCCTATCATGCCCTGAACGGTCGGCAGCGCAGCTTCGAAGGCGGCGCGCTGGTCCGCGCGCCGGGGGTCGGCTACCGTAACGTCATGGGCCTCGCGCAGACGCGCCATTTGCGCCGGTGGAAGTTCACGGAAAGCCAGGACCTGCTTGCGTTGTGTCGACATCGTTTCTCCTTTGGGTTTGACGGCTTCGTGGACAGCCTTCGTGGGCAGCCCTCGCCTTCGCTATTTAGCTGCACAGTAGCTGCCGTGTCGATTATCGCCGCTACCGGCAAACCCGGCTTGCGCCCTATCCTGACCGCGCGTCTGCAGGGCAGCAGGGACTGGCGCAATTGATTTTCTGGTCTGCCGACTTCCACCGTACTATTCGCACTCCAGTTCCTTGCCGTAATCCATCATTCCATTTTTAGTCCAGGAGAATAACCATTCGCCCCATTCACTTCATTTCGGGCCTGCCCAGGTCCGGGTCGACGCTACTGTCAGCCTTGCTGAAACAGAACCCGCGGTTCCACGCCGGGATGAGCGGCCCCGTCGCCGGCATGGTGTCGACCATGCTGGCCAATATGAGCGCCGCCAACGAATATGCTGTCTTCATCAGCGATGAGCAGAGAACGCGCATCCTGCGGGGCTTGTTCAGCAATTACTATGGCCCGGAATTCAAGGCGGACGTCCTGTTCGACACCAACCGCGCCTGGTGCGCCCGCATGCCCTTGCTACAAACCCTGCTGCCGGAAAGCCGGGTCATCGCCTGCGTACGCAACGTTTCCTGGATCGTCGACAGCGTCGAGCGCCTGGTCCAGCGCAATGCGCTGTCGCCCTCCGCCATCTTCAATTACCAGACCGGCGGCACGGTGTATTCCCGTGCGGATACGCTGGCAAACAGCGATGGCATGCTGGGATTTCCGTATAACGCGGTGCGTGAAGCCTTCTATGGCGGGCATGCCCGGAATCTTCTCCTTGTCCAGTACGAAACGCTGGTGACCAATCCCCAGCATGTGCTCGACGCCGTCTATGCGTTCGTCGGCGAAGCGGGTTTCAAACATGACTTCAACAATATTGCATACCAGGCAGACGAATTCGACCAGCGGGCGGGCACGCCGGGACTGCACCAGATAAGGCCGAGGGTGGAGGCGGCGGAACGACAGACGGTGCTTCCGCCCGATGTCTTCCATCGCTTCAGCAACGATGCATTCTGGCTCAATCCCCAGGCCAACGTCCACGGCGTGCAGGTGGTCTGAATCGGCCGGCACGAGCGGGCGTATGTATCGTGGCGGTGTGCCTTATCCGGCACAAACATGCACATTCATTAAGCAAAAGGTGGCTTTGTTGGCATAAGGCAACGGATTTCCGGTTAAAGGGATTTTATTTCTTTCAATAAATCTTTTTCCTCTTGGAAATAACTAAACTGACTTCCAGTTTTTAAGATCCCGTTAACCAATTGGAGCCTCACTTGCCTAAACCTGCAGGAATTACCGCCCGCGTCCGGTCCCGTGCCACGTCGAAAAAGAACGCACTGCGCAAAGACCCCATGATGCCGAAACGCATGGCGCAGGCAGTCTTTGCTGCAGCCCTCGTGCTGGGCAGCGCCGCACCGGCGTTTGCCGTGCCGGCCGTCTTCTACGTCACGTCCAACGCGGACAGCGGCACCGGTTCGCTGCGCCAGGCGCTGCTGGACGCCAACACGGCATGGGGCGGGCGCATTTTGGTCGACCCGTCGGTGAACCTGATTTCACCTGCCAGCGCCCTGCCCTCGCTCCAGTTTCCGGTGACGCTGCTGACCAGCGCGCCGCTGACCATCGACACCCAGGGCATCACCGCGCTCGGACCGCTGACGCTGGAAGGTAGCGGCGTCATCGTCGTCGGCGCGGCCTCGCCGGGGAGCGCAACAGGCGGCGTGGATGCCTTGGTGCTCAACCCGGTCGGCGGCGCACTGGCGCTGCAACTTCGCGCGGCCAGTGTCGTGCGAGGCAGCAACGGGAATGGCGGCGCAACCGGGTCCGCAGGTCCGATGACGTTCCAGGGCACCGGTGTTGCCGGGGCCGCGGGTTCGACGGGCCAGGTGGGAGGCGCAGGCGTTGCAGGAAGCCAGTTCAACCTGCAGAACAAGGGCAGCCTGGCCGGCGGCGCTGGCGGCAGGGGCGGCGCCGGCGGCGCAGGCGGAACGACTATCCCAGCGTTGCAGGGCTTCAACGGCAACGATGGCTACGTAGCCTATTGCGGCTGGCAATGCAATTTGCCGCCCGTTGCAGGCGGCTCAGGCGGCACGGGCGGGCAAGGCGGCAACGGCGGCGTCGGCGCAGCAGGCGCGCAAGGCGGCTCAGGCGGCGACGGCGTCAGGGGCATCGGCTTTTCGCTGGACAACCAGAACGCCATTACGGGCGGCAACGGCGGGGTCGGTGGAACCGGCGGCGCCGGCGCGCAAGGCACGAGCGGCGGCGCAGGCGGATGGGGCGGCAGGGGCAGCAACGCCGGATACTACTCCAGCCGCACCGCTGGCACAGGCGGGATGGGCGGCGCCGGAGGACAAGCCGGAAACGGCGGGGCCGGCGCGCACGGCGCGCAAGGCGGCGTGGGCGGCGCTGGTGTCCAGGGCACGGGCTTTGCACTCAACAACAGCGGCGTCATCAATGGTGGCAATGGCGGCGCCGGTGGCATGGGCGGCGCCGGCGGTCGCGGCGGTACTGGCGGCGCCGGCGGCAATGGCGGACAAGGCGGCGCTGGCTATTACTGGAACAATATGCCAAGCGGCGCCGGCGGCAACGGCGGCGCTGGCGGCCAGGGTGGAAATGGCGCCAACGGCGGCAGTGGCGCCATGGGCGGCATCGGCGGTGGGGGTGTCGACGGCAGCGGCTTCACCTTGCGCAATACCGGTACGATTACCGGCGGCAACGGCGGCGTCGGCGGCGCGGCCGGCGCC
>CAUQYP010000343.1:0-4110 GCA_963522035.1 uncultured Noviherbaspirillum sp. | reverse complement strand
ATGGTGTACCACTCGCTGTGCATCTGGTGCTGGCCAAGGTTTTCGACGCGCACCGGCTGGAAGGTGCCGGCGCCGACATGCAGCGTGATATAGGCCAGGCGCACGCCCTTCTGCCGCAGCCGCTCCAGCAGCGGCAGGTCGAAATGCAGGCCGGCAGTGGGCGCGGCGACCGCGCCCGGCTCCTTCGCGTAGACGGTCTGGTAGCGCTGCTCGTCATGGCCGTCGGCCGCATGCTCGATATACGGCGGCAGCGGCAGCCGGCCATGGGCGTCGATCAGCTTGAATACGTCGTCGGGAAAATGCAGCGTGTAAAACTCGCCGGCGCGCTCGCCGACGGTGACGTCGAAGGCGTCGGCAAGCCGGATGCGCACGCCCGGCGGCGGCGACTTCGATGCGCGCAGTTGGGCATGGACGGTGCGGTTGTCCAGCACCCGCTCGACCAGCACCTCGACCTTGCCGCCGCTTTCCTTGACGCCGAAAAAGCGCGCCTTGAGCACCCGGGTATCGTTGAACACCAGCAGGTCGCCCGGTTCGAGCAGGTCGACGATGTCGGTAAAGGCGCGGTCGGCCAGCTGGCCGTCGGGCGTCACCTGGAGCAGGCGCGACGCGCTGCGTTCGGACAGGGGAAACTGGGCAACCAGTTCCTGGGGCAGGTCGAAATCGAAATCGGACAGTGAGTACATGCGATGCGGTGGGTATCGGAGCGGGCCTGGAACTGCTATGGTTACAGGTTTGCAAAACAGGTCAAGACAGGCGGGCAATGGCGCATGCCAAAGCGAAAACCCGCTATTTTACGCTGTGTCTCGCTTTCTCCCCAATGCCAGCAACCAAGCCAGTCCCGGTCAAGTCCACCAAGCCAGCCAAGGCCGCCAGCCGGCTCGAGGACAGGCTCGCCCGCCTGGGCCTGAAGTCCGACATGGACCTGGTGCTGCACCTGCCGATGCGCTACGAGGACGAGACCGAGGTGGTGGAAATCCGCCAGGCCGGCTTCATGAGCGGCAGCCCGGCGCAGGTCGAGGGCGTGGTCACCGCGTGCGACGTGCAGTACCGGCCGCGCCGCCAGCTGGTGGTCACGATGGAAGACGCTTCCGGCCCGCTGGTGATGCGCTTCCTGAATTTCTACGGCAGCCAGACCAAGCAGTTTACCGTGGGCAACCGGATCCGCGCGCGCGGCGAAGTCCGGCACGGCTTCCTGGGCACCGAGATGGTCCACCCGAACTACAAGGTCGTGACCGAGAACGCGCCGCTGCCGGACGTGCTGACGCCGGTGTACCCGGCTGGCGAAGGCGTCTCGCAAACCGCGCTGCGGCGCGCGATCGCCGACGCCATGGCGCGGCTGGACTGGCAGGACACGCTGCCGCCGGCGCTGCTGGAATCGCTGCAGCTGATGCCGTTCGAACAGGCCGTTCGCCTGCTGCACAACCCGCCGGCCGATGTCGATGAAAGCGCGCTGGAAGACCGTTCGCACCCCGCGTGGGTGCGCATGAAGTTCGACGAGCTGCTGGCCCAGCAGCTGTCGCTGAAGCGGGCGCAGGACGCGCGCCGGGCCAAGGGCGCGGCGCCGCTGACCGTGATGGGCGGGCTGTCGCAGGCTTTCCTCGCCGGCCTGCCGTTCAGGCTGACCAATGCGCAGCAGCGCGTGCTCGACGAGATCCGCGCCGACCTGCGTGCGTCCTACCCGATGCAGCGGCTGCTGCAGGGCGATGTCGGCAGCGGCAAGACCGTGGTGGCGGCGCTGGCGGCGGCGCAGGCGATGGACAGCGGCTACCAGGCCGCGTTGATGGCGCCCACCGAGATCCTGGCCGAGCAGCATTTCCGCAAGATTGCGGCCTGGATGGCGCCGCTGGGCGTCAAGGTGGCCTGGCTGACCGGCAGCCTGAAGAAAAAGGAAAAGCTGGAAGCCCAGGCGCTGATCGAGTCCGGCGACGCGCAGCTCGTCATCGGCACCCATGCGCTGATCCAGGACGCGGTGCAGTTTTCCAGGCTGGGGCTGGTGATCGTCGACGAGCAGCACCGTTTCGGCGTCGGCCAGCGCCTCGCGCTGCGCAACAAGGGCAAGGACGGCAGCGTCGACGAGGCCACCGTGCCGCACCAGCTGATGATGTCGGCCACGCCTATCCCGCGCACGCTTGCCATGACCTACTATGCCGACCTCGAAGTGTCGGTGATCGACGAACTGCCGCCCGGCCGCACGCCTATCGTCACAAGGGTTATCGACCAGAACCGGCGCGACGAAGTCATTGCGCGGGTCCACGCGGCGGCGCAGGAAGGCCGCCAGGTTTACTGGGTGTGTCCGCTGATCGAAGAGTCGGAAGCGCTGCAGTTGCAGACCGCCACCGACACCCATGCGACGCTGGCCGAGGCGCTGCCCGACCTGAACGTCGGCCTGGTCCATGGCCGCATGAAGCCGGCGGAGAAGCAGGCGGTGATGGAGTCCTTCATCCGCGCCGACACGCAGGTGCTGGTTGCGACCACGGTGATCGAGGTCGGCGTCGACGTGCCGAATGCGTCGTTGATGGTGATCGAGCATGCCGAGCGTTTCGGCCTGTCGCAGCTGCACCAGCTGCGCGGACGGGTCGGCCGCGGCTCGGCCGCCAGCGTCTGCGTGCTGCTGTACCAGAGCCCGCTGGGCCAGGTGGCGCGGCAACGGCTGGGAACCATGCGTTCCACCACTGACGGCTTCGAGATCGCGCGGCGCGACCTGGAAATCCGCGGTCCCGGCGAATTCCTCGGCGCCCGCCAGTCCGGGCAGGCGCTGCTGCGCTTCGCCGACCTGGAATCCGACCAGTGGCTGGTGGAAGAAGCCCGCGACCAGGCCCAGCGCCTGCTGCGCGAGGACCTGGCCACCGTTGCCGCCCACTTGGCGCGCTGGCTGGGGTCGAAGGAAGATTACTTGCGGGTCTGACCGACGCCGTACTGCAGACTGACAGCCACCTGTGCGAATATTGTTGCCATGACACTTACCGAACTCAAATACATCGTCGCCGTCGCCCGTGAAAAGCATTTTGGTCACGCGGCCGAAGCCTGTTTCGTCGCCCAGCCGACGCTATCGGTTGCGATCAAGAAGCTCGAGGACGAGCTGGGCGTCTCGATCTTCGAACGTGGCGGCTCGGAAATTTCGATGACGCCGCTGGGCGTGCAGATCGTGGCGCAAGCCGAGCGGGTGCTGGAGCAGACCGCGGCCATCCGCGAAATTGCCAAGCAGAACAAGGACCCGCTGACCGGCCAGTTGCGACTGGGCGTGATCTACACGGTCGCGCCCTACCTGCTGCCGCAGCTGGTGCGCAGCATGATAGAACGCGTGCCGCAGATGCCGCTGGTGCTGCAGGAAAATTTCACCGCCAAGCTGGTGGAAATGCTGCGCCAGGGCGAACTGGACGCGGCGATCATGGCGCAGCCCTTTCCGCAGCAGGGCCTGCTGGTGCAGCCGCTGTACGACGAGCCGTTCGTGGTGGCGATGCCGGCCAGCCACCCGTGGTCGAACCGCCAGCGCATCAATGCGGCCGACCTGAAGAACGAGACCATGCTGCTGCTGGGCAATGGCCATTGCTTCCGTGACCAGGTGCTGGAGGTGTGCCCGGAGATGGCGCGCTTCTCGACCACCGGCGATGGTATCGCCCGCACCTTCGAAGGTTCGTCGCTGGAGACCATCCGCCACATGGTGGCGTCGGGCATCGGCATCACGGTGCTGCCCAAGGCGTCGGTGCCGGACATGCAGGCGCATGACGGGCTGCTGCGTTACGTGCCGTTCGAGGAGCCGGTGCCGACTCGCCGGGTTGTCATTGCCTGGCGCAAGAGTTTTACCCGGCGGGCGGCGATCGAGGCGGTGCGGGAGGCGATGCTGGCGTGCGATCTGCACGGGGTGACGCTGCTGGCGGATGCGCCGGTGGAGGAAGGGTGATGGTGATGGATGGCGATGGGCGCCGCCCCTCATAAGCCCACGCTGGGAGACGGGCCTGCGAAGGCCGGCGATGGCAGCTGGCTTCGGATAGCCGCGATTGCCGTTGCCCGCGCAGCGACGGTTGCAGTTGCTGTTGACGTTCCGCGCAGCGACGGTTGCCGTTGCAGTTGCAGTTGCAGTTGCAGTTGCAGTTGCAGTTGCAGTTGCAG
>CAUQYP010000342.1:0-4116 GCA_963522035.1 uncultured Noviherbaspirillum sp. | reverse complement strand
GTCCTGGCGGCCGCATACGGCTCGATGCCGGCCAGCGCCCTGCGTGCCTGCTCCCAGCCGCCAAGACCGGGGCCAAGCAAGCCGATACCGTCGATGTAGGCGTGGAGCGTCGTCATGCGGGCCTCATTGCGCACGTGAAAAAACCAGGCTGCAATTGGTGCCGCCAAAGCCGAAGGAATTGCTGAGCGCATGGCGCAGCGGCTGCGCGCGGTTTGCCAGCACGTAGTCGAGCGGCAGTTCAGGGTCGAGCGCGACGGTGTTGACGCCGGCCGGCAGCAGCCCGTACCGCAGGGCCAGCGCGCAGATGACGGCTTCCAGCCCGCCGGCGGCCCCCAGCGTATGGCCGGTCGCGCCCTTGGTCGAACTGCAGGGCGTGTCGCTGCCGAACAGCGCGGCGACGGCACGGCCTTCGGCAGCGTCGTTCGAGGGCGTAGCGGTGCCGTGCAGGTTGATGTAGTCGATGTCGGCACTCGCCAGCCCGGCGGCGGCCAGCGCCTTTTCCATCGCGATGCGCGCGCCCAGGCCGTCCGGGTGCGGCGACGACATGTGATAGGCGTCGCTCGACTCGCCGACGCCGGTGAGCAGGACCGCCCCTTCCGGCAGCGTGTCGCCGGCCGGCTCCAGCAGCGCCAGCGCGGCCGCCTCGCCGATGGAAATGCCGCTGCGGTCAGCCGCATAGGGGCGGCAAGGCGCGCTCGAGGTCAGTCCCAGCGAATTGAAGCCGTACAGCGTGGTCAGGCACAGCGAGTCGACGCCGCCGACCACGGCGGCGTCGATGACGCCGGCGGCGATCATGCGCGCGGCCGACGCGAATACCTTGGCGCTGGATGAGCAGGCGGACGACACGGCCGTGGCCGGTCCCTGCAGGTCGAAATAGCGTTGCGTAAAACTGGCGGCGGAAAACGTGTTGTGCGTGGTGGCGTAGATGAAGTCCGGCGGCAGCGCGCCGGTGCCGGCCTCGCGCCGGCGGTAGGCCAGCTCGGTCTGGTGGATGCCCGAGGTGCTGGTGCCGATGAATACGCCGATGCGGTCATGGCCGTAGCGCCCCGCCGCAGCGCGCACCGCGTCGCCAAAGCCGTCCTGCTCGAGCGCGAGCTGCAGCAGCCGGTTGTTGCGGCAGTCCCAGTCTTCCATGCCGGTGCGCATGGCAACGGCATCGACGCCGTCGACCCGGCCTATCCAGGTGTCGAGGTCGACCGTGTCGAAGTCGCAGCGCGTCAGGCCGCTGGCTTGCTCATTGAGCGAAGCAAGCGTTGCGGACAGGCCGGCGCCGATGCAGCTGGTGGCAGTGAAGTTCGAAAGGAGCAGCGGTTTCAAGGGAGGGCCGGTTGGTTTCGATGGCAAGGTAGGGATTCTAGCAAAACCCGGCCTGTTTCAGCCCTGCGGCCGCTGGTCCAGCTCCGCCACCAGCAGGATGTTGGCGAACGGCGTGCCCTGGTTCATCGGCAGGCTGCGCACCGTGAAACCGAGCCCGGCGAGCGCCTGTTTCCACGCCGACAACGGACGGCAGTGCAGCCGGCTGTTGCGGTGCCCGCGCACGAAGGTCACCACATGGTCGACCCAGACGCTGAAACGGAACGGCCAGCCGCCGTCGGCATCGCCCACCCGCAGCACCAGCACGCCGCGCGGCGCCAGCGCGTCGCGGATGCGCCGCAGCACGTCGTCCTGGGCCGCGATGCTAACGTAATGCAGCACGTCCAGCACCACCACCGCGTCGACCTTGCCGAAGTCGGCGCGGCACATGTCGCCAACGGTAAAGACGGCGGCATCGCCCAGCGCCCGACGCGCCCGTTCCACGTCCCTGGGCATCAGTTCGATGCCATGCAGCGCGCGCGCCGCCGGCGCCGCCGGCCAGCCGGCCGGCCAGTCGCCGGCGTCATGCAGCGCCTTGGCCGAGAGCAGCCATGACGCCAGCAGCCCCTGCCCGCAGCCGATGTCCAGCACCCGCGCCTGGTCGGGAATCAGCCCATGCTGCAGCAGGCCGGCGAAAACCGGGTCGCCGCCCAGCTTGCCGCGGGCAAAATGCCAGGCAAAGCGGCCGGCGGCGCGGTAAGGCGTGGTGGCGTGGTCGATCAGGCGGCGCAGGAATGCTTGGGTCATGGTCGTTCGAAAGAAGTGTTGTGCTGGAGCGCCTGCGTCAGGGTGACGAAGTGGAGGCCGGCGGCCGACGCCTGCCGGACCAGGCCGGGCAATACGTCGAGGATGACCGGCGCCCCGGCCGCGTTGCGGGCGCAGTTGCCGTCATGCAGCAGCAGGATCGCGCCGGGCGCCAGCGCCGGCAACAGCCGGCGGCTGACGACGGCGGCGTCGCCACTGCGCGTGTCATAGCCGCGCCGGGTCCAGGCCGCCAGGTGCAGGCCCATGCTTTCCAGCACCGGGCCGAGGAAAGGATTGCGCAGTCCGGCCGGCGCCCGGAAGAACTGCGGGCGCCGGCCGGTGACTGCGGCCAGGCTGTCCTGCGCGGCCTGCAGTTCACGCCGGTAGGCGCGCGGCCCCAGCATCGAGAAATTGTGGCGATGGCGCTCGCTGTGGTTCTGCACGTCGTGTCCGCGCGCGACGATCTCGCGGCACAGCGCCGGGTGGCGGCGCGCCTTTTCACCGATGCAGAAAAAGGTCGCCTTTACCTGCAGGCTGTCCAGCAGGTCGAGCACGGCCGGCGTCACCTCGGGGTCGGGGCCGTCGTCGATGGTCAGCGCGATTTCGCCGCGGGCGGCACAAGCGGCCGGCAGCCGGGTCCAGTTGCGGCCGAGCCAGGTACTGCGCGGCCACAGGCCAACCAGTGTCAGCAGCAGGTGGTTGCCGAGGAAGGCAGCCAGCACCCAGCGCCATGCGGCGGGTTGCACCAGCAGCGCCAGCGCCATGGCCGCGTGCAGCAGCAGCGACAGGCGCACCAGCAGCGGCAGCGGCGCCGGGCGCGGGAATCCGGTTGACGGGCGGGATTCGCTATTCATCGTGCATATCCATTAAAACGTTCGCCATGGCGGTCGAGGAAATTGTTCCACAGCGTGCGCCAGCTTGGCCAGTCGTGCCCACCGGGGATCAGGTCGACCCGCTGCGGCGGCAGCAGCTGCGCCATCAGCCGCTGGCCGCCGGCGAAGCGGTCGGCGTCGGCATGGCCGAGGTGGATCTCGGGATGGCCGGCCGAGCCATTTTGCGCCAGCCAGCGCCAGGCGTTTTCCTCGTCGTCGGCAATGTTGGCGGTGCCGACCGTGGCCGCGTCCCAGGCCGCAGGCCCGCCGGCCGCTTCGATCGCGCCGGTCAGCAGCCGGTTGCCCGGATAAGGCGCGAGCAGGAACAGGCCGTCGACGCGGTCCGGATAGCGTGCCGCATGGGCCAGCGCCAGGAAGCCGCCGAGCGATACGCCGGCCAGCCACAGCGAACGGTAATCCTGTCGCGCCGGCGCCAGCAGCGAATCCAGCCGCGCCGCGACGCTGCCGTCGGTCGCTTCGCCTATCGTGGCAAGGCCGGGGTCGACCAGCGCCATGTCGAGCGCCAGGCCGCGCGCGCGTACCGCCGCCGCCATGCCCTCTTCCAGCAAGGTCTCCGGCGTCTGCAGCGCACCCGGCAGCAGCACCAGCAAGGTCGGCGCGCGCCGTGCCGGGCTTGCCATGTCGGTCAGCACCCGCAGTGCCGTCATCGCCGGCTCCCGCGCGCGAACGCCGCCGCGTACACCAGCGCCAGGATCGCGCCGGGGCCGACCGTGCGGCCGATCGCCTGCAGCACCGGCACCTCGGAAAAGCCGAGCACGCCGAAGCCGGCGACCGTGGTCAGGTTGGCGAACAGCATCGACGCCAGCGTCTCGGGCGAAATCGGTTCGGCCGCCTCGCTTTCCGGGCGGTCGAAGAACAGCGCGTAGTTCGATCCGACTGCGCAGATCAGCAGCAGGCCGACCAGGTGCAGGATGGTCATGCGCTGCCCCGTCGCCGCCAGCAGTGCGACGACGCTGACGACAGCGGCAAACAGCGGCAGCAGCACGCGCAGCGCCCGCCGCGGCGAGCGCAGCATGCTGCCCAGCAGGACCAGGATGGCTACCAGCCCGCCCCCGGACAGCAGGACGGCTTCGTTCAGGTACCCGGAATACAGGTGGTCGGACTCGGCTTTCAGGTCGACGAACAG
>CAUQYP010000341.1:0-4121 GCA_963522035.1 uncultured Noviherbaspirillum sp. | reverse complement strand
GCGCGGAACGTCAAGGGCAACGGCAACTGTCGCTGCGCGGAACGTCAAGGGCAACGGCAACTGTCGCTGCGCGGAACGGCAAGAGCTAAAGCAACTGTCGCTGCGCGGGCAGGCACAAGGCAGCGCACCGCTGCGCTATCCCATCATCGCGGCTGTCAGCCGCTCCCGCAGCCACCGGTTAGCCGGATCATCCTCCACGTTAGCGTGCCAATATAGGTACACGTCCCACGCCGGCATCTCCAGCGGCAGCGCCAACAACTGATTATTGAACTGCTGGTTCGCAACCCTCGCATACCGCTCGGGCATGGTGAGCAGCAGGTCGGTCTGGCTGACCACGCGGCAGGCCGCGAAGTAATGCTGGCAGCGCAGCCGGATCTTGCGCTGCATGCCGAGCCGGCTCAGTTCGAAGTCCTCGATGCCCGGACCCTTGCGGCGCGAGCTGGCGAGGATGTGCTCCTCGGCCAGATACTGGTCCAGCGTGATGCCGTCCTGCAAGCGCGGATGGCCGCGCCGCGCCACCACCAGCGTGCGGTCGGCCAGGATCCGCGTGTGCCGGATGTCGGGTGCCAGCGGCAGCAGCACGTCGATGGCGCAGTCCAGCGTGCCGGCCTGCAGCTCGCCTTCCAGTTCGCGCCGGTCGACCTGCACCGCCGCCACCCTGGCATGCGGCGCCTCGCGCTCCAGCGCCACCATCAGCGGCGGCAGCACGGTGGACTCCAGCACGTCGCGCAGGGCCAGCGTGAACTCCTTCTCGGTCGATGCCGGGTCGAAGCGGTTGAGCTTGTTGAGCGTCACCTCGAAGCCGCGCAACGAATGGCGCACCGGCTCGATGATGCTGCGCGCCAGCGGCGTCGACACCATCAGGTGGCCCTGGCGCACGAACAGGGGGTCGTCGAACATTACCCTCAGCCGCCCGAGCGCGTGGCTGATGGCAGGCTGGGTCAGGTTCAGCTTCAGGCTGGCGCGGGTCACGCTGCCTTCCGCGTAGATGGCTTCGAAGACGATGAAGAGGTTCAGGTCTACCCTGGATATATGCATCATATTGATGGAAGTCGATTATCCGTATTCATTTGATCGATGGCATTCGACTATGTACCATGCATTGCATCGCAATACAGCAGGGAAACAGCCATGGGACAATTATTCCTGGTCCGCCACGGGCAAGCCTCGTTCGGCAAGGCCAATTACGACCAGCTCTCAGATCTGGGCATCGAGCAGAGCAGGCTGCTCGGACGCTGGTTCGCCGACTGCGGGATCGCGTTCGACACCGTGGTCACCGGCGACATGGAGCGCCACCGGCAAACCGCGCATGCCTGCCTGTCGCAACTGCCGGCACGCGCGCCGCCGGCATCGGCCTGGGTGACCGACGCCGGCTTCAATGAATACGACCACCAGGAAGTGCTGGTAAGGCACCGGCCCGACTTCGTCGACCCGATCGCGGTCAAGCAGTTCTTTCTCGAGACCGACGATGCGAAGGCGGTCTACCAGCGTCTGTTCGAGGATTCGATGTCGCGCTGGATGGACGGCCGGCACGACCATGAATACACGGAGCCGTGGCCGGTGTTCCGCGAACGCTGCCTGGCCGCGCTGCAGCGGGTGCTGGACGGCGCCAGCCAGTCCCAGCGCATAGTCGTCTTCACCTCCGGCGGCACCATCGCCACACTGTGCCAGCACTTGCTGGGACTGTCGGACGTGCGCATGGCCAAGCTGAACTGGACGCTGGTCAATGCGGCCGTGACCCGGCTGCTGTTCCGTCCCGGCCACGTCACGCTGAGCACCATGAACAGCTATGCCCATCTCGAGCTGCTGGGCGAAAAGAAATCCATTACCTACCGCTAGAACCGCATCAGACAAGGAGACGCCATGAACACCAGCAATCCATTCGACCTGTCGGGCAAGATCGCCCTGGTTACCGGCGCCAGCCGCGGCATCGGCGAAGGCATCGCCCGGCTGCTGGCGGAGCAGGGCGCGCACGTGATCGTGTCGAGCCGCAAGCAGGACGCCTGCGAGGGCGTCGCCGCCTCGATCCGCGAAGCCGGCGGCAAGGCCGAAGCCTATGCCTGCCACATCGGCGAGATGGCGCAGATCGACAAGCTGTTCGCCGACCTCGAAGCGAAGCACGGCCGGCTCGACATCCTGGTCAACAACGCGGCGACCAACCCGCACTTCGGCCACATCACCGAGACCGACGTCGGCGCGTTCCAGAAGACCGTTGATGTCAACATCCGCGGCTACTTCTTCATGTCTTCCGCCGGCGCGAAGCTGATGGCGAAGAATGGCGGCGGCAGCATCGTCAACGTCGCCTCGGTCAACGGCGTGACGCCGGGCGCGCAGCAGGGTATCTACTCGATCACCAAGGCCGCCGTCATCTCGATGACGAAAGCATTCGCCCGCGAATGCGCGCCGCAGAAGGTGCGCGTCAACGCGCTGCTGCCCGGCGCGACCGACACCAAGTTCGCCTCCGCGCTGTTCCACAACCCGGTCATCCTGGAACAGGCACTGAACCGCATCCCGATGCGCCGGGTCGCCGAGCCGTCCGAGATGGCGGGCGCGGTCCTCTACCTGGCGTCGGATGCCGCCAGCTACACCACCGGCGCGGCGCTCAACGTCGACGGCGGCTATCTCTGCAGCTGAGCCTGCAAACACAACCAGGAGCACCCGATGGATTTCCAGTACAGCGACAAGGTCAAGGACCTGCAGGCCCGCCTGCTTGCCTTCATGGACGAGCATGTCTTCCCCGGCGAGGCGCATTATTTCGACGAGGTCGAGACCAACCGCAGGAATGGCAACGCGTGGCAGCCGACCCGGGTCATCGAGGAGCTGAAGCAGAAGGCCCGCGCGGCCGGCCTGTGGAACCTGTTCCTGCCGGAGTCGCGCCACGGCGCCGGCCTGACCAATCTCGAATATGCGCCGCTATGCGAGATCATGGGCCGCGCGATCTGGTCGCCCGAGGTCTTCAACTGCAGCGCGCCCGACACCGGCAACATGGAAGTGCTGGCCCGCTACGGCACCGAGGAACACCAGCAGCAGTGGCTGGCGCCGCTGCTGGCCGGCGAGATCCGTTCCTGCTTCGCGATGACCGAGCCGGCGGTGGCGTCGTCGGACGCGACCAACATCGAGGCCCGCATCGAGCGCGACGGCGACCATTACCTGATCAACGGCCGCAAGTGGTGGTCGTCGGGCGCGAACGACCCGCGCTGCAGGGTCTTCATCTTCATGGGCAAGACCGACCCGGACAACCCGAACCGGCACCAGCAGCAATCGATGATCATCGTCCCGCGCGACACCCCGGGCGTGTCCATCGTGCGCCACCTGCCGGTGTTCGGTTTCGACGATGCGCCGCATGGCCATGCCGAGACGCTGTTCGAGAATGTCCGTGTGCCCGTCTCCAACATCCTGCTGGGCGAAGGCCGTGGCTTCGAGATTGCCCAGGGCCGCCTGGGACCGGGCCGCATCCATCACTGCATGCGCCTGATCGGCCTGGCCGAACGCGCGCTGGACCAGATGTGCAAGCGCACGCTGTCCCGCGTTGCCTTTGGCCGCCCGGTGGCGGAGCAGGGGGTGACGCTGGAGCGCATCGCCGAAGCGCGCATCGACATCGACCAGGCGCGTTTCCTGGTGCTCAATGCCGCGCAGATGATGGATACGGTGGGGAATAAGGCTGCCGCCAAGGAGATTGCGATGATCAAGGTGGCTGCGCCCAATATGGCGTGCCGGGTGATCGATTGGGCGATCCAGGCGCAGGGTGGTGGTGGGATGGCGGATCCGTTCCTGGCGCCGGCGTATGCGGGGGCGAGGGCCTTGCGGATTGCGGATGGGCCGGATGAGGTGCATCGCAACCAGATCGGGAGGTTGGAGCTGGCGCGGCACAAGGCCGCGATGGCGGCTGGGTGAGGGGGGCGTGGGCAGCCGTGTGCGCAGCGGATAGTTTCGCGTAGCGAAGCTTCTTTGCCGCGCGCAGCGACAGTTGCCGTTCCGCGCAGCGACAGTTGCCGTTGCCCTTGCCGCTGCCGTTGCCGCTGCCGTTGCCGTTGCAGTTGCAGTTGCTGTTGCTTTTGACGCTGCCTTTGACGTGGATCCCCGTTAGACGGCGACGCGTCGCCAGGGACTGAAACGGATAA
>CAUQYP010000340.1:0-4234 GCA_963522035.1 uncultured Noviherbaspirillum sp. | reverse complement strand
GGCGACGCGTCGCCGTCTAACGGGGATCCACGTCAAAGGCAGCGTCAAAAGCAGCAGCAACGGTCGCTGCGCGGGCAACTGCAACGGCAACTGTCGCTGCGCGCAACAAGCAATATCGCTTACAGGCCGGCTCGGACAAGTCAGCACGAAACTGCTCTTGCCGGCACATGACGGCGGGCATCACCAGACTGTTTGGTCACGCAATGTCGGCTGCGGCCGGACACAGGCGCACCGGCGCGGCCGTTGCCAGCAGCGATCCTGCCCTTGCCGCCCACTGGCAAGACGCTGTACCAGCCATCCGCACGGCGATGGCACGCTCCGTGCAATAGACCTTGCCTGCAAGCACAACCTACTCAGGAGCAATGACCTATGCAAACCGTCGTCACCAGGGCCGCTTGGCTCGCCAGTCAGTGAGGCCCGCCATGTTCCTCTTCGAGCAATTCATGATGTGGTGGGAAGTCCTGCTTTGGGAAGGCATCCGATCGTGGCGGGAATACCGCGGCGCACGCCAGGGCACGGACGACGGAACGGCTTGATTGGCCCGGGGATCGCGGGACCCCATGTCCAAACCGCCGTTGATCTCCGGTGATAAGATCGGCACCTTCATAAAAAACCGACAACGTCCACCCAGGAGATCACCATGACCAACGCCATGCCAAAAACCGCCCTGCAACTCCGCTCCCTGGTAAAACCTTCCGGCGAACTCGAACTGTCGCTGGCAAGCGTCGACATCCCGACGCCTGCCGACAATGAAGTCGTGATCCGCATCGAAGCCTCGCCGATCAACCCGTCCGACATCGGCCTGCTGTTCGGCGCCGCCGACATGACCACCGCCACGGTAACGCAAGGCGAGCACGGCCCGGTCGTCACCGCCGGCGTCCCGGAGAAAGGCATGAAGGCCATGGCGGCGAGGGTGGGGGCGTCGATGCCGGTCGGGAACGAAGGCGCAGGCGTGGTCGTTGCCGCCGGCGCGTCCGACGCCGCACAGAAGCTGCTAGGCAAGACCGTCGCCGCGCTCGGCGGCGCCATGTATTCGCAGTACCGCTGCGTCCCGGTCGAACAGTGCCTTGTGCTGCCGGACGGGGCCACGCCTGCCGAAGGCGCGTCTTCCTTCGTCAACCCGCTGACCGCGCTGGGCATGGTCGAGACCATGCGCCGCGAAGGGCACAAGGCGCTGGTGCACACTGCCGCCGCTTCCAACCTCGGCCAGATGCTCAACCGCATCTGCCAGAAGGACGGCGTGGCCCTGGTCAATATCGTACGGTCTCGGGAGCAGGCCGACCTGCTGAAGAAAGCCGGCGCAAAATACGTCGTCGACAGTACCGCGGACAATTTCACGGAAGCGCTGACCGACGCGCTGGTTGAGACCGGCGCCACCATTGCGTTCGACGCGATCGGCGGCGGCCGGCTGGCCGGGCAGATATTGAGCTGCATGGAAGCCGCCGCCAATCGCAGCGGCGGCGAATACAGCCGCTATGGCTCGACCACTTTCAAGCAGGTCTACATCTACGGCGGCCTGGACACGCGCCCGACCGAACTGGTCCGCGACTTCGGCATGACCTGGAGCATGGGCGGCTGGCTGCTGTTCCCTTTCCTGCAAAAGACCGAGCCCGCCCGGGTGCAGCAACTCAAGCAGCGCGTAGCCGACGAACTCAAGACCACCTTCGCCAGCCATTACACCAGGGAAGTCTCGCTGGCGGAAGCGCTGCAGCCCGAGGCGCTGTCCGCCTATGGCAAGCGTGCGACCGGGACCAAGTACCTGATCAATCCCGCCAAGGCTTAATACCATTCCCAAGTCATGGCGTACCGAACGGAATCGATGGCGCCGATGCATCGCCGTGACGCGTAGGGCGTAAAAAGCGAAGCACATTACCCCATGGCCGATGAACAGGCGCCGCCTGCAAGCGACGCGTGGTGAATTGCGCTGGCGCTTATACCACCCTACGAATTTTGATGGCACTGATTGTCGTGACCCGCACGAGGCTCGTCCGACCAGGACGGGCCTGCCCAGCCTTCTTCCCATCCTGCCGTTCAAAGCCTAGCGTTCCGGGCTGCCGCTAACCCGTCGCACCAACGCCACGCATCCCGTGCATTCGAACGCTTCCTTGCGATGCGATAAGCCCGTGCAACTTAATTCTTGTTCGCCATATTTCCCGGCAGGATACTTAACGCGCGGTAAATAAATCATAAAATTAAACGGAGACATTCATGCATCCTTACTTTAATCGATCGAGGCTCTACTGTTATGCGGCGCTGCCCTTGTCGGCCATCCTCGGCCTGGCGGGCTGCAGCAGCAGCGACAATGACAATAATAATGGCCAGGCGCCAACCCAGGCCGCAACCAGCGGCATCACCAGAATCGTCGTGAACCCGGCAAGCAGCGAAACCGTCACCTTCGGCGGCAAGACCTTTGGCGCAGTCGGCACCTACCAGAAGATCCGTGGCACCGCCACCGGCCAGCTCGACCCGAACGACCCTAAAAACCAGGTGATCGCCGATATCGGCCTGGCGCCCAAAAACGCCGCCGGCATGGTCGAGTATTCGATGGACTTCTACATCCTGAAGCCGTCGGACGCGGCCAAGGGCAACAAGAAGCTGTTCTTCGAAGTGAATAACCGCGGCAGCAAGCTGTTCGGCTCGTTCAACCAGTCTGCCGGCGGCAATAATCCGAGCACGACAGCCGACGCCGGCACCGGCTTCCTGATGAACCAGGGCTATACGCTGGCCTGGGCAGGCTGGGACGGCCAGGTCGCCAACGACACGTCGCCCGATACGCTGAAGATCACGCTGCCGGTCGCCAGGAACCCGGACGGCTCGTCGATCACAGGGCCGAGCTACGAGTACATCGTGATCGACAACGCGACCACGCGCTCCTTCACCACCTACTACAAGACGGCCAGCACCGATACCACCAGGGCCACGCTGACCAGGCGCCAGTTCCTGACCGACCCGCCGACCGTGGTGGCGCCGACCGAATGGTCGTGGACCAGCCCGAACACCATCGCGCTGGCCGGCGGCGCGGCATTCCAGCAAAGCTGGATCTATGAGCTCAACTTCACCGCCGTCGACCCCTACGTCGCCGGCATCGGCTTCGCGGCGCAGCGCGACTTCGTGTCCTTCCTGCGCAGCGCCCAGGCCGACAGCCTGGGCACGCCGAACCCGGTGGCCGGCAATGTCAGCCGCGTGCTGTCATGGTCGCTGTCGCAACCGGCGCGCTTCATGAACGACTTCATCTGGCTGGGTTTCAACCAGGACGCCAAGGGACAGAAGGTATTCGACGGCGTCTTCAACTGGATAGGCGGCGGCAATGGCCTCGGTCTGAACTACCGTTTCGCCCAGGCCGGCCGCACCGAGCGCAACCGCCAGAACCACCTGAATGCGGAAGGCGTTTTTCCATTCTCCTACACGACCACGACCGACCCGCTGAGCGGCAAGACCGACGGCCGCAACGTGCGCTGCACCGCGACCAATACCTGCCCGGCCATCATGAATGTCGTGTCCGGCAACGAGTACTGGGTCAAGGGCGGCTCGCTGCTGACGACCGACCCCGTCACCGGCGCGGATGTGCGCGAGCCGGCGAATGTGCGCAACTACTACATCGCCGGCTCGCAGCACGGCAATGCGTCGCCGACCACCGCGGCGCCGACTACCTGCACCCAGTTTGGCAGCGGCGTCGACCCGAACCCGGTTCTGCGCGCACTGTTCGTCGCGCTCGACCAGTGGGTGGATGGCACGGCGCCGCCACCGAGCGCCGTGCCCAGCACGGCGGACGGCACAGCCGTGTTCGCCGCCACCGGGCCATTCTCGAACATCGGCATCGGCACCGTGCCGCAGGCCGCGCTGGGTTACCCGGCCATACCGAAGGCGCTGTACTCCGGTCTCGTCACGGTGCGCAACCAGTTCAACTTCGGCACGCGGTTCGATACCGGCATCCTCGACATCTACCCACCGCAGCCGACCGGAAGGTATTACCCGGTCTCGGTCTCGAAGGTGGACGCCGACGGCAATGACGTGGCCGGCATCCGCTTGCCGGAAGTCGTGGCGCCGGTTGCCACCAACACCGGCTGGAACCTGCGTTCGGCGGCATTTGGCGGCAAGGCGGACGGCACCGACGGCTGCGAAGCGGCCGGGTCGTCCATCGTGTTCGCGCCCAGCCTGGCCGCACGCCAGTCGGCCGGCGACCCGCGCCTGTCGCTGGCCGAGCGCTACCGGGACCGCGCCGACCTCGTGGCCC
>CAUQYP010000339.1:0-4306 GCA_963522035.1 uncultured Noviherbaspirillum sp. | reverse complement strand
AAAAAGCAAAAGCAAAAGCAAAAGCAAAAGCAAAAAAACAGAAGCGTGCAAGATATCGTTGGGAGAATCGAATCTCGTCAATGCCTTGCTTGCGTCGCTGCACGACACTAGGCGACAAGGCCGGCGATATGCCGGCCATTAACCATACACCGAGGAAAATTACCATGGAAACCAGCGACGCAACGCCCGGCCCAAGCCAGTTCAACTACCCGGACGGGATGAAGGTCTACGGCATCATCGTCGACGACCGCGTTTCCAGTCCGCTGATACGGGTCGGCCTGCGCGCGCTGCATGATGTCGACGCCGACCTGCTTGTGTTCCTGTGCCTGGCGACCGACGACATCCGCGACCGCACGGACTGGGACGAACTGGTGCCCGAGATCCGCTTCCGCAACGGCCGTAGCGACCACGAAGTCAGGCTGGTCAGCAAGCACGAGGAACTGATGGATGCGTCGCTGAACATGCGTGTGATCAGGCTCCCCGAATACACCGTTATCTGAATCCCCGAGCCTGTCGACCAGGTCATCTTGCAGGACATTTTTAGCTGAAGGCGCCGCCAGCGATGGCGTCGCCGAGCAAGGCGGCCTGCATCGGGCCGCCACCGACCCAAGGAATTTCGATGCATCCCACCCTTATTTTGTCCATCGCCGTCCTCACCGCTGGTTTTCCGGCCGTCGCGGCGGCGCAATCCATCCGCGCCGAAGTCGTCGCCGGCAAGCTCGAAAAGCCGTGGGGCCTTGCGTTTGTCGACAATGGCCGCATGCTCGTGACCGAAAAACCGGGCCGCATGCGGCTGGTCGAGCCGGATGGCAAGGTGGGCGATCCGATTGCGGGCCTGCCTGAGGTCGATGCCCGCGGCCAGGGCGGCTTGCTCGACGTGCTGGCGGACAGCGGCTTTGCGCGCAACCGCATCGTGTATTTCTGCTTTTCCGAGCCCGCCGCGAACGGGTCCGGCAACTCGACCGCGCTGGCTGCCGCACGCCTCGCGTCCGACGGCAAGCGGCTTGAGAACATGAAAGTCCTGTTCAGCCAGAAACCGAAGTTCGCCAGCCAGGCCCACTTCGGCTGCCGCATCGTCGAAAGCGCGGACGGCAAGCTGTTCCTGACCCTGGGAGACCGCTTCCGGCGCATGCAGGATGCGCAGACGCTGGACAACCATCACGGCAAGGTGGTGCGGATCAACAAGGATGGCAGCGTCCCGCCGGATAATCCGTACGCGAAGCAGGCCGGCGCCTTGCCCGAGATCTGGAGCCATGGCCACCGCAACCTGCAGGGAGCGGCCACGGGGCCGGATGGCAGGCTGTGGACGCATGAGCATGGCGCGCAGGGCGGCGACGAAATCAACCGCCCGGAAGCTGGCAAGAATTATGGCTGGCCCGTGATTACCCATGGCGAAAACTATGGCGGCGGACCGATAGGCGAAGGAATCACGGCGAAGCCCGGCATGGAACAGCCGGTGCATTACTGGGTGCCGTCGATTGCGCCGTCCGGCATGGTGTTCCTGAAAAGCGCGCGTTACGGCAAGGCCTGGCAGGGAAACCTGTTCGTGGGCTCGCTGAAGTTCCGCTATCTCGACCGTATCGAACTGCGGGACGGCAAGGTGGTCAAGGAGGAAAAGCTGCTGCAGGACGTCGGGCAGCGCATCCGTGACGTGCGGGAAGGGCCGGACGGCCTGCTGTATGTGCTCACCGATGCGGACGCTGGCCAACTGCTTCGACTGGTGCCGTCGCCCTGATCGACCTCAAGCCGCCAGTTCGCGCCGGTACCGGCCTTCAGGACGGGCGAAACTTCGGCCGCGGGCGCTTGACCTCCGGCCGCTCGCCCTGCATCCGGCAGGAATTCCCCGCCTGCCTCAAGCGACGACGACCTTGTCCAGGATGCCAGCCAGCTTCCGGGTGTCGACCGGCTTCACCAGGTGATGGTCGAAGCCTGCCGCCAGCGTGCGCCGGCGGTCGCTCTCCTGGCCATAGCCGGTGACGGCGATCAGCACTGCCGTCGCCGTCTCCGGCATGGAGCGCAACGCATGCGCGAGCTTGTTGCCATCCATCTCCGGCAGGCCGATATCGAGCAGGCAGACCTGCGGCGCTTCGATGCGGGCCCGTTCCAGCGCCCGCCGCGAGCCATGCTCCATGCTCACCTCGTGGCCGCCCGCCTCGAGCAGCATCACCAGCATGGACGCGGCGTCGACATTGTCGTCGACCACCATGATGCGCAGCGGGCGCTGGCTGCCGTTCATGCCGCTGCGCCTGCGCTCGGGCTGATTGTGCCGGTCTTCCGCTGGCAGGCGCGGGAGGCAGATGGTGAAACTGCTGCCACGGCCCGCGCCGTCGCTGGCGCAGCGCACCGTGCCGCCGTGCAGTTCGACCAGGCTCTTCACCAACGCCAGCCCAAGGCCCAGGCCGCCGGAGGAGCGGTCCGAGCTGCGTTCGGCCTGCGCAAACAGCTCGAAAGCGCGTGACACGAGGTCGGCCGCCATGCCGATGCCGTCGTCGGTGACGGTGATCAGCACGTGCTGTTCGCGCACGTCGGTTCTCAGGTGGATGTTGCCGCCCTCGTGGGTGTACTTGGCGGCATTGTTCAGTATATTGGCAAGAACCTGCACCAGTCGCTTCCTGTCGCCCATCACCAGCGTCGTGTCGGGCGCGAGATGCAGCGCCAGGTGCTGCCTGCGCGAGCGCACCAGCGGCGTCACCTGTTCCACCGCGTCGGAAACGATATAGGCAATGTCGAGCGGTGTCTTGTCGAGCTCGACGAGTCCCCTGGTGACGCGGGACACGTCCAGCAGGTCGTCGATCAGGCTGCTCATGTGGCCTACCTGCCGGGCGATGATCTGGCTGGTCTTCTGGACCCGGGCCTGATCCGCCGGCACGATCTGCAGCAACTCCGCGGCGGCGCCGATAGGCGCAAGCGGATTGCGCAGTTCATGCGCCAGCATGGCAAGGAACTCGTCCTTCCTCCGGTCCGCGTCCATGAGACGGGCTTCTGCCTGGCGCCGTTTATGCTCTTCGAAACCGCGTTCGACGGCTGCCCAGGTCAGGCCGACCGTGTCTTCGGAGAGGCGCCTGTCGAGTTCGGTCCAGTAGTGCGGCTCGCTATGATGCACCTGCAAAAAGGCCTCGATGCGGCCGCCTTTCAGCAGCGGCACCCCCAGCATCGAGCGCGCGCCGTGGCCGGCGCCGGCGTCGGCCACGGCATGGCAGCGCGGGTCGGCCCCGACATCATCGATCGCGACGGTCTGCCCGGCCCGAAGCGCGGCGCCGATATGCGGCCCGAAGTCGTCGAACCGGCTTTGGACGCCAGCCGCCGACGGCAGCGCATCGGTGGTCCAGTCCGGCGTCAGTACGCATGCCGCGCCGCTTGCATCGACCTCGACAAAACCGACGCGTGCGGCGCCTAGCTCCCGGCCCAGCGACGCGCATGCGGCAAGGATCATTTCCTCCGGCGACGCCAGGTTACGCAGGCGTTCATTGAGCAGCGCCTGAAAGGCAAGCCGCTTTTCCTGGAGCACGCGCCCGGTCGTCTCGAACCCGGCGTTAAGCATGCCGAGCACCTCGCCGCGCCGGTTTCTGACCGGGGTGTAGGAAGACGTAAACCACCGCTGTTCGGGCCGGCCCTGCGGCTCGATCATGACCGGCACGTCCTCGAAGCAGGCTGAAACACCGTTCAGCGCCTGGGCGACGATGGGTTCGATCTCATGCCATAGTTCAGGCCAAACGTCGGCAAAGGCGCGGCCCAGCGCCGACGGATGCCTGGCCCCGAGAATGTAGGCATAGGCGTCGTTATAGAGAAAAATGGCCTGCGGTCCCCAGGCAACGACTGTCGGGTATTTCGCAGCGAGCATCAGCTCGACGACGGTTTGCAGCTCCGGCGGCCAGGTTGCCGGCTCGCCCAGCGCAGAAGCCGACCAGTCGTGGGCACGCATCAATGCGCGCAGTTCGCCATCTCCGTCGAACATCTGATAAGGCTTTGGCAATGTTTCCATGACAAGGATTTTCCCACCGCGTGAATGGAAACGCCGCGTTAACGCGACAGAGTTTGCGCATTCCGCAAGGCGTTCCCAGGCTGCGGCGAAAGTGCGCGGCTTTTAAGGGTCACCAAGGCAAGACCCACAACAGTTTCATGCTGACTTGCCCGTCCGCCGGTAAGCGATTTTGCTTGTTGCGCGCAGCGACAGTTGCCGTTGCCCTTGACGTTCCGCGCAGCGACACTTGCAGTTGCCCGCGCAGCGACAGTTGCTTCTGCGTCTGCTTCTGCTTCTGCTTTTGACGCTGCCTTTGACGTGGATCCCCGTTAGACGGCGACGCGT
>CAUQYP010000338.1:0-4326 GCA_963522035.1 uncultured Noviherbaspirillum sp. | reverse complement strand
CAGCTGGCCGGCGCATCCGCGGTCGGCAGCGCATCGGGCGCCGCTGGCGCCGCTGGTGCCTCCGCCGATATGGCAAAGGCCGCACCCGGCCAGGCGCTGTGGGCCGACCTGTCGGCCAACCGCGGCCGCTGGGACGGCGACGACTCGGCGTCCTCGTTCGACGCCAACCGCACCCAGCTGACCGTGGGCGCCGACCTGGCGCAGGGTAACGGCGGACGCTTCGGCGCCGGCCTGTCGTACGCCCGCACCAACGTCTCGGCCACGGCCGGGTCGGGCTCGGTCGAGCAGGCCATGGCTTTTGTATATGGCGAGCAGGCGCTCGGCAGTGTCACGCTGGACGGCCTGGCCAGCTTCGGCCGCAGCACCTGGAACAGCGAGCGCAGCGACCCGTTCATGGTCGCCGGCAGGCTGGACAATGACGCAAAAGGCCGCGACAGCATGGTCAGCGCTGGCATCCGCACGCCCTTGCAGGTCGGCGGCATGACGGTCGAGCCGTTTGCCCGCGTGGCGTACCAGAAGTCGCGCCGCGACGGTTTTCAGGAAAACAGCGCCACCCCGGCGGCCTTGCAGCTCTCAGGCTACGACGCCAGCGGCACCCGCGTCATGGCCGGCCTGTCGGGCGGCTCCAGGGTGCGCGACCCGCTGGCGGGACAAACCACGCTGCGCTACAGCGTGGGCGTGGGCCGCGACAGCGGCAGCCTGGTGCGGCCTGAAGTCGGGGCCAGCCTGGCCGGCGTCGGCACCACCATCCTGACCCCGGCGATCGGCCGCAGCTTCGTGCAGGCAAATGCCGAAGCCACGACCGGCATCGGCAAGATGTCGTATGCCTACTTCGGCCTGTCCGGCGAAGCCCGCAGCGGCAAGACCGACCTGGGCGTGACCGGGGGCGTGCGCATCCGCTTCTGATGAGTGCCGCCGGCCGATGAGCGCCGGCGCAGACCGACCGGCACCTGGCGCCGGGCCCGAACAGTGTTCGGGCCCGGCGTTTTTCATTTGTTACATGCTCCTAATAAAGATGTTGCCGTGTTTTCAACTGCCTTAAGGTCGCGCACTTGCAAGCCGTGCGCACCGCGTTCCGGCCTGCCAACCACCACCCGCGCCACGGCGCAAGGCCATGGCGCATTTCACGACAGAAAAATCAGGGGCACATGAACGCGGCAGCGGCTTCCGCGTTTTTTTTCGCGCAGCGGGTTCGCTGGCCTTCCGGATTGCGCAGGTCTTGCCGCTGCTGGCGCTGGTGGCAATAGCGCCAAACGCATTGCCGGCGACGCCCCAGCCAGTCGACGAAGGCTTGCGCCGCCAGGAGGAACGGGCGCAGGCATTGCGCCAGAGGCTGCAAGCCGGCGCCGACGCGCCGCAGCGGCAGCCGGGCGCTCCGGTGTCCACCACCTTGCCGGCGGAGCAGCCGTGTTTCATCATCCGGGCGGTCGAACTGCAGTCCGCCGATGCGGTGCGATTCGGCTGGCTGGCCGACGCCGCATTGCCCTTCCTGAACCAGTGCGCCGGTGTCGCCGGCCTGCGCCAGGTCGCCGCGGCGCTCGATGCAAAGCTGATTTCCGTCGGCTACATCACGTCCAAGGTGGCGCTCCCGCAGCAGAACCTTGCCGACGGCGTGCTGACGATCCGGCTGCATGTCGGGCGGGTAGCACAGGTGGGCATGTTCGATGCCGACGGCCAGCGCGCCGACAGCGGCTGGGGCACCTGGCGCAACGCCTTCCCGGTCAGCACCGGCGGCGTGCTCGACGCCGCCAACATCGAGCAGGGCGTCGAGCAGATGAAGCGCCTGCCCAGCCAGGCCGTGACGACCGAACTGGCGCCGGGCGCAGCGCCCGACACTACCGACGTGCGCATAGTGCGCCAGCCCGCCGGCCTCGCGGACCGCCTGCGGGGCGGCGTCTCGATCGACAACTCCGGCAGCCGGAGCCTGGGCACGCCGCAGGCCTCCGGCCATCTGGCGTTCGACAATTTACTCGGGCTCAATGACATCGTCTCGCTGTCGGCCGGCAGCAATGTGCAGCATGCCCGGGCCGACCACCGCAGCCAGAGCGCGGCCGTCGACTACAGCATTCCCTGGGGCTACAACACCTTCAGCGTCAATGCCAGCCGCAGCCGTTTTGCCCAGCGGGTGCAGGGCACCACGGTGGAGTTCCTGTCCAGCGGCAGCAGCAGCACCGCCGAAGCCAAATGGCACCGGACCATCGTGCGCACCGGCGCCGCCAGGGCCGGCGTGTATGCCGCCGTGGCAACGCGGCGCGCCAGCAGCTACCTCGACGATGTGGAACTGCTGGTGCAGCGCCGCCGCACCAGCAGCGTCGAGGCCGGGCTGACCTACAAACATCTGTTCGACGATGCCAGCGTCGAATTCGAACTGGCCTACCGCCAGGGCATGCCGTGGCGCGGCGCACAGGAAGACCTGCCGACGGCGGCCGACGGCGGCCTCACGCTGCGTCCCCGCATCGTACTGTTCAACGGCAGCTATCGGCAGCCGTTCACGCTGGCGGCGCGCACCGTCCATTACGAAGCCAGCCTGCGCGCGCAGGCCACCCGTGACACCACGCTGTCGGTGGACCAGATCGCCATCGGCAACCGCTACAGCGTGCGCGGCTTCGACGGCGACAGCGTGCTGCTGGCCGAGAGCGGCTACACCCTGCGCCAGGAATTCACCACGCCGCTGGCGCCGCTCGCCGGCATTGCCAGCGTCGCCTACCTCGGCATCGACATCGGCCGGGTCTGGGGCGCGGGCGCCTCGCAGCTTCCCGGCCAGAAGCTGGCCGGCGCGGCGCTCGGCATGCGTGCGCAATGGCGCCATCTGCAACTCGACGCCGCGCTCGGCACGCCGCTGTACAAGCCGGACGGGTTTTCCACGCGGCGCTGGAATCCTTATCTCTACCTGACCTATGCATTCTGATGCGCCGGCGACCGGCGCCGCACCGATCCAAGGGGAAACAGCATGAGCCTGCCTGACCGATGCATACGTCCAAGCGCCGCCTTCGTCGCCGGCCGCGAACGTTCCTGGGTGCGCATGGTGGCCCGCACGCTCACGGCGCTGCTGATCTGCCAGCCGGTGCTGTCCGCGGCGCCGGCCTTCGCCCAGATCGCCGCCAGCCGTGGCGCGCCCGCGGGGCAGAGGCCCATCCTGGACGGCGCGCAGAACGGCGTGCCCATCGCCCACATCGCACCGCCCAGTCGTGGCGGCGTGTCGCGCAACCAGTACGAGCAGTTCAATGTCGACCAGCGCGGCCTGATCCTCAACAACAGCGCAGCGCCGGTGCAAAGCCGGCAGGGCGGCTGGATCAGCGGCAACCTGCAGTTGCAGCCGGGGGCGCAGCCGGCGCGCATCATCCTCAACGAAGTCACGGGCGCCGGCGCGTCGGCATTGCGCGGCACCATCGAAGTGGCCGGCAGCCGTGCCGACATCGTGGTCGCCAACCCGAACGGCCTCGTATGCGACGGTTGCGGTTTCCTTAACGCCGGGCGCGCCAGCCTGGTTACCGGCCGCGCGCAGTTCGGCAACGACGGCGCGCTCGCAGGCTTCGACGTTCGGCAGGGACAGCTGAGCGTGGGCGCCGGCGGCCTCAACGCGGCCAACCTGGAACAACTCGACCTGATCGCACGCGGCATTGTCCTCGAAGGCGAGGTCTGGACTACGAACCTGAACATGATCAGCGGCGCCAACCAGGTCCTGTACGGCACCTTGCAGGCGGCAGCCCAGGCCGGCGAGGGCGCTGCGCCTCGTTTCGCAATCGACATCCGGGAACTCGGCGCCATGGTCGGCAACCAGGTCTACCTGCTGGCAAGCGAACGCGGCGTCGGCGTCAACAGCACTGGCCGCATGGCTGCGTTGCAGGGCAACCTGGTGCTGTCGGGCAATGGCGATCTGCGCCTGAACGACAGCTATGCGAGGCAGGCCGTCCAGGTCGACGGTGCGGGCGATGTCAGCCTCGCCGGTCGTACGCAAGGCGACACCCTGACGGTCGTTGCCGCCGGCACGCTGGGCAATGCCGGCGTTATCGACGCGGCCGGCAGGCTCGTGTTGCAGGGCGGCGCGCTGGCCAACACCGGCACCATCACGCAGCACGACAGCGCCGGCGCAACGCTGCGCGCCGCCGGCCAGTTCAGCAACAGCGGCAGCATCCGCAGCGCGGGCGTGCTGGACATCGGCGCCGCCGACATTGCCGACACCGGCGGCGAACTGCAATCGACCGGCGCACTGCGTCTGCAGGCCGCGGCCGTTTCCCTCACAGGCACGCAACTGGCGAGCGATGCCGAGGTGCGCATCGCCGCCACCGGCGGGGTGATCGGCATCGGCTACTGGGAAACCGCCGT
>CAUQYP010000337.1:0-4428 GCA_963522035.1 uncultured Noviherbaspirillum sp. | reverse complement strand
CCTTGGGCGCCTCGCGCTTGCGTTGCCGGGTGGCGCCCTGGGCGATGATGGGGATGACGACCTGGTTCACGATAAATCTCCTGGAATGACGCCATATATGTTCTGGCAAACCAATATAGCTTTGTAAAATACCCTTGAAGCCCGGAAAATAGCACTGGAACGTCCTACTCGCAATATGCTATCTTAAGCCTAATGTATAAGGTCACTATCAGCCCGCGCTGGGAAATCGCCAGCGGCGACGAGAGCCCGCTGGACACGTCCGCGCTGCTCGGCCTGCTGCGGGCCATCGATGAAGGCGGGTCGATCGCCGAGGCCAGCCGCTCGGTCCGGCTGTCCTACCGTTACGCCTGGGGCTTGTTGCGGGACGCCGAGCGCGTCTTCGGCCATGCGCTGATCAGCAGCGGCCGCGGCCGCGGCACCCGGCTCACGGCGCTGGCCGACAAGCTTATCTGGGCCGACCGCCGCATTGCCGCCCGCCTGTCGCCGACGCTGGAAAGCCTGGCCTCCGAACTGGAAAATGAACTGGGCCGCCTGATGGGCGCCGCTGCCGGCGCGATCCGGCTGGACGCGAGCCACGGCTTCGCGGTCGCTGCCTTCCTGGGCCACATCAACGCGGCGGGCCTGCCGATCGAACTGCGCTACCGCAACAGCAGCGATGCGGTCGCCGCGCTGGCCCGCCGCGAATGCGACCTCGCCGGTTTCCACGTGCCGCTGGGCACCCACGAGCAGCAGGCCGCTGCCCACTACCGGCAATGGCTGTCGCCGCGCAGCCATTGCCTGGTGCACCTGGCGACCCGCACCCAGGGCCTGTTCGTCGCCGCCGGCAATCCGCTGGGCATTATCGGCTTGGCCGACCTCGCCCGCCCTGGCGTGCGCTTCGTCAACCGCCAGGACGGGTCCGGCACGCGGATGCTGCTGGAGTTGATGCTGAGCGCTGCCGGCGTGGCGGCGCAACAGATCAGCGGCTACGAGAACGCCGAATTCACCCACTCGGCGGTCGCGGCGTATATTGCCAGCGGCATGGCCGATGTCGGCATCGGCGTACAGACTGCGGCCCAGCGCTTCGGCCTCGGATTCGTGCCGCTGGTTCGCGAGCGCTATTTCCTGGCGGCGACCAGTGTCGCGCTGGAAAGCCCGCACATGCAGCAGGCGCTCGAGATACTGCGCTCGGCCTCGTTCCGCGCGGATGTCGGTGCGCTGGCCGGCTACGATCCCGCCGACAGCGGCGCCATCCTGTCGCTGGCCGATGCATTCGGCCCGGCCCTGACATAACGCCAGCATGACAGCAGCAATTTCCCGAACGCTTGCACAAGCACTTTTCAATGAAAGCCGACACCATGAATATTGAACAGATTACCGGCCTGATCCTGGCCGGCGGACGCGGCACCAGAATGGGCCATGTCGACAAGGGACTGCAAAACTTCCGGGGGGCGCCGATGGCGCTGCACGTGATGCTGCGGCTGCAGCCGCAAGTGGGCGAAGTCATGATCAATGCCAACCAGAACCTTGCGCCCTACGAGTCGTTCGGCGTGCCGGTCTGGCCCGACGAGATGCAGGGCCATGCAGGCCCGCTGGCCGGCATGCAGACCGGCCTGATCCATTGCACCACTGATTACATGGTGAGCGCGCCGTGCGACTCGCCTTTCCTGCCCGCCGACCTGGTGCAGCGCCTGGCCGACGGTTTGCTCGATGCCGATGCCGACCTGGCGGTGGCTGTCACCGGTGTCGGCGCAACACGGCAGGTGCATCCGGTATTTTGCCTGATGAAGGCGTCGCTACTGCAGCACCTGACGGAGTACCTGCGCGACGGCGGCCGCAAGATCGACGCATGGACTGCGTTGCTGAATTCCGTGGAAGTGGCGTTTGAGGACGAAGCCGCCTTCCGCAACATCAACACCATGGCCGAACTGAAGGCGTACGAGCCGGCGCCAGGTCAGCAGTAGGCCTTGGCGGCAAGCGCCGGCGGGCACAGTTCGCCAACGATGCCGCGCGGTTCAATATGCAGCACGCTGCTGTCGTCCGGCGCGTTAATCAATGGCGCCGTCTCGACCGCAGCGCAGCCGCTGCATAGCGCGGCGCATACGAGCAACAGCAATGGCAAGGCGCGCATGGTTTCCAGTTCACTCCACGGGTTTGTCGAACGATGAATGACCGGCCGACGTGCCTGTACGGCGGCCGCGAGTCCAGGACTCAGGAGACTTGCTGCAGGCCGCAGTCGCTTGCCGTGAAGCGTGCCGCACCGAGGCGATTGCCGTCGCTGCCAAGGTAGTCATAGGCAATGGTGACGCCGCGCACGAGGAAACCGCGCATTTCCTTGCTGCTGCACAGTTTGGCCTGCAGCGGCTCGCGAATCAACTTTTGAAACTCGGCGCGCTTGAAGGCCTTGGATTGCACCGACGTCAGCGTGTAATGGTAGGACAGGCGATGTCCCGGCCCGGACGTGACGCGGTCGAGACGGGTGTCGGCATCCAGCGTCAGCGGCGCCGAGCGGTTCAGGTGGGCGCTGACATTTGCCAGCGTCTGGTCCAGGTTGCGGCTGCCCTCGCCCTCGTTGACACCGCCGGCATACGAGCCCATCAGTTTGTCGAACGGTCCAGCCTGCGCAAGCGTGCTGATGGAAACCAGGACCAGCGCCAGTGTCGTTTTTTTCATCGCCATCCCCCCTTTGAATAATGGCGAAATACTACCGCTGTCCGGCGAAAAAAGTTACTAAACTGTCCAGATTACTGAAGGAAACTTGATTTGACTTAAAGGTTGGCGGGAACTTGACGGCCGGAACGATGAGCGGGACGCCGTAAGTGCCCTGCCGCATCCTTTTCAACGGGTTGACGGCGGTCTTGCGGTCCTGGCCCGCAGCCGTTCCAGTTCCCGCTCCAGAAACGCCACCCGCGCCACCAACTGCATTGCGAGTGCCAGTCCGTTCGGCTCCAGTGCAAAGTCATCGCGCAGACGCCGCGCGGTACGCGCAACCAGCATTGCGCTGGAGACAAAGGCCGGGTTTTCGTCTTCTTCGGACAGCGGAGACAATGCGCCGCTGTCGATCAGCGCCTGCAGCTCGGCCCGGTCCAGGCCCGAAACTTCCTGCAGGTGGACGATCGAACAGCTGCCGCCTTCGTTCAGCCACACCGCGTCGAGCACCGTATTTTCCATCGTCAACCTTTCCGGGGAAAGTGCACGCGCGGGTCGAATGCCGACGCCTCCGCCAGCTCGGCATACAGCGCGCGTTCGCGCTCATTGGGCGACTTTGGCACGTCGATACGAACGACCGCATAGAGGTCGCCGTAGTCGCCGTCGCCCCCAGGCAAGCCACGCTTCGCCAGTCGCAGCTGGCGGCCCGCAGCCGTGCCGGCCGCAACTTTCAGCGCAACCCGTCCGCGCAGTGTCGGCACCTCGATGGTGCCGCCCAGAACGGCTTCGGAAGGCGTCAGCGGCAGGTCCATGTACAGATCGCGGCCACTGACGCGGTAGAGCGGATGCGGCAGGACCTTCATGACGACATACAGGTCGCCGGCGGGGCCGCCATGGTGGCCCGGACCGCCCTTGCCTGCCAGCCGAAGGCGCTGCCCGTCGGAAGCCCCGCCCGGAATGCGCACCCGGAAGGTCCGCGGAACGTGATGCAACAGCCCCTGCGCGTCGTATTCGGGGAGATTCAGGCGGATATCCACTTCGGCGCCGTCATGCACCTGTTCAAGGGTCACCGGCGCCGTTGCCTCGACATCTTGGCCGCGCCGCGGCCGCCTGGACTGCCGTCCGCCCCGGCGCTCGGCAAAGGCAGCCAGCAGGTCGGCCAGGTCGACATCGCCGAAGTTGCCCGCCCCGCCAAATTCCTGCGCCCAGTCCGGTGGCGGCTCGAAGCGTTCCCCCGCCGGACGACGGCCCAGCTGGTCGTACGCTTCCCGCTTCTCCGGGTCTTTCAGGGTCGCATACGCCTCCTGGACTTCCTTGAACCGGGCCTCGCCGTCTGGGTCCTTTGAAATGTCGGGATGATATTTGTGCGCCAGCCTGCGATAGGCCTTCTTGATGTCCGCGGCGCTGGCGCCGCGTTCGACGCCGAGCGCGGCATAGTAATCCTTGTATTCCATCCGTGGTCCCTGGACGCGTTAGCTTGAACAACCGGCGACACGATCATCATTTGCTTTTTCAGGCGGCCGTACAAGTCGTGACCGAGCGCAGCGTTGAGACACCGCAAAAGGAACAGATAACCTATCGATAAAGTTCACTCGCCCTGTTATCGCTCCAGGCAAGGAGAAATTAATGGCGCGTTTCAGAACGACGCTGCTGCAGCAGCCCGCGCAGCGACAGTTGCCGTTGCCGTTGCCGTTGCCGTTGCCATTGCCGTTGCCGTTGCCGTTGCCGTTGCCGTTGCCGTTGCCGTTGCTTTTGACGCTGTCTTTGACGTGGATCCCCGTTAGACGGCGACGCGTCGCC
>CAUQYP010000336.1:0-4443 GCA_963522035.1 uncultured Noviherbaspirillum sp. | reverse complement strand
AACGGCAACGGCAACGGCAACGGCAACGGCAACTGTCGCTGCGCGGAAGTGGCGCTTCTGGCAGAAGCCAGCATGAACATTCTCTAGCGGACGCCCCTGCCGGCCAGCATCGCATTCGCCAGGCTGGCCGGCAGCCTTGCATAACGCAGGAATTCCATGCTGTAGGTCGCCCGTCCCTGGGTCAGCGAGCGCAGCGCGGTCGCGTAGCCGAACATGCCGGCCAGCGGCACGTCGGCCCGCAACAGGCGGCCGCCGCCGGCCGCTTCCTCCATGCCGCGCACCTGTCCGCGCCGGCTGGACAAGTCGCCCAACACGTCGCCGGTATGCTCTTCCGGCGTCTCCACCGCCACCGCCATCACCGGTTCGAGCAGGAATACCCCGGCCTTGCGGCAGCCGTCGCGCAGCGCCATCGCAGCCGCCATCCGATAGGCGTTTTCACTGGCGTCGACCTCGTGCCAGGAGCCGGACACCAGCGTCACCGCCAGGTCCACCAGCGGGTAGCCGGCGAGCACGCCGCCTGCCATCGCGTCGCGCACGCCGCGTTCCACCGCGGGGATGAACTCATGCGGTATCGCGCCGCCCCGGATCGCATTGACGAACTGGAAGCCGCCGCCCGCAGGCAGGGGGTCGAGCTTCAGCACCACGTGGCCATACTGGCCATGCCCGCCCGACTGGCGGATGAACTTGCCCTCGCTTTCCTCGCAGGCGCGGCTGATGCTTTCGCGATAGGCAACCTGCGGCGCGCCGACGCTGGCGTCGACGCCGAACTCGCGCCGCATCCGCTCGACCAGGATCTCGAGATGCAGCTCGCCCATGCCCGAGATCAGGGTCTGGCCCGACTCCGGGTCGATGCGCACGTGGAAGGACGGGTCTTCATGCGCCAGCCGTTCGAGCGCATGGGCCATCTTGTCATGGTCGGCCTGGGTCCGCGGCTCGACGGCCTGCGCAATCACCGGTTCCGGAAAGCTGATCTGCTCCAGCGTCAGCGCATGCGCCGGGTCGCACAGCGTGTCGCCGGTCGACACACTTTTCAGGCCGACCGCGGCGGCGATGTCGCCGGCGCGCACGACCCCGATTTCCGTGCGGTGGTTCGCATGCATCTGCAGCAGCCGGCCCACGCGCTCGCGCTTGCCGTGCAGTGAGTTCTGGACTGCGTCGCCAGTGGCCAGCGTGCCCGAGTAGACCCGGAAGAACACCAGCTGGCCGGCAAAAGGGTCGGTCATGATCTTGAAGGCCAGCGCGGCGAACGGCTGCTCGTCGCTGGCAGGCCGCAGCGACGGCTCGCCATGGCTGTCCAGGCCGGACACCGGCGGCATGTCGGATGGCGCCGGCAGGTAGTCGAGCACCGCGTCCAGCAGCGGCTGCACGCCGCGGTTGCGAAAGGCGCTGCCGCACAGCATGGGCACGATCTCGCCGGCGATGGTGCGGCGGCGCAGCGATGCGAGGATTTCCCCGTCAGTCAGCGCAACGCCGTCCAGATACTTCTGCAAGAGGCCGTCGTCGGCCTCGGCCGCCGCCTCGACCATGGCCGCGCGCCATTGCTGCGCCCGCGCCATGTCTTCATCGGGAATTGCCTCGTCGTGGAATTGCATGCCCTGCCCGGCCTCGTCCCAGACGACAGCGCGCAGCGACATCAGGTCGATCACGCCGCGAAATGCAGCGCCTTCGCCTAGCGGGATCTGCACCGGCACCGGCATGCCCTTCAGGCGCTCGATGATCTGCTGGCGCACCCGGAAGAAGTCGGCGCCGGTGCGGTCCATCTTGTTGACGAAGGCGATGCGCGGCACCTTGTAGCGGGCCGCCTGCCGCCACACGGTTTCCGACTGCGGCTGCACGCCGCTGACCGCGTCGTACAGCATGCAGGCGCCGTCCAGCACGCGCAGCGAACGCTCTACCTCGACAGTGAAATCGACGTGCCCAGGCGTGTCGATGATGTTGATGCGATGCGCCGGCCGGTCGCCATGCATGCCCTTCCAGAAGCAGGTAGTGGCGGCAGCGGTGATGGTGATGCCGCGCTCCTGTTCCTGCTCCATCCAGTCCATCGCCGCCGAGCCCTGGTCGACCTCGCCCATCCGGTGGCTGATGCCGGCGTAGAACAGCACGCGCTCGGTCAGCGTGGTCTTGCCGGCGTCGATATGGGCCGATATGCCGATATTGCGAACCCGCGCTATCGGCGTTTCCCGGGCGCCGTCGCCGGCGCGCGCGCCCACTGGTACGGCGTTCCTAGTCATCAGGCATGCTGGCCACTGATGTAGTGTTCAAGCTGCTCGATCGTGAATTGCTGGTCCGAGATGATGTCCTTGACCAGGTCGCCCATCGAGATCAGCCCCACCAGCCGGCCTTCTTCCAGCACCGGCAGGTGGCGCACGCGGCTGTTGGCCATCAGCGCCATGCAGTCTTCGTTGCTCTGCTGCGGCCGCACATAGAGCACGGTCGGGGTCATGATCTCGCGCACCGCGGTCTGGTCGGAATTGCGGCCCATCAGGATCACCTTGCGCGCATAGTCGCGCTCGGTGACCATGCCGACGATGGACTCGCCCTCCTTGACCACCAGCGCGCCTATGCCTTTCTCGGCCATGCGCCGTATGGCTTCCAGCACGGTTTCGTCGGGGCTGATCACGTGCACGTCGGCAGCGTTCTTTGCATGGAGTATCTGGGAAACGGTCTTCATCGTTCATCCTTGCTCTGGTTGAAAATGCGGCGTATCCATCGGTCACCCAGTATAGACACTATCGCCCGTGCAATGGCTGCCGATGCGGCGGCTTTGGCATGAATCAGGCTGACGGAACCGCGACGCCGCGTGCGGCGACTGTCGCGCCGTGGCTGCATTCCTTCGCCGGCATTAAAAAATTGATCATTGGCACCTGTACGCCGGCGGGATTCCGCTAAAATTCAATCCCCCTCTATCTCACAGGCAAGCACCATGAAAAAATCGGAAATGATCGACCACATCGCCCAGAGCCATACCATCACCAAGGCCGAAGCCAACCGCGTGCTCGACACCGTGATCGGCATCATCCACACCGACCTGCGCAAGGAAGGCCGTTGCGCGATTCCTGGCCTGGGCACTTTCAGCGTCACCAAGCGCGCAGCCCGCACCGGCCGCAACCCGGCCACCGGCGAGAAGCTGAAGATCAAGGCGTCCAAGAACGCCCGCTTCAAGGCGGCGCCGGCGCTCAAGGAAGCGATCGCCAAGTTCAAGATCTGATTTGATATCTGCGGCCCGCGGGCCGGCGGCAAAACGCGGCGCCATGCGCCGCGTTTTTTTTGTGCCCATCAGCGTGGCTGCTGCTGCCGCCTGATCTCAGCGTGCTTCATGTCCATGTACGCTTCCCGGTCCACTTCACGCAATTGCCGTGCATAACGCTCGGTGGCGCCGAACCAGCTTCGCAACCGGCGCTCCTGCTGCTCGGCCGGCGGCGCGTCCATCTCCTTCAGGTAGGAATCGATCGCCAGGTAATACCGCATGGTGTTGCGCTCCACCACCCCGCGCACGCCGCCGATATAAGCCGGCTTGCCGCCTTCGTTGCCGGTCACGGTAAAACCCACCTTGCTTGCGCCTACCGTGGCCAGGTAACCCTGCATGCCGATCTTGCCGGTCATGCCATAGGCATACGAGTAGGTCAGGTGCAGCAGCGTGCGGCGCTCGTCCACCGACGTGGCTTCCACCAGGATGCGATAGTCGCTGGTGCCCATCGGCCCCTTGCCCGCCGTCATGCGCACGTCCATATAGTCAGCGCCTGTCTCGGCCTTGTACGCAAAATCCACGCGGTAGGCCTGGTCGAGTTCCTGCGGGTCCTTCTTGCCGATATAGACCGTCAGTCCCGGCCCGCCATTGACCTGCGCGGCCCGGCAGTACTTGGTGTTGAGATGCAGGATCAGCACGTCGCACCATTGTTGCTGGGTGCGCAGCGCCGCCGCCACTTTTTCAAGCGGATAGTCGAGCACCGCATAGGCTTCGCCCTTGAGCTGGCCCGGCGCTTCGGTCGATTCGAGGTAGAGCGGCTGCCCATACTGGTTATTGGCGAGCCGGGGCTTGAGTTCGGTGTATTTTTGGCGCAGGCCCTGGGCAGCGTCCGCGTCCAGCGCATAGGCGGCCGGCGCCGACAACAGCGAGGCGGCGAGGATGGCGGCTTGTATCAGCCTGAGATAGCGGGACGGGTTGGCCATGATGGGTTCGGCCGGCTGCCGCTGCGCGTGCGGGCGTCCTGTCCACACGGGGCCGCGCCAGCCGTGCCGGCAAATGGAAAACTCGGATGATAGGCCAGCCATCGCTGCCGGTCAGTACGACAGCGCACATGCCGGAAGGGAACGCGTCCGCTGCGCCATCCGTCAGGAAACGCCTGCCCCGACGATGCTTTAGCAGTTTTATGCCGACTTGCCCAAGCCGGCCTGTAAGCGATATCGCTTGTTCCGCGCAGCGACAGTTGCCGTTGCCGTTGC
>CAUQYP010000335.1:0-4447 GCA_963522035.1 uncultured Noviherbaspirillum sp. | reverse complement strand
GTCGCGGCTGGCGCGGCCCTGGCCGGCGCTGCTGTGCCTGGCGCTTGGCGCCGTGCTGACGCAGCTGCCGCCGGTCGGCGGCCTGCCGGTATTCGGCTATATCGCGGTGGCGCTGCTGTTGATCGGCGGCATCGCGCTGATGCCGCGCTGCGCCGCCTGGCTGTTCGGCGCTACTGCCAGGCTAGGCAGGGGTCCGGTCGGCACGCTGGCGCTGGCGCGCCTGGCCAATGCGCCGAACCAGGCGTCGATCGCGCTGGGCGGCGTGCTGTCGAGTTTCGCGCTGATGGTGGCGATGGCCATCATGGTCGCCAGTTTCCGCGTCTCGGTCGACGACTGGCTGCGCCACCTGCTGCCGGCCGACCTGTACCTGCGCAGCGCCAGCACCGGCGCCGGCGACGCCGCTGCGCTCTGTCCCGCCGAGCAGCGCCTGATCGGCGCGGTGCCGGGCCTGCTGCGCGCCGACCTCCAGCGTGTCACGCCGCTCACGCTCGATGCAACCCAGCCCGCCGTCGCGCTGATTGCGCGGCCGATCGACGCCGCCGACCCGGGCCGCATGCTGCCGCTGACCGGCGAGACCGTCGCCGCGACCCAACTGCCGCCCGGCGCCCGGCCGATATGGGTGTCCGAGGCGATGGTCGACCTCTACGGCTACCAGCGCGGCGCCACCGTGATGCTGCCGCTGGGCGCAGGCCGCCAGCCGTTCGTCGTCGCCGGCGTCTGGCGCGACTATGCGCGGCAGAGCGGCGCCATCCAGATGCGGCTGGCCGACTACCAGGCCTTGTCCGGCGACGCCAGCGTCAACGACGCTGCGCTCTGGCTGGCGCCGGGCGCCACGCCGGCGCAGGTGGCAGCGGGGCTGCGCGCACTGCCCTTCGGCGCGTCGCTCGAACTGTCCGAGCCCGGCGACATCCGCGCCCTCAGCCTGAAGATCTTCGACCGCAGCTTTGCCGTCACCTACCTGCTCGAAGCGGTGGCCATCGTCATCGGCCTGTTCGGCATTGCCGCCACCTTCTCGGCGCAGACCATGGCCCGCGCCCGCGAGTTCGGCATGCTGCGCCATATCGGCGTGACGCGGCGGCAGGTGCTGGCCATGCTGGCGGCCGAAGGCGGCCTGCTGACCGCGGCCGGCATCGCGGTCGGCTTCCTGCTGGGCTGGTGCATCAGCCTGATCCTGGTGTTCATCGTCAATCCGCAGTCCTTCCACTGGACCATGCAGCTGCACATGCCATGGGGCACGCTGGCCGCGGTGGCGGCGGCGCTGCTGGTCTCGGCCGCGCTGACCGCGCTACTGGCCGGCAGGCAGGCGGTGTCGGGCGATGCGGTGCGTGCGGTCAGGGAGGACTGGTGATGTGGAAGTCATGGTTTTGGGGCGCGTTCCTGTTACTGGCGACGCTGGCCGGCGCACAGGCTGCGCCGCCGCGCCTTGCCGCGGTCAGCCCGGACACGGTGCTCGAATTCCCGCGCGACTTCGGCGCCCACCCGGACTACCGTACCGAGTGGTGGTACGCCACCGGCTGGCTCGACACGCCCGAAGGCAAGCCGCTCGGCTTCCAGGTGACGTTCTTCCGTGCCGCCACCGAGCATGACCGCGCCAACCCGAGCAAATTCGCACCCGACCAGCTGATCATTGCCCACGCCGCGCTGTCCGACCCGGCCGACGGCCGGCTGCTGCATGACCAGAAGGCGGCCCGCGCCGGCTTCGGCCTGGCCTATGCGAAGACCGGCGACACCGACGTCCGGCTGGAGCGCTGGCACTTCCGGCGCGGCGCCGACGGCGCCTACCGGACCCGGGTCGAAGGCGCCGAATTCACGCTCGACCTGGTGCTCGCGCCGACCCAGCCGCCGATGCTGCAGGGCGAGCGCGGCTTCTCGCGCAAGGGCGCGCGGCCGGAACAGGCCAGCCATTACTACAGCGAGCCGCACCTGAAGGTGAGCGGCAGCGTGACCCGGCGCGGCAAGCCGGCGGCAGTGACCGGCAGCGCCTGGCTCGACCATGAATGGTCCAGCACCATCCTCGACGCCAACGCGCAGGGCTGGGACTGGACCGGCGTCAACCTCGACGACGGCTCGGCGCTGATGGCCTTCCGCATCCGCGGCAAGAACGGCAGCACGCTGTATGCGCACGCCGCGCTGCGCGATGCGGCCGGCCGAGTCACGCAGTATCCGCAGGAGCAGATCGGCTTCACGCCGGCTCGCACCTGGCGCTCGCCGCGCACCAATGCCAGCTACCCGGTGCAGATGGAAATCAGCACCGGCGACATCCGCTGGAGCCTGGTGCCGCTGCAGGACGACCAGGAACTCGACTCGCGCGCCTCCACCGGTTCGGTTTATTGGGAAGGCGCGGTCGCGGTGCGGCGCAACGGCCAGGACGCCGGCCGCGGCTACCTTGAACTGACCGGTTATTTGAAGGCCATGAAACTTTGAAAGCGACAATGAAGGTAATGAACGCAATGACTGTGAGCACGGCATGAAGCAGGACGCGATCCGGCGCCGGTCCGCGCTCGGCACGCTGGCCGGCCTGCTGCCGTTCATGGCGCCCTACCGCGGCCGCTTCATCCTGGCAGGCATCGCGCTGCTGGTGGCGGCCGGCGCCACGCTGGCGATCCCGGTGGCCTTCCGCCAGATGATCGACCTGGGCTTCGTCTCCGGCGCGACAAGCGAGGGCGCGCAACATGTCAACCTGTATTTCGTTGCCCTGTTCGCCGTCGCCTCGGTGCTGGCGGTGGCCACCGCCGCCCGCTTCTACATGGTGTCCTGGCTGGGCGAGCGGGTCACCGCCGACCTGCGCAGCGCGGTCTATTCGCACGTGATGATGCAAAGCCCGCAGTTCTTCGAGACCACGCGTTCCGGCGAAGTGTTGTCGCGCCTCACCACCGACACCACGCTGATCCAGTCGGTGGTCGGCACCAGCATCTCGATGGCGCTGCGCAATGCGCTGCTGTTCCTCGGCGGCATGGCGATGCTGTTCATCACCAGCGCCAAGCTGTCGTCCATCATCCTGGTCACGCTGCTGGCGGTGATCCTGCCCATCGTGCTGTTCGGCCGCCGCGTGCGCAAGCTCTCGCGCGAGTCGCAGGATCGCATTGCCGACGCCTCGGCGCTGGCCGGAGAAATGCTCAACGCGGTCAGCACGGTGCAGGCCTACACCCATGAAGTGCTGGAGGCCCGCCGCTTCGGGCACTCGGTCGAGGACGCCTTCCACACGGCGCTGCGCCGCATCCGGGCCCGCTCGATGCTGACGCTGGTCGCCATCCTGCTGGTGTTCGGCGCGATCGTCTTCGTGCTGTGGCTGGGCGCGCATGCGGTCATCGACGGGATGATGAGCGCCGGCGAGCTGGGCCAGTTCATCCTCTATGCCACCATTGTTGCCGGCGCCATTGCCGCTCTGTCCGAAGTGCTGGGCGAGGCGCAACGCGCCGCCGGCGCCACCGAGCGGCTGCTGGAACTGCTGGCCGAGCAGTCGCCCATCCATAACCCGCCGCAGCCGGCCGTGCCCGGCGTGCGCAGCGCTGGCGGCGCGGCGCTGGCGCTGGACCAGGTCAGTTTCCATTACCCGTCGCGGCCGCAGACGGCGTCGATTTCCGGTTTGTCCGTGGACATCGCCCCGGGCGAGACCGTGGCCATCGTCGGCCCGTCCGGCGCCGGCAAGACCACGCTGTTCCAGCTGCTGCTGCGTTTCTACGACCCGCAGCAGGGCCGCGTGCTGCTCGACGGCGTCGACATCCGTACACTGGACCTGCACGTGCTGCGGGAGGCCATCGGCATCGTGCCGCAGGACACCGTCGTGTTCTCGACGGACGCGATGGAAAACATCCGTTACGGCCGCAGCGGCGCAAGCGACGAGGAAGTGATCGCAGCCGCGAAGATGGCCGCCGCGCACGAGTTCATCGAACGCATGCCGGAGGGCTACCAAACTTTCCTCGGCGAACGCGGCGTGCGCCTGTCCGGCGGCCAGCGCCAGCGCATCGCCATCGCCCGCGCGCTGTTGAAGAACCCGCCGCTGCTGCTGCTCGACGAAGCCACCAGCGCACTCGACGCCGAGTCGGAGCGGCTGGTGCAGGGCGCGCTGGAGACCGCGATGCAGAACCGGACCACGCTGGTGATTGCGCACCGGCTGGCGACGGTGCAGCGGGCTGACCGTATCCTGGTGATGGAGCATGGACGGGTTGTCGAGACCGGCACGCATGCGGAGCTGGTGGCGCGTGGCGGCTTGTACGCCGGGCTGGCGGCGTTGCAGTTCAATCTTGCGTAGCCGAGTCGATCCATAGCCTCGGACCTGCGCGGCGGCGGCAGTTGCCCGCGCAGCGACAGTTGAAGTTGCCGTTGCCCGCGCAGCGACAGTTGCAGTTGCAGTTGCAGTTGCAGTTGCAGTTGCGGTTGCGGTTGCGGTTGCGGTTGCAGTTGCAGTTGCAGTTGCAGTTGCAGTTGCAGTTGCAGTTGCAGTTGC
>CAUQYP010000334.1:0-4460 GCA_963522035.1 uncultured Noviherbaspirillum sp. | reverse complement strand
GCAACGGCAACGGCAACGGCAACGGCAACGGCAACGGCAACGGCAACAGCAACGGCAACGGCAACGGCAACGGCAACGGCAACGGCAACTGTCGCTGCGCGGAACGTCAAGAGCAACGGCAACGGCAACGGCAACGGCAACGGCAACGGCAACGGCAACGGCAACGGTCGCTGCGCGGAACGTCAAATGCAACTGTCGCTGCGCGCAAGCGGCGCTTCTGGCGCAAGCCAGCATGAAAATGCGTTAGATCAGGATGCCGGTTTCCAGCGCATAGCGGGTCAGCTCGACATTACTGCGGGTGCCCGTCTTGATCAGGATCCGGGAACGGTAGGTGGTCACGGTGCTCGGGCTCAGGTGCAGCATGTCGGCGATGCGCACCAGGCTCTCGCCGGCGGCCAGCAGCTTCAACACTTCCAGTTCACGATCCGACAAGGTTTCATGCGCTTCCTCGCTGCCGCGGCTGATCATGCTGGCCAGCTTCTCGGTCAGCGTCGAACTCACATGGTGGCCGCCGGCCGCGGCCTTGCGCACCGCGTCGGCGATCGTGCCGGCCGGGGTGTTCTTGGTCAGGTAGCCGGCCGCACCCAGCTTCAGCGCCCGCACCGCATACACCTGTTCCGCATACATGCTCAGCATCAGCACCGCCAGCCCGGGCCGCGCTGCGCGGATCGCCCTCAGCAATTCGAGGCCGCTCCTGTCCGGCAATGCAATGTCGAGCAGCGCCACATCGAGGCGTTCGGTCTGCACCAGTCGCATCGCGGCGTCGGCGGTCTCGGCCTCGCCTACCACCTCGATGTCGTCGGCGGTGCTGAGCATCAGCCGCACGCCATTGCGCGCGATGATGTGGTCATCGACGATCAGCACCCGGATTTTTTCATTGCGCACGTTTTTCTCCCGTCATTACACTGCCTTGCGCTGACGCATTGCAAGTCCGCATCATATCGTCCTCAGACCGGAAGCGGTGCAAGCCGGCTGCTACAATACCGCTGCATTTCACGGTCACAAGACAAGGTTCTCCATGCTTCTTCCCTCGCCTCCCTCCGGCAGCCTGTTCATGGTCGTTGCGCCATCGGGCGCCGGCAAGTCCACCCTCGTCAATGCGCTGCTGGCGCAGGACACCGCGATCAGGCTGTCCGTCTCGTACACCACGCGCGGCCCGCGGCCGGGCGAGCAGAACGGGCGCGAGTATCACTTCGTCACGGTCGACGATTTCCTGGCGCGGCGCGAAGCCGGCGAGTTCCTCGAGTCGGCCGAAGTGCATGGCAATTACTACGGCACGTCGCGCATATGGATCAACGAGCAGATGCGCGCCGGCACCGATGTGCTGCTGGAAATCGACTGGCAAGGCGCGCAGCAGGTGCGCAAGCAGTTTCCGCACGCGGTCGGCATGTTCATCCTGCCACCGTCGATCTCGGCGCTGGAGGAAAGGCTGACCAAGCGCGGCCAGGACGACCACCAGGTCATTACCCGGCGCCTGCTGGCTGCCGGCGGGGAGATCGCCCATGCCCCGGACTTCGAATATGTTATTATCAATCAAGAGTTTTCCGTCGCTTTATCCCAACTGACTTCCATCGTTATCGCTACCCGCTGCAGGTTCCCGCAGCAGGCGGCCCGCAACAGTTCCCTGTTTGCCCAGCTGGGCATCCATGCCAATTTAGATTAACCACGTTATCCCGGAGTACACATGGCCCGTATTACCATCGAAGATTGCCTCGCGAAGATCCCGAACCGTTTCCAGCTGACCCTGTCGGCTACCTACCGCGCACGCCAGCTCGTACAGGGCCACACCGCGATGGTCGACGCCAAGGACAAGCCTACCGTGCTGGCATTGCGCGAAATCGCCGCAGGCAAGGTAGGCATTGAAATGCTGAAGAAAGTCCCGAGCTAATCCTCATTGCCATGCGCGCCCCGTCGCTGATCAGCACCTATGAGCCTGACCTCTCCAGATTCGCCCGTATCAGCCACGCCCGCCAAGCGGGGTGATGCCCCGCGCCAGCCTGTGCAGCGCCCTGGCCGGCAAGATCCCGGTAGTGTGCCGGCCCCGCCGCCCGGGGTCGCTTCCGTCTCCCACCTCAGCGCCCAACTCGCCGAATACCTGACGCCTTCCGAACTGAAGAAGGTCAGGGAGGCGTATCGCTTCTCGGATGAAAAACACCTGGGGCAGATGCGCAAGTCGGGCGAACCCTACATCTCCCATCCAATCGCAGTCGCCGAAATCTGCGCCGAGTGGAAGCTCGACGCCCAGGCCATCATGGCCGCGCTGCTGCATGACGTGATGGAAGACCAGGATGTCGCCAAGGACGAGCTGATCGAGCGTTTCGGCGCGCCGGTGGCGTCGCTGGTGGACGGCCTGTCCAAGCTCGACAAGATCGAATTCCAGAGCCAGGTCGAGATGCAGGCGGAAAATTTCCGCAAGATGCTGCTGGCCATGGCGCGCGACGTGCGCGTGATCCTGATCAAGCTGGCCGACCGGCTGCACAACATGCGCACGCTGGGCCACATGGACCCGTCCAAGCGCAGCCGCATCGCGCGCGAGACGATGGATGTCTATGTGCCCATCGCCCACCGGCTGGGTTTGAACAACCTGTACCGCGAGCTGCAGGACCTGTCGTTCTCGCATCTGTTCCCGGTGCGCTACAAGACGCTGGGCAAGGCCGTCAAGGCAGCGCGCGGCAACCGGCGCGAGGTGGTCAGCAAGATCCTCGACTCGGTCAGGACCACGCTGGCCGAAAGTGGCATACAGGCCGAAGTGTATGGCCGCGAAAAGACCCTGTTCGGCATCTACCGCAAGATGCGCAACAAGCACCTGTCGTTCTCGCAGGTGCTCGATGTCTACGGTTTCCGTATTGTCGTCGACAGCTTCGCCAACTGCTACGTGGCGCTTGGGACACTGCATGCGCTGTACAAGCCGATGCCGGGCAAGTTCAAGGACTACATCGCCATCCCCAAGCTCAACGGCTACCAGTCGCTGCACACCACCCTGATCGGCCCGTATGGCACGCCGGTCGAATTCCAGATCCGCACCGACGAAATGCACCGCGTGGCCGAGTCCGGCGTCGCGGCGCACTGGCTATACAAGACCGACGCAGGCGCATTGACCGACCTGCAGCAGCGTACGCACGCCTGGCTGCAATCGCTGCTCGACATCCAGAAGCAGACCGGCGACTCGGCCGAGTTCCTCGAACATGTGAAGGTCGACCTGTTTCCCGACTCGGTCTATGTCTTCACGCCGAAGTCGCGCATCATCTCGCTGCCGCGCGGCGCCACCGCGCTCGACTTCGCCTACACCATCCATACCGACATTGGCGACCATGCGGTCGAGGGCATCATCAACCACGAGCACGTGCCCTTGCGCACCGAGCTGCGCAATGGCGACATCGTCGAAATCGTGTCGTCGTCCACGGCGCGGCCGAGCCCGACCTGGCTGGGCTTCGTGCGTACCGGCAAGGCGCGCTCGGCGATCCGGCATTACCTGCGCACCATCAACCGGTCCGAGTCGATCGAACTGGGCCGCGAGCTGCTGTCGCATGCGCTCGAGGCGCTGAGCCTGAGCCCGGACTTGCCGACGCCGTTGGTCGAGCGCCTGCTCAAGGAGTCCAGCGCGAGGTCGCTGGACGAAGTGCATGCCGATATCGGCGTCGGCAAGCGCATGGCCTCGCTGGTGGCGCGCCATATTTTTGGGCTGGCCGAGAACGTGGCCGGTTCGGCGCCAGCCGTGGACGAGCATGGCGAGCTGATACCGAGCAAGATCGACCCGGTGGTGCTGAACGGCACCGAGGGCGCTGCGGTGCAGCTGGCGCAATGCTGTCTGCCTATTCCGGGCGACAGCATGTTCGGCCACTTCCGCCGCGACCAGGGCCTGACCGTGCATGCGGCCGACTGCGAACTGGCCAAGCGCCAGCGCATGAAGGAGCCGGACCGCTGGATCGAGGTGGTCTGGGCGCCCGAGACCAAGCGCCGCTTCGACTGCCGCATCAAGGTGCTGGTCCACAACGAAAAAGGCGCGCTGGCGCGGGTGGCGGCAGAGCTCGGCGAGTCCGACGCCAACATCGTCTACGTTGCCATGGACGACGACAAGGACCAGATCATGCAGCAGCTGCGCTTTACCGTGCAGGTGGAAGACCGTATCCACCTTGCGCGCCTGATGCGCAACGTGCGCACCATCCCGAGCGTGGCAAGGATATTGCGCGAGAGGTCGTAGGGTGTAGTAAGCGAAGGGCATTACACCATTCGTCGCTTGCAGGCGGTGCTTGTTTATCGACCATGGTGTAATGCGCTTGCGTTTATTACACCCTACGAGGCTACTAGAGCAGTTTCGTGCTGACTTGCCTGAGCCGGCCTGTAAGAAATATCGCATATTGCTCGCAGCGACAGTTGCAGTTGCCCGCGCAGCGACAGTTGCAGCTGCAGTTGCTTTTGACGCTGCCTTTGACGTGGATCCCCGTTAGACGGCGACGCGT
>CAUQYP010000333.1:0-4477 GCA_963522035.1 uncultured Noviherbaspirillum sp. | reverse complement strand
TACGCGGACTGCACGCGCCGCCAGGAACTGAAACGGGAAGCGTCGGAAACTCGCTACGCTCAGACAGCCGACGCTTCTTTATCCGTTTCAGTTCCTGGCGACGCGTCGCCGTCTAACGGGGATCCACGTCAAAGGCAGCGTCAAAAGCAACTGCAACTGCAACTGTCGCTGCGCGAGAGCGGCGCGGCGCAGCGCCGCATCACTCAGTCATGCTCCCGCACCCGCGCCAACGCATCCTCGATGCGCTCGACCGGGATGATGGTCATGCCCTCGATCGGTTGCTTGGGCGCATTCGCCTTCGGGATCAGCGCCAGCGAAAAGCCGAGCTTCGCCGCTTCCCGCAAGCGTTCCTGGCCACGCGGCGCCGGACGTATCTCGCCCGCCAGCCCGACCTCGCCGAACACCACCAGCCCGCGCGGCAGCGGCTTGTTGCGCATCGATGACTGGATCGCCAGCAGCACCGCCAGGTCGGCGGCCGGCTCGGCGATCTTGACGCCGCCGACCGCGTTGATGAACACGTCCTGGTCGAATGCGGCGACGCCCGCATGGCGATGCAGCACCGCCAGCAGCATGGCCAGCCGGTTCTGCTCCAGGCCCACGGACAAGCGCCGCGCGTTCGGCAGGTGCGACGTGTCGACCAGCGCCTGCACTTCCACCAGCAGGGGCCGCGTGCCTTCCTGCGTCACCATCACGCAGGAACCGGGCACCTGGTTGTCATGCTGGGACAGGAACAGCGCGGACGGATTGGACACGCCCTTGAGCCCCTTGTCGCTCATCGCGAACACGCCCAGCTCGTTGACCGCGCCGAACCGGTTCTTGATCGCCCGCACCAGGCGGAAGCTGGAATGGGTGTCGCCCTCGAAGTACAGCACGGTGTCGACGATGTGTTCGAGCACGCGCGGTCCGGCCAGCGCGCCTTCCTTGGTCACGTGGCCGACCATGATGATGGTCACGCCGGTCTGCTTGGCGAAGCGGGTCAGCTGCGCCGCGCACTCGCGGACCTGGGCGACCGAACCCGGCGCCGAGGTCAGCGCGTCGGAATAGACGGTCTGGATCGAGTCGATGACAGCCACCTGCGGCTTGTGCTCGGCCAGCGTAGCCAGGATTTTCTCCAGCTGGATCTCGGCCTGCAGCATCAGTTCGCGGGCGTCGACCGCCAGCCGCTTGGCGCGCAGCGCGATCTGCGCGCCGGACTCCTCGCCGCTCACATACAGCACCCGCTTGACCCGCGACAGGTTGGCCAGCGCCTGCAGCAGCAGCGTCGACTTGCCGATGCCGGGGTCGCCGCCGATCAGCACCACGCCGCCCGCCACCAGCCCGCCGCCCAGCACCCGGTCGAATTCCTCGATGCCGGTGCCGAAGCGCGGCACGTCGATGGCTTCGATGTCGGCCAGCGACATCACCGGCGATGCCTGCGCCAGGCCTTGCGGCTGGCTGGTCGTATAACGGTTGTTGCCGCTCTCGACCACGGTTTCGACCATGGTGTTCCACTGCCCGCACGCGGGGCACTGGCCGCTCCACTTATTGCTGATGCCACCACATTCGCTGCAGGTGTAATTGGTTTTCGTCTTTGCCATTGGTTCTTGTCAGTCCTGGTCCTGGTCGTGTTCGTCCGTTCGGTCGTCCCGGGCTCTTATGGCGACCCGCGGGGCGACAGCGCACATCAATTCATAGCCTATGGTGCCGGCTGCCTGCGCGACCTCGTCGACCGGCAGGCCCTCGCCCCACAGCGTCACATCGGCGCCCGGCCGCGCTCCCGGCGCCGCGCCCAGGTCGACCGTCAGCATGTCCATCGAGACCCGGCCCGCAAGCGCGCAGCGCACACCGTCCACCAGCACCGGCGCACCGTCCGGCGCCTGCCGCGGATAGCCGTCGGCGTAGCCGCAGGCCACCACGCCGATGCGCATGGCCCGGTCGGCGACGAAGCGGCTGCCGTAGCCGACCGCGTCGCCGGCAACGATGTCCTGCACCGCGATCAGGCGGCTGCTCAGGGTCATCGCCGGCCGCAGGCCGAATTCCGCTGCCGACTTCACGCCGGGCGTCCCGCCGTACAGCATGATGCCGGGGCGAACCCAGCGCCCGGCAAGTTCGCCATGCAGCAGGTCGGCCGCCGAATTGCACATCGACAGCGGCGCGTCCAGCCCGGCGGCGGCCAGGCGGGTACGGCGCACCTGCTCGGCCAGCGGCAGGGCCGGGTTGGCTTCGTCGTCGGCATTGGCGAAGTGCGTGACCAGCACGATCTGGCGCACACCGGGCAGTGCACGCAGCCGCGCATGCGCGCCGGCCACTTTTTCCGGCCGGAAACCGAGCCGGTTCATGCCGCTGTTGACCTTCAGGTGGACGTCGACCGGGCCGCGAAGCGGATAGTGTTCCAGCATCGCCAACTGCTCGTCGCAGTGGACGACCGTGTCCAGCCCATGGTCCGACACCGTTTCGAGGTCCTGCAGGTCGAAGAAGCCTTCGAGCAACAGCACCGGCTTGTTCCAGCCCAGTTCGCGCAGGCGCACCGCGGCGTCGGGCTCCACCAGGGCCAGCCCTTCGGCCGCGGCGAATCCGCGCAGCGCATTGTGCAGGCCATGGCCATAGCCGTTTGCCTTGACCACGGCCCACACATTGGCCTGGCCGGCATGCGCTTTCGCCAGGGACAGATTGGCGCGCATCGCGGAAATATCAATAGTGGCGAGAATGGGGCGTGGCATGGAAAAAGCGCTTTGTTTTCATGTGATTGGGACAACAGGCATTTTACTTGACGGCGTTCCGGCAACCGGCCGTAAATTGCCGGAAGACCGGAAGTTTCATGGTATAAAGCACCTCGGCGACAGATAACTTTCCCAGCGGACATAAGCGGATACTACGGATGAATCGCGGTTTTTATACCATCATGGCGGCGCAGTTTTTTTCCTCACTGGCCGACAATGCATTACTGATCGCGGCCATTTCCCTGCTGGCGACCATGAATTCACCGCCCTGGATGACACCGCTGCTCAAGCTGTTTTTCGTCCTGTCCTATGTACTGCTTGCCGCTTTCGTCGGCGCCTTCGCCGACGCGCTGCCCAAGGGCCGCGTGATGTTCGTGACCAACCTGATCAAGGTGGTCGGCTGCGCGCTGATGTTCTTCCATGTGCATCCATTGCTGGCCTATGCCATCGTCGGTTTCGGCGCCGCTGCGTATTCGCCCGCCAAGTACGGCATCCTGACCGAACTGCTGCCGCCGGAACGGCTGGTTGCGGCCAACGGCTGGATCGAGGGCTTGACCGTGGCGTCCATCATCCTCGGCACCGTGCTCGGGGGAACACTGGTCAACCCGAAGATCGGCGCCACGCTGGTCGGGTTCGACCTGCCCCTGGTTAACACCGGGATCGACACCCCGGTCGAAGCGGCGCTCTGCGTCATCGTGCTGTCCTACATCGTCGCCGCCATATTCAACCTGCGCATACCCGACACCGGCGCCCGCTACAGCCACCAGGAACGCAATCCGATCAGGCTCGTCGCCGACTTCGCCAACTGCTTCAACCTGCTCTGGGCCGACAAGCTGGGCCAGATCTCGCTAGCAGTCACCACGCTGTTCTGGGGCGCGGGCGCCACCTTGCAATTCATCGTGCTGAAATGGGCGGAAAAGTCCCTGCACATGCCGCTCGACCGCGCCGCCATCCTGCAGGGCGTGGTCGCGATCGGCGTGGCGCTGGGCGCGGTGGCGGCCGCACGTTTCGTGCCGCTGAAGAAGTCCCTGTCGGTGATGCCGCTGGGCGTGGCCATGGGCCTGGTCGTCATCCTGATGACCCTGGTCACCAACGTCTGGGTGGCCTACCCGCTGCTGATCATCATCGGCGCGCTGTCCGGCTATTTCGTGGTGCCGATGAATGCGCTGCTGCAGCACCGCGGCCATGTGCTGATGAGCGCCGGGCATTCGATCGCCGTGCAAAATTTTAACGAGAACCTGTCGGTGCTGACCATGCTGGTGCTGTATGCGTTGATGGTGAAGATCGACCTTAATGTCAACATTGTCATCGTGATGTTCGGGCTGTTTGTCTCGGGCACCATGTACATGGTCATGCGGCGCCATGCTGCCAACCAGCGCGAGCATGACTCGCTTGCGCTGATCGGCGAGCACAAGCACTAGAGAATTTTCTTGCTGGCTTGCGCCAGAAGCGCCACTTCCGCGCAGCGACAGTTGCCGTTGCCTTTGACCTTCCGCGCAGCGACAGTTGCCTTTGATCTTCCGCGTAGCGACAGTTGCCGTTGCCGTTGCCGTTGCCGTTCCGCGCAGCGACAGTTGCCGTTGCCCTTGACGTCCCGCGCAGCGACAGTTGCCGTTGCCGTTGCCGTTGCCGTTGCCGTTGCCGTTGCCGTTGCCGTTGCCGTTGCAGTTGCAGTTGCAGTTGCAGTTGCAGTTGCAGTTGCAGTTGCAGTTGCAGTTGACGCGGCTTTTGAAGTGGGTCCCCGTCGATGGCGACACGTCGCTGGTGCCGAAATCGGA
>CAUQYP010000332.1:0-4523 GCA_963522035.1 uncultured Noviherbaspirillum sp. | reverse complement strand
GTGAAGGCCGGCGCCAGCGCCGCCAGGCGGTCGCGCATCGCGGCAGACTGTGCGGGCGGCAGCTGCGCCAGCACGGCCGGTTGCCGCAGTTCGGTCCAGACATGCCGGCGGATGCGCCAGGCCTGCTCGGGCTGGCTGTTGGCGTCCAGGCATTCGGCATAGCTCATCAGCCACAGATAGTCCTGCTTTTTGATGCCGGACTTGCGGAACCAGCGCAGCGCCTCATCCTGGCGGTTCAGGCTCATCAGCGCGGCCGCATAAGGGTCCCATAGCGCCGCATCGCTGCCGGCCTCGGCCGCCCAGTCGTGCAGGCTCTGCTTCAGCGCCGCGGTGTCGCGCAGCGCCAGCAACACCCAGATCAGCGACACCCGGGCCTCGCTGCTGGCCGGGTCCGCCACCAGCGCGGCGCGCAGGTCGCGCCGGGCGCCCGCCAGGTCTTCGCTCGACTGCGCCAGCCTCGCGCGCAGCAGCAGGAAGCTGGCGCGCCGTTCCAGCGTGCGGCGCTGCGCGTCGTCGAGTTGCGCCAGCAGCTGGCGCGCGGCGGCATGGTCGCCCAGTTCCAGGAGGATGCCCAGCGCTTCCTCGGCCAGCGTCGGATCGCCGGTGCGCTGGAACAGGTGCAGCGCCAGCGCCGCGGAAGCACGCGGCCGTTCGGCGCGCCACATGGCGGCCAGGTTGGCAAGGTCGGCGTCGGACTGCGCATTCACCGCCAGCAGCGCTGCATAGCCGCGATGGGAGGCGACGTCGTCCTGCAGCAGGCGCGCAAGCTCGGCGTAGTTGCGCCAGTAGAGCACGTCGTCCGGCGCCGCAGCGGCGCGCACCGTTTCCAGCGCATCGTAGGCCAGGCGCAGCGCGCCCTGGCGGTAGAGAAAGTTGGCAATCTTCAGCGCATAGTCCGTGCGCGGCCCGTTCTCGCGTTGCAATTGCTGCATGGTGTCCAGCGCGTCGGCGTCGCGCCCGGCGCGTTCCTGCAGCCCGGCCAGCCATTCGAGTTCGCGCGCCCGCCCGGCGCCTTGCACCAGGCCGCGTTGCGCGAGCCGGCGCTGCAACAGGGCGATGCCATCCGCCGGCGCGCCGGTTATTTCATGCAGGGCCAGCAGCCGCTTGAGCCACTGCAGGTTGCCGGGCGCGGCCGCCAGCTTGTGTTCCAGCGCCAGCCGCAGCGTCGCATGGTCGACCAGGCTGTCGGCCAGGCGCAGCGTGGCGTCCCATGCGGCTTCGCTGCCGGTCATCTGCGCATAGGCATGCCAGTGGGCCAGCGCGTCCTGCGGCGCGCCGGCCCATTCGCTGACTTCGGCCAGCCGGCGGCGCCAGGGCGCGGACTGCGGCTGCTGCAGGACGGCGGACTGGGCGACGCGCCTGGCGTCCGCCAGGTTGCGGTTGCCCAGGAAAATCTGGTAGCCCATGCTGTAGGCTTCCTCGTCGAACGGCAGCGCCGGCCCGCCGGCCGGGGCCACCGCGCTGACACGCTGGATGCGCATGCCGGCCAGGTAGACCGGTGGCGCGTACTCGAGCCGGGGCGACGCCGCCAGCCGCCGGTCTTCATGCGCCTGCCAGCGCTGCAGCAGGGACAGCTCCAGGAAACGTTTGGCATAGCGTTCGGCGATGTCTGGCCGGTTCCCGGCCTGGGCCAGGCGGGCCAGGAATTTCAGCAGCGCGATGTCGCGCCCGAAAGGACCGATGCGGCGCTCGGCCGCGGCCAGGGCCGCATCCAGCAGGCCGCCGGCCTGCAGGTTGCGCAGGCCTTCCATCAGGTAGGCGCGCTGGGCGTCGCGGCTGGCGCTGCGGTCCATGGCGATGAACAGCAGCTCGGCGCTGAGCCGGTAGTCGCCGAGGCCCAGCGCGCCGCGCGCGGCCTGCGCATAGCGCTCGTCGGCCAGCGTGGCGGGCGCTGCATACAGGCGGCGAAACGCGGCCAGCGCCACATCGGGCGCATCCTCGGCCAGCGCCCGCGTGGCCAGCAGGTCGAGCTGCTGCGGCGTCAGCCGCTTCTGCTTCACCACCACGCGCAGTTGGTCCTGCAGCTGCGCCAGCAGCGCGTTGCGCGCCGGCGAGCCGGCGGCCACCGTAAAAAATTCCTGTTCGGCCAGCGCCAGCCGGATCCACTCGGCCTCGCGCGCGAACACCGGGTCGGCCAGCGCCTGCGGCGCGTCCATCAATTTCCTGGCGCTCGCGGTGTCGCCCTGCGCCGCCAGCTTGCGCACCAGTTGCAGCCGCAGCCCGCTGTCGCCCGGCTCGGCCTTCAGGAACACCTTCAGGTATTCGATGGTGAGCGGCGTGTCGGCGCGGCCGGCCGCCGTGTCGGCAGCCGTCAGCCGCTGCTCGAGCGTGCGGTGCGGGTAGACGAGCAGCAGCCCCAGGCTCAGTGCGAGCCCGAATCCAACCACCGTCCATGGCGAGAACAGACGCTGCCGCTCAAGCGGCGCATCGAACGCGTGCCAGGTACCGTGTCGTTTGAAGGGTGCTGGAGGAACCGAATTCATAATGGCTGGTGTTGATCATCCTTTGGTCGGAGGGGGTTAGCCCGGTGGTCGCGTAACGCCCGGCAGCGGGCCGCACCGGCGTCACCGGCTTGTCATCGATGAAGAGGCTGCAGGCCGCCGGCGACGCCAGTGCCAGCAGGCCCAGGCCGGAACCGTTGACGGTCAGCGTGAACTGCAGCTCGCCGGGACGGCGCACCAGCTCGCTGACGGCGCCGTTGGCTTCGGCCACGTAGACCTGCGCCCTGCCGTTGCCGGCGTCGGGCGCGATCCTGGTTTCGGCGGCGGACAATGTCAGGTAGTTGGCGCCCGGCCCCGGCGTGAACCCGGCGATGCCGCGCTCGCCCAGCGCCGGCAGCGGCGAGCGCGCCGGCAGGCGCAGCGTGCGCAGGTCGGCGCCGGTGCGCACCACCAGTTCGCCGCTGGCATGGTCGCGGGCAATGGTGGTGGCCTCGAAGTCCATCACCTTGCGGATGTACTGGGAGCCGAACACGCGGCTGGTCGGCTGCGCGACGGCCCACTGGTAGACCCGGTGCAGCGCGGCGATGGACGCCGGCTTGCTGGCCGAATAGACGTGGTAATAGATGTCGATGGGCTTGAAACGGTGCGGCGCGCCGGTCAGCTCGAAGGTTTCTATCACCCGCTCGAAGCCGTAGAACGGGCCGGTCCAGTCATTGGTATAGACATTTTCATTCTGGTGCGGCGCGTAGACCTGGTACCAGCCGTCCTTGCGTATGCCCTGGGCTGCGATGCCGGTCCATGAATTGCGGCTGCGGGTGATCGTGGTGTCGCCGCCATTGAGGTTCAGGAAACCGTGGCGCGCGGTTTCGGCAATGGCGGCGGCGGGCGGCATGCAGTCGCCGGTCCAGAAAAAGACCGACGCGGCCTTCCCGGCCGGCAGCAGCCGGTTGACATACGCCATCGAGCCCTGGACCTCGCGCGCCAGGTCCAGCGTGTAGCCGGGCAGGTCGAGGCGGTTGGCCGGGCCCTTGTCCTTGAGCGCTGCGGCCCAGTTGAACGGATGCGAATACGAATGGCTGGCCGCCTCGATTTCCGGGTGGGCAAAGACGCTGCGGGCGATCGCCTCCAGCACGGCCGATGCCTGCGGATACATGCCGCCCGCCGACAGCTCGCCTTCGATCACCGACACCGTACTGGGCAGCCGATAGCGGTCGATGAACTGTTTCTCCATCACTTCCGACGCGTACGGCGCCCCCGGCACTTCGGCGCGCGAGGCAAAGCCATCGCCATCGACATGCACCATCAGCATGCGGCGGCCGCCTTCGGTGGTGACGTCCGGCACCGGCAGGTCGGACAGCGCCAGCGCTTCGCGCAGGAAGGCAAGCGGCTGCACCACCCAGCGCTCGAGGTCGGTTCCCGGTATGTTCTGGACCGCGAACGGCGCCAGCACATAGCCGCCCCAGCCGGTAATGGCAGCGGCGTCGTAGCGGTTGCCGCGGCTGTCGGCCAGGCGCAGCAGGCTGCGCGCCGGCGCATTGTCGGCGAGGCGCAGCAGCGCCAGCGCGCCGCGCTCGGGCAGCGGCTGTGCTTCGAAGCCGACCAGGGCGGCGTCGCTGGACTGTATCTGCAGGCGTCCGGGCGCCGGCGGCGGCTGCTGCTGCAGGCCCAGCGACTGCAGCAGCGCCGGGTCCGGGGCAAAGCCCAGCGCATTGAACAGCACGATGCGCATGCCCTCGGCCGCGCGGCGCTCCAACCAGGAACCCAGTGCAGGCTGCAGGTCGCCGCTGCGCATCCAGCTGACGATGCCAACATAGCGGCCGGCCAGGATGCCTTGCGGCAGCGGCGTCGTTCCGACGTCGATCAGCTCATAGCGCAGGCCCAGGTGATTGAGCTGGATACCGAGGAAACGCTGGGCCTCGCTGATGTGCAGGTCGCGGCCGGCGCCGTTGGCCAGCACCAGCACCGTGCGCGGCAGCAGTTCGACCGTGCCGACGCCGAGCGAGACCAGCCCGCCGTCGGCGACCCACGTGATGAAGCCGTCGGCGCGGATGCGCTCTGCGGTCGCGCGCGCCAGTTCGCGCG
>CAUQYP010000331.1:0-4568 GCA_963522035.1 uncultured Noviherbaspirillum sp. | reverse complement strand
CGCTGCGCCTGCGCGCCGATGTCCGCCGCCGGCCGCGACAGGAGCCGCAGCGCCGGCACCCGCTGTGCCAGCCGTTCCGGGTCGCCGTATAGCCGCAGCACCGCGCCGAGGGCGGCGATGGTCAGCTTGTCGCAGCGCAGCGCCCGCTTCATCGGGTTCTTCCGGATGCGCGCAACCAGGTCGGCGCGGCCGACGATGATGCCCGCCTGCGGCCCTCCCAGCAGCTTGTCGCCGCTGAAGGTGACGATGTCGGCGCCGTCGCGCAGCGTCTCGGCCGGCGTCGGCTCGCGCGGCAGGCCCAGGCGCGACAGGTCGGTCAATGTGCCGCTGCCGAGGTCGACGACGAAGGGCAGCCTGTGCTCTGCCGCCAGCGCGCCCAGGCGCACCGGGTCCGCCTCCGCGGTAAAGCCTTCGATCCGGTAATTGCTGGTATGGGCCTTCAGCAGCAGGCCGGTGCGCGGGCCGATGGCGTCGGCATAGTCGCGCAGGTGGGTGCGGTTGGTGGTGCCGACCTCGCGCAGCCGGCAGCCGGCGCGCGCCATGATGTCAGGCAGCCGGAACGCGCCGCCGATCTCGATGAGCTCGCCGCGCGAGACGATGCAGTCGCGCCGCGCCCCCAGGCTGTTCAGGGTCAGCAGCACGGCGGCGGCATTGTTGTTGACGACCGTGGCCGCCTCGGCGCCCGTGAGCCGGCACAGCCATTCCTCGACATGGCTGTCGCGGTCGCCGCGCTTGCCGGTGGCCAGGTCGTATTCCAGGTTCGATGCGCCGGACGCCACCTGCACCATCGCCGCTATGGCTTCCGGCGGCAGCGGCGCGCGGCCGAGGTTGGTATGCAGCACGGTGCCGGTGAGATTCAACACGCGCTTCAGGCTGGGCGCGAGGTCCGCCAGCACGCGCCGTTCGACCTCGGCGCACAGCGCGTCATCGTCCGGCACCGCAGCAGAAGTGCGGCAGGCCGCGAGCGTCGCGCGCACTGCCTCCAGCACCGGTGTCCGGCCGTGGCTCTCGGCGATGGCGGCCAGGGCCGGCCAGCGCAGCATCCGGTCGACCGACGGCAGGCGTCCCAGCGCGTCGGCCTTCAAGGACGCGACTCCGCGCCGGGCTCAGCCCTTCGCGCCGGTAAGTGCGCGCAGGATGGGCTCGACGGCCTGGTCGGCCAGCGAGCGCATTTCATCGTCGCTGCGATCCTGTATCGGATGCTGGACGAACACCATCGCCGGGTCGAAACCCAGGCTCTTCGACTGCAGCGCAGCCGCTTCGACAAACTCTGTGGATGCAACGCCTACTCCAGGTATGCCCCGACCTTCGAGGTCCGCGATGTCATGCATACAGCACGACGTGCAGGACCCTCAGTCGGCCAGGCCTTCGACGACGACCTGGCATTCGCCGGCGATCTGCTGCTTCAGGTCCGTTGGTGCGACACGGGTGAAGGTCGGCTTCTTGTAGCGCTTGACAGCAATGCCCATGCCCGACAGGCGCTCGTCGAGCCGGTCGAGAAAGATGTTGCCGCGCGCTTTCGAGATGTCCAGCAGGCCGACCGTCAGGCCGTCCAGCTGGTCCGGCCGCGCCAGCCGCGGCCGTGCCGACGGCGCGCGTTCCGCGGTCGGGTCGAGCAGGATGGTTTGTTGCGTCATGGGGCAATCTCCCTGGTGACAGGTGTGGAGCCGGTGGGCCCGGATGCGGCCCAGCCGGCGATGACAGCGGAAAACAGGCCGGCGCTGCCGCCGGCCCGCACGATCAGTAATCCGCCGGGGCGGAACTTGGTGACCTTCTTGCCCGCCAGTGCAGCGGGCAGCCCTTCGGCAATGCCGCCGGCGCCGGCCAGCATGGCGTCGGCGTCGAAGGTGAGCAATGCGGTCAGTTCCTCGAGCAGGCGCGCCTTCGACCAGCCGGCCTCGATGAACACGCGGCTGTGCTCGGGCGACACCACCAGCACCGCGTCGCCGGCCATGGCCAGTTTCGGGTGGTCGACCGCGCGCAGGCAGAGCGCGAAGCTTTTTGCCAGCGACTCCGGCGTGCGCGACTTCTGGTCGACGACGCCCTGCACGCCCTCGCCGGCGAACAGCGTGACGGTCGACGCGCCTGCGGCAAAACCGCGCTCGGTCGCCAGCGAGTCCCATCCGCTGCCTTCGGCCTCGGCGAAGCAGAAGCTCAGCTTGCCCGGGTTGCCCAGCGTGGCGCGGTCGACTTCGCCGGGCCGGCCGCCGCCGACGTTGCGTATGACCAGCTGCAGCGCGCGGCCGATGGTGGCATTGGCGCGGTTGCCCTGCCCCAGCGCATTGACGCCCGAGTTCATGCCGACCGCCTTTGCCGCCGGGCCGTTGACGATGACCACCGGTCCGGCGAACATCGTGGTGCAAAGGACGCCATGCATGCCGAACTCGTCGACCAGCGCCGCTTCCACCGCGGCCAGCACCACGGGCAGGTATTCAGGCTTGCAGCCGGCCATGACCGCGTTGATGGCGACCTTCTCGACGGTGCAGGACGCAAGGTCGGGCGGGACCATGCCCAGCACCTCGTCCGGCTTGCGCGTGGTCCCGGCCAGCATGCGCAGGACCCGCTCGCGGGTCGGCGGCACCACCGGCAAGCCGTCGGTCCAGCCGCGCTGGTGGCAGGCCTCGATCGCGTCTTCCTCGTCGCCGAGCGCAACTTCGCGCGAGGCGAAGCGCGCCTTGCCGTGACGGATGGCGAGCGTCTCGGCCACGCCTGGCTCCAGGGTCATGGAGCCGCAGCCCGGCCGCAGCGCCGGCAGCGCAGCGCCCAGGCCGGGCATGCCGCTGATGCGCTGCCAGTCACCGCGGTGCCAGCCGTAGGTACGCTCGGCCTCGTGCCCGTCCTGGATGCGGATCAACGTTGGCACCACTTCGATGTCGAGACGATAGGAATGGTCGAGCGCCCGGTCGTCCACCACGCCGGCGACGCCGCTTGCATAGGACGGGTCGTCCTGCACATACACGGTCAGCGCGCCGGCCTGGGCCAGCTCGGCCGCCAGCGGCTCCACCAGCATGCAGGTCGGGCAGCCGCGCTTGGCGACAAGGATCAAACCGTCGGGCAATGGGTTCATTGTTTTAGGTGCCAGTCGATCAAGGTGACGGACATCATACGAAGGATGCGTAATGCTGGCTAGGGTTTTTTGCACGATCGTACTATTCCGGGGCCGAAAAATGCGGCGAAACGGCAGGCCGCGATGATGCGCCGCAAGCCGGCCTTCATCGTGCCGCCGGGTGCATCTGCGCATGCTAGGATGCCGCCGCCCACTTTTCTGTTGGGACAGGCTTCGACAGCTTGATTCAGACCGAACACAAGGAGACCACGTGAAGTTCAAGAAAACCCTCATTACCCTGGCCATGCTGACAGCGTCCCCGGCCTTTGCGCAAGGCAAGCCGGTTGTCCAGTTTCTCGCCACCGGCGGCACGATCGCGATGAAGATCGACCCGGTCAAGAATGCGCCGGTGCCGGCCATTTCCGGCGACGACCTGCTGGCCACCGTGCCCGACATCGGCAAGTACGCGACCATCGAGGTCAACAACCTGTCCAACGTGCCGTCCGACTACATGGACCCGGCTCGCTGGGTACAGCTGACGAAGGCGACGCAGGCGGCGCTGGACCGTCCGGAGGTAGCCGGCGTCATCGTCTCCCACGGTACCGACACGCTGGAGGAGACCGCCTTCTGGCTGGACCTGACCGTCAAATCGAGCAAGCCGGTCGTGCTGATCGGCGCGCAGCGCAACGCGTCGTCGTCGGACTTCGACGGCCCGCGCAACCTGCTCAATGCCGCGCGCATCGCGGTGGACGCGCAGGCGAAGGACAAGGGTGTGATGCTGGCAATGAACAACCAGATCAACGCCGCCCGCTACGTCACCAAGACCCATACCGCCAACGTGGAAACCTTCAACTCCGGCGACTACGGTTTCCTGGGCGAGGTCTACCCGGACCGCGTGATGTTCGGCAACGCGCCATTGCGGCGCCAGCATATTCCAATTGGCACCGACAAGATGCCGGAAGTGGAAATCGTCGCGATGTACGGCGGCGCCGACGGCATGGCGCTGCGCAGCGCGGTCGACCGCGGCGCGAAGGGCATCGTGGTGCAGGCGCTGGGCATGGGCAACATGAACGCGCCGATGCATGAAGCCGTCAAGTACGCCATTTCGAAGAATGTGCCGGTGGTGGTCTCGACCCGCGTGCACAACGGCAGGGTGCTGCCGAGCTACGGTTTCGTCGGCGGCGGCAAGACCAGCGCGGATGCCGGCGCGGTCATGGCCGACGACCTGAAGCCGGCGAAGGCCCGCATCCTGCTGATGCTGCTGCTGCAGAGCGGCGTCAGCAGCCAGGCCGACCTGCAGGCTGCGTTCAGCCGCTAGAGCGGTTTCGTGCTGGCTTGCCCAAGCCAGCCTGTAGGCGATATTGCCTGCTCCGCGCATCGATAGTCGCCGTTGCCGTTGCCCGCGCAGCGACAGTTGTCGTTGCAGTTGCCCGCGCAGCGACAGTTGCCGTTGCCCGCGCAGCGACAGTTGCCGTTGCCGTTGCCGTTGCCGTTGCCGTTGCCGTTGCCGTTGCTTTTGACG
>CAUQYP010000330.1:0-4597 GCA_963522035.1 uncultured Noviherbaspirillum sp. | reverse complement strand
GTGGCGTCATCAACGGGGACCCACGTCAAAAGCCGCGTCAAAAGCAACGGCAACTACAACTGTCGCTGCGCGGAACGGCAACTGTCGCTGCGCGGGGCTTAATGCAACGGCAACTGTCGCTGCGCGGAAACGGCGCTTCTGGCGCAAGCCAGCACGAAAATGCGCTAGGTCCTGTCCTGGCGGGTGGTGTGGATCAGGATGCGTACGACTTCACGCACGATCTGGCGATGCGGTTCGTCGAGCAGCTTCAGGTCCGCAATCAGTTTCAGGTCGACCGGACTGGTGCTGCCGGTTGCACTGGGCACTTCCTGGCGCGCCGGATCGCTCCCGAAACGTAGCCAGTCCGCCGGCACCACCAGCCATTCAGCCAGCGCCCGCATCTTGTCCTGGGTGGGGATGGCTTCACCGACCAGCCACTTGCGCGCCGCATGCACCGTGATAGGCGGACCTGAAAAACGGATGTTGAATTCCCTTGCAAGCTCGGTAGGGCTATCCGGTGAATGATGGGTCTGGCGCAGCATCTTTTGCAATCGTTGGCTGAACTGTTCCCGCTCATTGGAAATCTTGACCATTAAGCAACGCTCCTTACTGCTGGTTACAGACAGCTGCATTTTCCACACGGTAGCAGGCGCGTAAAGTCGATGGAAATGTCAACACCTTGTACTCGCCATGATGATGAACATGCTGGCAAGGACTTGATTTCCAGACAATATTATCAGCAATGACACTGTCCCAATAAGTTCCATTTGAAAACAGGCTGACCCAAAAAGACGGGAAACCGCTGATTTTTGCAAGCATCCTGGCGCCGGGCTTGGCCCATTTATTTCGTTTGGCGCAAAACTCATTAAAAAATGCTTGCGCCTTCCTGTTTTTCGGCCAGGCATGAAGAACCCGGGGGAAAAAAAATTGTGCTGACAGGATGACAAAACCGGGATATTCACCATTCTCTCAAGAAATATTATAATGACAAGTGTTGTAAATATGTTGAATGAATGAAATCTTTATATGTAGCAATTTACTTCAGAGTAAGAAAACTTGATACTTGGTATATGTAATTAACAATTGTCATTTTGATTAACACTTCTCCGCCCCCGCCATGAGAATTGCAGTACTAGATAACGATCGCAACCAGACCGAACTGGTATGCCAGGTGCTCTCCACGGCGGGGCATGGATGCCAGCCATTCGGTTCCAGCAGGGAATTGATGTCCCAGGTGCGACGGGATAGTTTTGACATGCTGGTCATCCACTGGCAGTTGCCGGATGGCGGCGCTGCCGAGGCAGTGCGCTGGGTGCGCGAACGTTTTTCACCGACCTTCCCTGTGATGTTCATCGCCGGGCGCTCGAACGAGGACGATATCGTTGCGGGCATCGCTGCCGGCGCCGACGACTACATGATCAAGCCGATTCGTCGCGGCGAACTGGTTGCGCGTGTGCAGGCACTGCTGCGCCGGGCCTACCCGACCCAGAATGCGGTCGAGCAGATCCAGTTCGGCTCGTATGTCTTCCAGTCGCGCACCGGGCGCGTGACGATGAAGGGCAAGCCGATCGATGTGACACAGAAGGAATTCGACCTGGCGCTGCTGTTCTTCCGCAACCTCGGGCGCCCGCTTTCGCGCGCTTATATCCTGGAAGCGGTGTGGGCGCGCGATGTACAGATTCCGTCGCGCACCATGGACACCCATGTGTCGCGGGTGCGCAGCAAACTGCAACTGCGTCCCGAGCACGGTTTCCGTCTGGCGCCGGTCTACAGCTACGGCTACCGGCTCGAGCAGATGTCTTCCGGCGGCGCAAGCAATGGCAATGGTAACGGCAGCATCAACGGCACCGCGAACGGTATCGGCAGCGGCGACTGAGTTCGCCAGCGCGCGTTGCCGACCGACGAAGGGGGACCACGGTATAATGAGCATTAAATTTTTCCCCATTGTTCCATGCAACTGCTTGCCGTCGGGCTTAATCACCACACAGCGCCGCTTTCCCTGCGCGAAAAAGTCGCCTTCCCGTCTGACCGGATAGGCCATGCCGTGGCGTCCGCACGCAACTGGTTCGGCGGCCACGTGCCAGGCGGCGGCGAAGCCGCCATCCTCTCCACCTGCAACCGCACCGAGCTGTATTCCGCGAACCGCCTGCAGGCCGGCGCCGACCAGGCGATCGATGCAACCGGCCGCTTCCTCGCCGAATACCACCAGCTTCCCTATGCCGACCTGCGGCCCTACCTGTACATGCTGCCGCAGGACAACGCGGTGCGCCATGCGTTCCGCGTCGCGTCCGGTCTCGATTCGATGGTGCTGGGCGAACCGCAGATCCTGGGACAGATGAAGGACGCGGTGCGCCAGGCCGAAGCCGCCGGCGGACTGGGGACCTACCTGCACCAGATGTTCCAGCGCACGTTCGCGGTGGCCAAGGAAGTGCGCAGCACGACCGAGATCGGCGCGCACAGCGTGTCGATGGCGGCAGCGGCGGTAAGGCTGTCGCAGCGCATTTTCGACCGCATCTCGGACCAGAACGTGCTGTTCATCGGCGCCGGCGAAATGATCGAACTGTGCGCGACCCATTTTTGCGCGCAGAACCCGAAAAGCCTGACTATCGCCAACCGCACGCTGGAACGCGGCGAAGCGCTGGCGCACCGTTACAACGGTCGCGCGATCATGCTGGCCGACCTGCCGGACCAGTTGGCCCATTTCGATATCGTCGTTTCCTGTACCGCGTCGTCGCTGCCGATCATCGGCCTTGGCCTGGTCGAACGCGCCATCAAGGCGCGTCGCCACAAGCCGGTATTCATGGTCGACCTGGCGGTGCCGCGCGACATCGAATCTGAAATCGGCCGGCTGGACGACGTCTTCCTTTATACCGTCGACGACCTCGGCGCCGCGGTCCAGACCGGCATGCAGAACCGCCAGGCCGCGGTCAGCCAGGCCGAAGCCATCATCGAGACCCGGGTCCAGTCCTTCATGCACTGGATGGACGGCCGGGCCGTGGTGCCGGTGATCCAGGAGCTGCATGAAAACAGCGAGCAGATGCGGCTGGCCGAACTGGAGCGCGCGCGCCGGCTGCTGGCGCGCGGCGACGACCCCGAAGCCGTGCTGGAAGCCCTGTCGAGGGGACTGACCGCGAAATTCCTGCATGGTCCGCAGCAGGCGCTGCACCATGCGCAGGGCGACGAGCGCGCCCGTCTCGCCACCCTGCTGCCGCAGCTGTTCCGCACCCGGCGCTAGCGACGCTCTGCCGTCCCGTCCGTTCGTGGCCTGCGGGCCGCGCCCCCGCACTGCCTATTCCGGAATCCAATCATGAAACCCTCCATGCTCGCCAGACTCGACCAGCTCGCCAACAGGCTGGAAGAAATCGGTTCCCTGCTGATGCAGGAAGGCGTCACCGACAACATGGAGCAGTACAGGAAGCTCAACCGCGAACATGCCGAACTCGGTCCGCTGGTGGACCTGTACCTGCAATACACGCAGGCCGCCAGCGACGTCGAGACTGCGCAGGACATGCTGGCCGACCCCGACATGAAGGAGTTCGCGCAGGAGGAGATCAGCGGGGCGAAGGCGCGCATGGAGCAGATGGAAGTCGACCTGCAGAAACTGCTGCTGCCGAAAGACCCGAACGACGAACGCAATATCTTTCTTGAGATTCGCGCCGGCACCGGCGGCGACGAGTCGGCGCTGTTCGCCGGCGATTTGCTGCGCATGTACACCCGCTATGCCGAACGCCAGCGCTGGCAGGTGGAAATGGTGTCGGAGTCGGCGTCGGAAGTCGGCGGCTACAAGGAAGTGATCGTGCGCGTGGTTGGATTCGGCGCCTATTCGCGGCTCAAGTTCGAGTCCGGCGGCCACCGCGTGCAGCGCGTTCCGGCGACCGAGACCCAGGGCCGCATCCATACCTCGGCCTGCACGGTAGCGGTGATGCCGGAGGCCGACGAGATCGGCGATGTGGACATCAACCCGGCCGACCTGCGCATCGACACCTACCGCGCTTCCGGCGCCGGCGGCCAGCACATCAACAAGACCGACTCCGCGGTGCGCATTACCCACCTGCCGACCGGCCTCGTGGTCGAATGCCAGGACGACCGCAGCCAGCACAAGAACAAGGCCTCGGCCATGAAAGTGCTGGCGGCGCGGCTGAAGGACGCGCAACTGCGGGCGCAGCAGACCAAGGAAGCGGCGACCCGCAAGTCGCTGATCGGCTCCGGCGACCGAAGCGAGCGTATCCGCACCTATAATTTCCCGCAGGGCCGGATGACCGACCACCGCATCAACCTGACGCTGTACAAGCTGGACTTCATCATGGACGGCGACCTCGACGAACTGACTAACGCATTGATCACCGAACACCAGGCAGAGTTGCTGGCTGCACTGGGCGACGATCTCTAAACCCTTCCCGACACTGGACAAGCTGATGAACCCCTACCGCCCCGTACTGCTCGCCGCCGCCTTCATTTCCCTTGCCCTGCTCGGCGTCGCGCTCTACCTGCAACATGGCATGGACATGCTGCCCTGCCCGCTGTGCGTGCTGCAGCGCTATGCGTTCGCCGCGGTGGCGCTGATCTGCGTGGTCGCCGCCGGCCTGCCGCCGGGCGGGCAACGCGCCGGCGCCGGACT
>CAUQYP010000329.1:0-4619 GCA_963522035.1 uncultured Noviherbaspirillum sp. | reverse complement strand
GGCGACGCGTCGCCGTCTAACGGGGATCCACGTCAAAGGCAGCGTCAGAAGCAACGGCAACGGCAACGGCAACGGCAACGGCAACGGCAACGGCAGCGGCAACGGCAACGGCAACTGTCGCTGCGCGGAGCAAGCAATGTCGCTTACAGGCCGGCTTGGGCAAGTCAGCACGAAACTACTCTATGGAAGCAGCGCTGCCTGGCACCACCTCATCCACCCGCCCCACCCAGCGCGGTATCGATATCCACCCGCGTCAGCGTCGGCGCAAACTGCAATATGAAGTCCACCGTATACGAACGCAAATAAGCAGCCCGCCGCACCGCCAGCCGGGTCACGTTCGGCGCAAACAGGTGGCTGGCTGCGACCGGCTTTAGCCCGGCGTGCCTGCCCTGTTCGATTGCCATCGACGCCACGATCCCCACCCCCATCCCCAGCGCAACATACTGCTGGATCACGTCCGAGTCCATCGCAGTCAACACGATATCGGTCGCAATACCCGCTTCCCGGAACGCGTCGTCGATATGGCTGCGGCCGGTAAAGCCCAGGTCATAGGTGATCAGCGGATACCCGGCCAGCTGCGCCAGCGTAAGCGGCCCGGACGCCAGCAGCGGATGCCCTTCCGGCACCACCACCTCGTGGTGCCATTGGTAGCACGGAAACGACACCAGCTCGTCGAACTGGCTCAGGCCCTCGGTGGCGATGCCGATGTCGGCCTTGCCCGACAGCACCCATTCGGCGATATGCTCGGGCGAGCTTTGCTGCAGGGCGATCCGCACATCAGGAAACGCAGCGCGAAAGCTTTGCACTGCCCTGGGCAGTACGTAGCGCGCCTGGGTGTGCGTCGTGGCGATGGTCAGCGTGCCGCGTTTCACACCCGAATACTCCTGCCCGGCCTGTTGCAGGTTTTCCGCTTCCAGCAGCAGGCGATCGATAATGCGCAGGATGTCCTTGCCGGGGCTGGTCAGCCCGGTGAGCCGCTTGCCATTGCGCTCGAAAATTTCCACCCCCAGCTCTTCCTCCAGCTCGCGGATCTGGCGCGACACGCCGGGCTGCGAGGTGAACAGCGCATTGGCAACCTCGGTCAGGTTGTAGTTGCGCCGCGTGGCTTCGCGTATCGAGCGCAGTTGCTGGAAGTTCATCGGGAGCTACGCCGCCGCGTCTCAGACCGCTTCGTCGACAAAGATGCGCAGCCGCTTGGGCCGCACCACCAGCCGGTCGCCTTCGGCCACGCCGAGTTCGGTGTAGCGCTCGCTCGGCACCACCGCTTCCAGCAGGTCGCCATTGTCCTCGCGCTGCAGGTCCAGCTGCGCCAGCGGGCCGATCGCGTGCGCGCGCCGGATCACGGCGACGATGCCGTCGCTGTCGATATCCGGCAGGTAGCGGTCGATCTCGATGTCGTGCGGGCGCACGAAGCCGGTGCCCTTCGCATCCTTCGCGCCGCCATGTTCGGGCGCGTCGAACGTGACGCCGTCCGCTTCCAGCACGCCCTCGTGCACCCGGCCGCGGAACAGGTTGACGTTGCCGAGGAAGCCGTAGACGAAGGGCGATGCCGGCTGGTTGTACACGTCGGCCGGCGAGCCGACCTGCTCGATATTGCCCTTGTTCATCAGCACGATGCGGTCGGCCACTTCCAGCGCCTCTTCCTGGTCGTGGGTGACGAAGATGCTGGTCACATGCAGCTCGTCATGCAGCCGGCGCAGCCAGCGGCGCAGCTCCTTCCTGACCTTGGCATCCAACGCGCCGAAGGGTTCGTCCAGCAGCAGCACCTTGGGTTCGACCGCGAGCGCACGTGCCAGCGCAATGCGCTGCCGCTGGCCGCCGGAGAGCTGCGGCGGATAGCGGTCGGCCAGCCAGTCCAGCTGAACGAGTTCCAGCAGCTGGTGCACCTTGGCCTTGATCTGGGTTTCCGACGGCCGCTCGGCCCTGGGCTTGACCCGCAGCCCGAAGGCGATGTTCTCGAACACCGTCATATGCTTGAACAGCGCATAGTGCTGGAACACGAAGCCGACCTGGCGTTCGCGCACGTGGCGGTCCGACGCATCTTCGTTGTCCAGCAGGACCTGGCCGCTATCGGGCCGCTCCAGGCCGGCGATAATGCGCAGCAGCGTCGTCTTGCCACAGCCTGACGGTCCCAGCAACGCGGTCAGCTCGCCCGGCTGGAAGCTGAGCGACACGTCGTTGAGCGCCACAAAACTGCCAAAACGTTTATTGATGTTCCTGACTTCGATGGCCACGTTGATTACTCCTGATCCGTTTGAGGGGCGGCATGGCTGTGATGCAGCCGCCATTCGATAAAGCTCTTCAGCGCCAGCGTGACCAGCGCCAGCAGGGCCAGCAGCGATGCGATCGCGAACGCGGCGGCGAAGTTGTATTCGTTGTAGAGGATTTCCACCTGCAGCGGAATGGTGTTGGTCTGGCCGCGGATGTGGCCGGACACGACGGACACCGCGCCGAATTCGCCCATTGCGCGGGCATTGCACAGAATTACGCCATACAGCAAGCCCCACTTGATGTTGGGCAGGGTCACATGCCAGAAGGTGCGGAAACCCGACGCGCCCAGCACCAGCGCGGCTTCCTCTTCCTCGTTGCCCTGCGACTGCATCAGCGGGATCAGTTCCCGTGCCACGAACGGAAAGGTAATGAATATCGTGGCGATCACGATGCCGGGCACCGCGAACAATATCTTGATGTCATGCGCCTGCAGCCATTCGCCGAACCAGCCCTGGGCGCCGAACAGCAGCACGTAGATCAGGCCGGAAATCACCGGCGAGACCGAGAACGGCAGGTCGATCAGCGTCAACAGGATGCTCTTGCCCCGGAAGTCGAACTTGGCGATGGCCCAGGACGCCGCCACGCCGAACACCAGGTTCAGCGGCACCGCGATGACAGCCGTCAGCAGGGTCAGCTTGATGGCGGAGATGGCGTCGGGCTCGGTGATGGAGCTCAGGTAGACCTGCCAGCCTTTCTTGAACGCTTCGACGAACACCGCCACCAGCGGCACGAACAGGAACAGCGTCATGAAGATGAGCGCGACGGCGATCAGCGTCGCCCGGACCCAGAACGGCTCGGCAATTGGCGACGGCGTGTAGGCTGGCTCGACGCGCGCCATCGGCGCGCCGGAAGGAGTGGCGACGGCGGACATCAGACTTTCTCCGGCTGGCCGCGCTTGCGGGTCCAGGCTTGCAACAGGTTGATGGTCAGGAGCATCAGGAAGGACACCAGCAGCATGACGACCGCGATGGCGGTGGCGCCAGCGTAGTCGTACTGCTCGAGCTTGGTGATGATGAACAGCGGCGTGATCTCGCTCACCATCGGCATGTTGCCGGCAATGAAAATGACCGAGCCGTATTCGCCGGTGGCGCGGGCGAAGGCCAGCGCGAAGCCAGTCAGCAGCGCCGGCAGGATGGTCGGGAAGATGACCCGGGCAAAGGTCTGCCAGTTGCTGGCGCCCAGGCTGGCCGCCGCTTCTTCCAGCTCGCGCTCGGCGTCTTCCAGCACGGGCTGGACGGTGCGCACCACAAAAGGCAGGCCGATGAAGGTCAGCGCCACCACCACGCCCAGCGGCGTGAAGGCGACCTTGATGCCGAGCGGCTCCAGGTAGCGGCCGATCCAGCCGTTGGTGGAATACAGCGCGGTCAGCGCAATGCCGGCGACTGCGGTAGGCAGCGCGAACGGCAGGTCGACCATCGCGTCGATGATGCGCTTGCCCGGAAAGCGGTAACGCACCAGCACCCAGGCCACGATGCCGCCGAACAGCACGTTCAGCGCGGCGGCGATCATCGACGCGCCGAAGGTGAGCCGGTAGGACGCCATGACCCGGTCCGAAGTGACGGCGCTCCAGAACGCGTCCCAGGTCATGGTGAAGGTCTTGAGGAACACCGCGGACAGCGGAATAAGCACGATGAGGCTCAGGTAGAAAACCGTGAAGCCGAGCGACAGGTGAAAACCGGGCATGACCCGGAAGCTGCCGCGCTTTCGCGCTGGCATGGTGGTGGCGACGTCCATAAATCCCTTATAACCGGCCCAACTAACAGGCCGGGATAATCACATATAACTGTTATATCCAGAAATATTTTATTTGCATGTTGTTAGAAGAAAAAAGCATATGACCCTGGTCATTCAGGCTTTGCCGCAATCTGCTCGACTGCGTGCGGAAACCGGTCCATCCGCCTCAACACAGGGAACAGGCGCATCCAGGCTGCGGTGACGCCCAGCGTGACGACGCCGCCCAGCAGCACTGCCGGCACCAGGCCGAACCAGCCCGCCGTCACGCCCGACTCGAACTCCCCCAGCTCGTTGGAGGCGCCGATGAACACCGAGTTGACCGCGCTGACCCGGCCGCGGATGGCGTCCGGGGTTTCCAGCTGCACCAGCAGGTGCCGGACGTACACGCTGACCATGTCGCCGGCGCCCATCAGCACCAGCGCCGCCAGCGACAGCGGCAGCAAGGCCGACTTTCCCAGCACCACGGTGCCGATGCCGTACAGCGCGACGCCGCCGAACATCCAGAGTCCGACCCGCCGCGTAATGGGCCAGAAGCCCAGCACCACCGAGGTCAGCGCCGCGCCGATGCCGGGCGCCATGCGCAGCATGCCGAGCGCGCCCGGTACCGCGTGCAG
>CAUQYP010000328.1:0-4627 GCA_963522035.1 uncultured Noviherbaspirillum sp. | reverse complement strand
CCGCGATGGACCATATCGGCGCCCAGCTGCTGTGGAACGCCTGGGGCCGCCAGCGCCCGCCGCAGCTGCTGCTGACGCCCGGCCAGGAAGCGTTCTTCGTGCGCCTTGAGCGCGCCGGCGCGCTGGCCGTGCCGGACCTGCGCACCGACCCGTGGTTCTCCATCGTCTCGCTGCGCCGCACCGCGCGGCAGCTTGCCAGCCACCTGCTGGGCCTGGTCGGCCTGGTCGGCCAGCTGGCGCTGGACCTGGGCCGCCTTGCACGCCGGCCGCTCTCCGGGCCTTGGAAGGAAATCTCCGCCCATGTCTATCACACCGGCTACAAGGCGCTGGGCATCACCGCGCTGGTCGGCATCCTGATCGGCGTGGTGCTGTCCTTCCTGTCGGCGCAGCAGCTGCATACTTTCGGCGGCGACATCTACCTGGTCAATATCCTCGGCATGAGCATCATCCGCGAACTGGGGCCGATGCTGGCCGCCATCCTGGTGGCCGGCCGTTCCGGCTCCGCCATCACGGCCCAGCTGGGCGTGATGCGGGTCACCGAAGAGCTCGACGCCATGCTGGTGATGGGCCTGCCGCACGGTTTCCGGCTGATCATGCCCCGCGTGCTGGCGCTGGCGCTGGTGATGCCGCTGCTGGTGGTCTGGACCGACGCCATGGCGCTTTTGGGCGGCATGGCCGCGGCCCAGCTCCAGCTGGACATGTCGCCCAGCTATTTCCTGCAGAAGCTGCCCGGCGCGGTGCCGATCGCGAACTACTGGATAGGCCTGGGCAAGGGCGTGGTGTTCGGCGTCCTGATTGCGCTGGTGGCCTGCCATTTCGGCCTGCGCATCAAGGCCAATACCGAAAGCCTGGGCCAGGGCACCACCAGTTCGGTCGTGACCGCCATCACGGTCGTCATCCTGGCCGACGCGGTGTTTGCCATCGTCTTCAACGGCGTGGGCTACTACTGATGGCGGCAATGCAGCCGGTCATACAGATCGAGGGCCTGTCCACCCGCTTTGGCGACGTCGTGGTCCACGACAGGCTCAGCATGGACGTGCGCGCCGGCGAGATCATCGCGCTGGTCGGCGGCTCGGGTTCGGGCAAGACCACGCTGCTGAGGCAGGTGCTGGGACTGGAAAGACCCAGCGCCGGCACGGTGCGGGTATTCGGCACCGACGTGCATCGTGCCGACGCCGCCACGCTGCAGCAGTTGCGCCACCGCTGGGGCATGCTGTTCCAGCACGGTGCGCTGTTTTCCGCGCTGTCGGCGTTCGACAATGTCGCGCAGCCGATGCGGGAACTGCGGGTGCTGCCGGAAGAACTGGTGCGCGACGCCGCGCTGCTGAAGCTGCAGATGGTCGACATCCCGCCGGCGCAGGCCATGAGGATGCCGGCCGACCTGTCGGGCGGCATGGTCAAGCGGGTGGCACTGGCGCGCGCCCTGGCGCTGGAGCCGGAGCTGCTGTTCCTGGACGAACCGACCGCTGGCCTGGACCCGGCCCTGTCGGAAAGCTTCGTCAGCCTGATCGGCATGCTGCACCGGGAAATGCACCTGACCGTGGTCATGGTCACGCATGACCTTGACACGCTGCTGGCGCTGGCCACGCGCATCGCGGTGCTGGCCGACAAGCGCCTGGTGGCCTACGGCGACGCGGAAGAGGTGGTGCGGGTTGACCATCCTTTCATCACTGACTATTTTCTGGGCGAGCGCGGGCGGCGCGCGCTGCAGGGCATGCGCAATGACCGTGAAAAGGCGCGTGCAGAAAACACACATCGGGAATCCGACCATGGAAAATAAGGCGCATGCAATGATCGCCGGCCTGTTCACCATCGCCATGCTGGCGATGGCGGTGCTGGCCGCCATCTGGTTCAACCGCGACCGCGAAGTGCGCGTGCCCTACCAGATCGCAACCAGGCTGTCGGTGCCCGGACTGAACCCGCAGGCCGCGGTGCGCTACCGCGGCCTCGACGTCGGCCGGGTCGATCGCATCGGCTTCGATCCGCAGTCGCCGGGACAGATCCTGGTGGCGTTCAGCGTACGGCCCGACACGCCGGTCACCCGCTCGACCTTCGCCACCCTGGGCTACCAGGGCGTGACCGGACTGGCCTATGTGCAGCTGGACGATGCGGGCAGCGACCCGGTGCGCCTTCCCAGCAGCGAGGAACAGCCGGCGCGCATCGAACTCCGGCCCAGCCTGCTCGACAGCCTGCAGACGCGGGGCCTGGCCATCCTCGGGCAGACCGAGGAACTGACCAGGCGGCTGGGCGCGCTGCTCAACGACGAAAACCAGCAGACCATCCTGACTGCCTTCACCAATGTCAGCCGCGCCGCGGTGGCGGTGGAAGGCTTGCCGCGGCAGCTCGAACCGACACTGGCCGCCATGCCGGCGCTGGCCGGCGAAGCGCAGCGCTCGCTGGCCGCGCTGACCCGCCTGGCCCGCAATGCCGACGCGCTGGCAACCGGCCTGCAGGGCCAGGAGGGCACGCTTGCCCGGGTCGGCGCGGCAGCCGACGACGTCAGCGCCGCGGCCGACCGCTTCACCACGGAAGTGCTGCCGCTGACGTCGGACGTGCGCGGCTCGCTGCGGGTGCTTAACCGCACCCTCAACGGCTTGACCGAGCGGCCGCAGAGCATCCTGTTCGGCGGGCCGGGCGTACTCCCCGGCCCTGGCGAAACCGGCTTCGCAGCGCCATCGGCCAACTGACGGTTGGCGCAAGATGAAAAGGACTACAACGATGTTACTTCCGACAAACCGCACCGCCCCGGCATTGCTGCTGTGCTGTGCGTTGCTGGCCGGCTGCGCCAGCGTGAAACAGCCGCAGGCCGCGCTGTTCGACATGGGGCTGGCAACGCCTGCCGCCGCCATGCCTGCCTTGCCGCCGATGGCGCTGGCCGAAGTCAACACGCCCGAGTGGCTGGATTCGCCGGCCATCTTCTACCGGCTGGCCTATGACAGCGCGCGCCAGCCGCGGCCGTATGCCAACAGCCGCTGGAGCATGCCGCCGGCGCAGCTGTTCGCGCAGCGGCTGAAGTCGCGCGCCAGCCAGGCTGGCGGCACGCTGCTGTCGGCCTCGGACGGCGCCGCCGGCATCCCCGTATTGCATCTGGACGCCGACGAGATCAGCCAGGTCTTCGACAGCCCGGAACGCAGCAGCGGCATGGTGGCGATGCGGCTGTCGGTGCTGCATGGCCGGCGGCTGCTTGGGCAGAAGAGTTTCGTGCAGCGCATGCCGGCGCCCAGCGCCGACGCTGCTGGCGGCGTCGAGGCCATCGCGTCGGCCAGCGATGCGGTGATAGCCGACATGCTGCAATGGCTGGCCAGCCTGGACTTGCGCGTCCCATGAACGGTGAGCCAGCCAGCCAGCCAGCGCCGACGGCAGCCGCCGCCTCCGGCTCGGTGTTCGCGCGCGGCGGGCTGGTGTTTTATGCCTTCCTGATCGTCTATGCCAGCTGGTATCCGTTTTCAGGCTGGCGCAGCAACGGCCTGCCGCCGTCGGCCTTCCTGCTTGCGCCGTTGCCCTACTACTGGACCAAGTTCGACCTGCTGACCAATATCGTCGGCTACATGCCGTTAGGCGTGCTGCTGGTTTTCTCGCTGTATCCACGGCTGCGCGGCATGTGGGCGGTGCTGCTGGCCTCGGTGATCGGCGCGCTGGTGTCGGCGGCCATGGAAGCCGGGCAGAACTTCCTGCCGAGCCGGGTGCCTTCCAACCTCGACCTCCTGACCAATGCCGCCGGCGTGGCGCTGGGCGCGCTCGTCGGCGCACTGCTGAGGCCTGCCTTCCTGGAACAGAGCCGCATGCTGGCGCTGCGCAGCCGCTGGTTCCTGCACGAGGCCAGCCGCGGCCTGATCGTGCTGGCGCTATGGCCGCTGGCGCAGGTGTATCCGCAGGCTTATCTCTTTGGGCATGGCCAATTTTTGCCGATGCTGTCGGACTGGCTGTCCGACCTCTGGTCGACCCAGGTCGACCTTGGCGCGCTCCTGCGACGGGATGTCGAGCTGAGTGCGGAGCAGTACTGGCTGTCCGAGACCATCATCACCGCCTGCGGCTTTACCGGCGCGGTGCTGACGCTGCTGTGCCTGTGCCGGCGGCGCGCGCCGCGGCTGGCGCTGGCGCTGGTCCTGGTCGCCGCCGCGCTGGCGGCGAAGACGCTGGCCAGTGCACTGCTGTTCTCGCCGGACAATGCCTTTGCCTGGGTCACGCCGGGCGCGGAAGGCGGCCTGGTGATCGGCATGATCATGCTGGCAGGCCTGTCGGCGGCGCCGCAAGTCGCCCAGCGCCGCGTCGCCGCGCTGGCGCTGATCACCAGCCTGGCGGTCGTCAACGTCGCGCCGGCCAATCCATATTTCCAGTCGACGCTGCAGACCTGGGTGCAGGGCCGCTTCCTGAACTTCAACGGCGCCGCGCAATTCCTGTCGCTGGCGTGGCCGTTCATTACGCTGTGGTTCCTGTATCACCCGGTGCACAGGGTGAAGGCGGAAGCCCGCCTGTAAGCGATATTGCTTGCTCCGCGCAGCGACAGTTGCCGTTGCAGTTGCCCGCGCAGCGACAGTTGCAGTTGCAGTTGCAGTTGCAGTTGCAGTTGCAGTTGCTTTTGACGCTGCTCTTGACGTGGATCCCCGTTAGACGGCGACGCGTCGCC
>CAUQYP010000327.1:0-4652 GCA_963522035.1 uncultured Noviherbaspirillum sp. | reverse complement strand
TCCGATTTCGGCACCAGCGACGTGTCGCCATCGACGGGGACCACGTCAAAAGCAAGGGCAACGGCAACAGCAACAGCAACGGCAACGGCAACTGTCGCTGCGCGGGGCTTAATGCAACGGCAACTGTCGCTGCGCGGAACGGCAACGGCCGCGTCAAAAGCAACGGCAACGGTCGCTGCGCGTGGCGATCAGGGGGATATGGGGCAAACCCCATTTACACCGACGATTGGCCCCGCTTATCCCAGCGACGCCATGTCAATGACAAATCGATATCGCACATCGCTCTTCAGCATGCGCTCGTAGGCGTCATTGATTGCGCCGATCGGAATCATCTCGATATCCGACACGATCCCGTGCTCGGCGCAGAAGTCCAGCATCTGCTGGGTCTCGGCGATACCGCCGATCAGCGATCCGGCCAGGTGGCGGCGCTTCATGATCAGGTTGAACACCTGCGGCGACGGATGTGGCATCGCCGGCGCGCCGACCAGGGTCATCGTGCCCTCGCGCCGCAGCAGCACCAGGAAGGCGTCGAGGCTGTGCGGTGCAGCGACGGTGTTGAGGATGAAGTCGAAGCTGTTCTCATGGGCCGCCATTTCCTCGGCGTTCCTCGACACCACCACCTCGTCCGCACCCAGCCGCAGGCCATCTTCGCGCTTGTCGGGCGAAGTGGTGAACAGGACCACGTGCGCGCCCATTGCATGCGCGATCTTGATGCCCATGTGGCCGAGTCCGCCCAGTCCGACCACGCCGACCTTCTGGCCCGGACCAACCTTCCAGTGCCGCAGCGGCGAGTAGGTGGTAATGCCCGCGCATAGCAGGGGCGCGGCGGCGGCCGGGTCGAGCGAGGGCGGCACCCGCAGCACGAATTTCTCGTTGACCACGATGTTGTTCGCATAGCCGCCGTAAGTCATGCCGCCGGTATGCATTTCCTCGCCGTTGTAGGTGCCGACGAATCCGTTTTCGCAGTATTGCTCGAGCCCGATGTCGCAGGCGTCGCAATGCTGGCACGAGTCGACCATGCAGCCGACGCCGACGATGTCGCCCTGCTTGTGGCGGGTTACGTGCTCGCCGACCGAGGCAACCCGGCCGATGATCTCGTGCCCCGGCACCACCGGGTAGACGGTATTGCCCCATTCATTGCGCACCGTGTGCAGGTCCGAGTGGCAGACCCCGCAGTAGAGAATATCGATTTGCACATCGTGCGGCCCGGGATCGCGCCGCTGGAAATCCAGCCGGTGCAGCGGATCGTCGGCGCCGTTGACGCCATAGCCTTTGGATTGCAGCATGATGGATGCCTTTATTCGTCGGTTTGAAGGTCAGCGATCGAGCCGTGCCAGCAGTTCGCGCGCGGCTTCTTCGGAGGACGCCGGGTTCTGGCCTGTGATCAGGTTGTCGTCGCTGACGACATACGACTGCCAGTCGGCCCCCTTGCTGTAGACGCCGCCGTTTTCCTTCAACATGTCCTCGACCAGGAAGGGGACGACCTTGGTCAGCTGCACCGCTTCTTCCTCGGTGTTGGTAAAGCCGGTCACTTTCCTGCCATCGACCAGCGGCTTGCCGTCGGCGCCCCTGGTGTTGCGCAGCACGCCCGGCGCATGGCATACCAGCGCTACCTGCCTGCCGGCCTTGAACATGGTTTCGATCACGCGGATCGAGTCGGCGTCTTCGGCCAGGTCCCATAGCGGGCCGTGGCCGCCCGGGTAAAACACCGCGTCGTATTCTTCGACCTTGATGCCGGAAAGCGGCACCGTCGACGCCAGCGCACGCTGTGACTCCGCATCGCCCTTGAAGCGCCGGGTGGCGTCGGTCTGGGCGTCGGGTGCGTCGCTTTTCGGGTCCAGCGGCGGCTGCCCGCCCTTGGGCGAAGCCAGCGTGATGTCGGCGCCGGCATCCTTGAACACGTAATACGGCGCAGAAAACTCTTCCAGCCAGAAGCCGGTTTTCTTGCCGGTGTCGCCGAGCTGGTCATGCGAGGTCAGCACCATCAGTATCTTCATGGAATCTCCGTGTTGGTCAGTTTGCAATGAGCGGCTTGTTTGGATTGCAAGCCTTCCCGGATGGTTCCTGGGCGCCGCGGATAAGGCCCGCATGAGTCGGGTATCATCGCCGCTTTCGCATGGTCATGTCGGCAGGCGGTTCATGGCCGGATAAAGGGAGCAGGATTGGAACAGCAACAAACACCGGCAACCCGGTTCGATGCTGCACGGCGGCTGGGTCGTCGCCTGGCCGGCTATTTCACCGGCGCGGTCGCCCCCGGCGCCAGCCGCGCGGCGCGGGCCAGGTCGGCCGGCAAGGCTTTCGCGGCAAGCGCGGCGATCGGCTTCGTGCTGCTGGCGGCCTACAGCATCCTGCTGATCCCGTTTACGCCCAGCACGGCCGACCTGAGGAAAGCCAAGTCCGACCACCCCAGCGTGCTGATGTCCGTCGACGGCAAGCGCATCGCTACCTTTCGCCGCAGCAACCGCGAGTGGGTGAAGCTGGAGCAGATCTCGCCCAATGTCGTCAACGCGCTGGTCGCCACCGAGGACCGGCGCTTCTTCGAGCACGGCGGCATCGACTTCCGGCGTACGTTGGCCAGCATTGCCTATACGCTGGCCGGCGACACCCAGGGCGGTTCGACGCTGACGCAGCAGCTGGCGCGCAATCTGTATCCGGAAGAAATCGGCCGCAGCCGCTCGCTGACGCGCAAGATCAAGGAGGTGATCACGGCGCTGAAAATCGAGCAGGCGTACACCAAGAACGAAATCCTGGAAACCTACCTGAACACCGTGCCCTTCCTGTACAACGCCTTCGGCATCGAGATGGCGGCCCGCACCTATTTCGACAAGCCGGCCGCCAGACTCGGCGTGCTGGAAAGCGCCACGCTGATCGGCATGTTGAAGGGCACCAGCTATTACAACCCGGTGAGCAACCCCGAGCGGGCGCAGAAACGCCCGATCCGGCTGGACTTCGAGCGCCAGGACCAGGAAATCGGCCCGGCACCGCACTTCGCCGAGTTCGTGCGCAAGTGGCTCATCGAATGGGCCGACAATAACGATTACAACATCTACCTCGACGGCCTGGTCGTCACCACGACGCTGGATTCGCGGCTGCAGGCCGCGGCCAACCAGGCAGTGGCGCGGCAACTGGCCGGCCTGCAGGCCGTGGCCGATGTCGAATGGGGCATGGCGTCCGGGCGGCTGCTGTCGTCGTCGATGTCGACCTATACCGGCATGCGCCGCCGCATCCAGCCCTTCAGCTACTTCTGGAAAAGCCGCGACGAGGTGGTCGACGCCTTCATCCGCGAGTCCGGCGCATACCGCACCGCCGTCGAAAACGGCGCCGCACCGGCCGCGGCGCTGGCGCAACTGCGCGCCGACGGCGCCTTCATGAACAAGCTGCGCGAGGACAAGACCCGGCTGCAGGCCGGCTTCGTCGCGATGGACCCGGCCAACGGCGAAGTGCGGGCCTGGGTCGGCAGCCGCGACTTCCAGACCGACCAGTACGACCACGTCGCCCGCGCCCAGCGCCAGCCCGGCTCGACCTTCAAGCCCTTCGTTTACGGCGCGGCGATCACGAAGGGCATGTTGCCCGACAACACTTTCATCGACAAGGCAGTGGAAATACCGCTCGGCGGCGGGGCGGTATGGCGGCCGAGCGACCTCAGCCCGCCGAGCAACCAGTCGATGACGCTGCGCCAGGGGCTGATGTACTCGAAAAACACCATCACCGCGCAGGTCATGCAGGAAGCCGGGCCGAAGCGCGTGGTCGACCTTGCCGTGGCAATGGGCGTCAACCAGAGCAAGCTGGATGCGGTGCCGGCGCTGGCGCTGGGCACGAGCCCGGTGACCATGCTGGAAATGGCCACCGCCTACAGCACGATCGCCAACGGCGGCGACTACCGGCAGCCGGTGGTCGTGACCCGCATCGCCGACCGCCACGGCCGCGTGCTGGCCGAGTTCGAAGGCATGCAGCAGCGCGCGCTGCCGGCAATCGTGGCACAGGACCTGGTGGAGATACTGCGCGGCGCCGTGACGCAGGGCACCGGCGCGGCGATCCGGTCGCAGTTCGGGATACAGGCCGACGTCGCCGGCAAGACCGGCACCACGCAAAACAATACCGACGGCTGGTTCATGCTGATGCACCCGGGCCTGGTGTCGGGCGCCTGGGTCGGCTTCAACGACGCCCGGGTGACGATGCGCAGCAGCTACTGGGGGCAGGGCGCGCATAACGCGCTGTACGTGGTGGGCGACTTTTTCCGGCAGGCGCAGAACGGGCGGCTGGTGGATGTCAGCGCGCGTTTCGGCGGCGGTTCGGTGGTTGCGCCGATGCTGGAGCGGATGGACAGCTGGCTGGGACGGGAGAGAAATCCGCTGGCCGTGCCGCCGGACCCCGACCCGGAGCAAGCTGCGCCGCCCGAACCGCAGCAGGATGAACTGGAGCGGATCATCGAGCAGGCGCGGGAGGCGGTGCAGTAGGAGAAGTTCACCGTTCGGCGCTGGCTTGCTCAACCTGGCCTGTTAGCGATATCGCTTGTTGCGCGCAGCGACAATTGCTGTTGCCGTTGCCCGCGCAGCGACAGTTGCTTTTGCTTTTGCTTTTGCTTTTGCTTTTGCTTTTGCTTTTGACGTTGCCTTTGACGTTGCCTTTGACGTGGATCCCCGTTAGACGGC
>CAUQYP010000326.1:0-4769 GCA_963522035.1 uncultured Noviherbaspirillum sp. | reverse complement strand
AAAGCAAAAGCAAAAGCAAAAGCAACTGTCGCTGCGCGGGCAACTGCAACGGCAATTTTCGCCGCGGAGCAAGCAATATCGCTTAAAGGCCGGCTTGGGCAAGCCAGCACGAAACTGCTCTAACCCGCGTGCCGCTTCGCCTCCACCACCGCCAGCGGCGCCGGCCTGGCCTGCCGCCGAAACCGCCGCTTGAACCACTGCTCCACGTCGTCGACGTAGGTAAACACCGCCGGCACCACCAGCAGGCTCAGCAGCGTGGACGTAATCAGCCCGCCAATCACCGCAATCGCCATCGGCGAACGGAAGCTCGGGTCCGCGCCCCAGCCCAGCGCCAGCGGCATCATGCCCGCGCCCATCGCGATGGTGGTCATGATGATGGGCCGGCTGCGCTTGTGGCAGGCGTCGACCAGCGCGTCGAAACGGCTCATGCCGGCCTGGCGCGCCAGGATCGCATAATCGACCAGCAGGATCGAGTTCTTGGTGACGATGCCCATTAGCATGATGAGGCCGATCATCGACGGCATCGACAGCGCGCGCCCGGTCAGCAGCAGCGCCACGAAGGCGCCGCCGATCGACAGCGGCAGCGCGGCGAGGATGGTCAGCGGCTGCATGAAGTCGCGGAACAGCAGCACCAGCACGCCGTAGATGCACAGCACGCCGATGGCCATGGCCAGCCCGAAGCTGGCGAACAGGGTCTGCATTTCCTGCGCGTCGCCGAGTTCGGCGATACGCACCGACGGCGGCAGGTTGCGCATGGCCGGCAGGTTGCGTGCTTCGGTGTTCAGTTCGCCGAGCGCGCGGCTGCCCAGCTCGACGTCGAGCGTGACGTTGCGGCTGCGGTTCAGGCGGTCGATCTGCGCCGGGCCGCTGGCAACCTCGATGCTGGCGACGTTTTCCAGCAGCACCGGGCCGTTGCGTCCCGGTACGCTCAGGCGGGCCAGCGCGTTCAGGTCGGCGCGCACCGCGTCGGGCAGCTTCACCCGGATCGGCACCTGGCGTTCGCTCAGGTTGAGCTTGGTCAGGTTGATGTCATAGTCGCCGGCAGTCGCCACGCGTACGGTCTCGCCGATGGCGGCGGCGGTCACGCCGAGCTCGGCTGCGCGTGCGAAGTCGGGCCGCACGATGATTTCCGGGCGCACCAGCGAGGCGCTGGAATTGACATTGCCGATGCCGCGCAAGCCGCGCAGTTCGCGCACCACCTGCTGCGCGGCGGCTGACAGCGCGACCGGGTCCTCGCTGCGCAGCACCAGCTGCATTTTTACGCCGATGTCGGCCGGGCCGACCGTGAAGCGGGCGCCGGGTATCGCGTCGAGCCGGCTGCGCAGGCCACGTTCGATGTCCGCCATCGAGTCGCGCCGGTCACTGCGATGGGTAGTGGTCAACGTGAGCACCGCGCGCCGCGCCTCGGCCGCCGCGCCGGGCGCGAAGGCGTCGCCGCTGGAGCCGCCGCCAATCGAGCTGAAGACGCCGGTCACGTTCTTGTCCTCGATCGCGGCAAGCCGCGCCCGCTCGGCCACCGCGGCCGTCTGGGCCAGCGTCGAGCCGGGCGCCAGCTCGATGTTGATTTGGGTCTGCCCACGGTCGGACGAGGGCACGAAGCCGGTCGGCAGCAGCGGCACCAGCGCAATCGAGCCGATGAAGAACAGGCCCGATGCAATCGCGGTAACCAGCCGGTGGTTCAGGCACCAGCGCATGCTCGCCATGTAGCGCCGCATCAGCCAGCCATCCTCACGGGCGCGGTGTTTCTTCGGCTTCAGCAGGTAGGCAGCCATCATCGGCGTCAACAGCCGCGCCACCATCAGCGAGGCCAGGATGGCCAGCACCGCGGTCCAGCCGAACTGCTTGAAGAACAGGCCGGGCACGCCGGCCATGAAGGCGGTGGGCAGGAACACCGCAACCAGTGCCAGCGTGGTGGCGATGACCGCCATCCCGATCTCGTCGGCCGCTTCCAGCGCGGCCTGCATCGGCGTCTTGCCCATTTCCAGGTGGCGCTCGATGTTCTCGATCTCGACGATGGCGTCGTCCACCAGCACGCCGACCACCAGCGCCAGCGACAGCAGGGTCACCATGTTCAGCGTATAGCCGAAGTAGGCCAGGCCGAGGAAGGTCGGGATGACCGAGAGCGGCAGTGCGGCGGCGGCCACCAGGGTGGCGCGCCAGTCGCGCAGGAACCACCAGACCACCAGCACCGCCAGCAGCGCGCCTTCATACAGCAGCTCCATCGAGCCCCGGAAGTTTTCCTGGATCGGCGCGGCATTGTCGATGACCTGGGTCAGCTGGACGCCGGCATGCGCGGCCTGCAGTTCGGCCACCGCAGCGCGCGCGCCCTCGGCAACCTGGACTTCGCTGGCGCCGCGGGTGCGGAAAATCTCGAAGCCGACCACTTCACGGCCGTTCTGCGTGGCCAGCGCGCGCGGCTCGCTGACGGTGTCGCTGACGGTGGCGACCTGGTCGAGCCGGATATGGCGGCCGTCGAGGAGCGGAATGTCCAGCCGCGCCAGTTCGTCCGCGGTCTGCACGGTGGCGATGGTGCGCACCGACTGTTCGGCGCCGCCGACGTCGCCGCGTCCACCGGGCGCTTCCTGCTGCACCTGGCGCAGCCGGCGCGACACGTCCAGCGCCGAGGCATTGAGCGCAGCCATCTTCAGCGGGTCGAGTTCGATGCGGACCTCGCGCGTGACGCCGCCCATGCGCTTGACCGCGCCCACGCCAGGCACGGCCAGCAGCCGCTTGGTCACGTTGTTGTCGACGAACCAGCTCAGTTCCTGCATGTCCATGCGGCTGCCGGCTGCGCCGGGGCTGGCAGCCGCCGTGAAGGTCAGCACCACGCGGCCGGCGGTGGACGCCTTGGTCACCGAGGGTTCGCGCAGGTCGGCCGGCAGGTCGGCGCGCACGCGGGCGACCGCGTCGCGAACGTCGTTCACCGCTTCGGCCAGCGGCTTTTCCAGGATGAACTCGACGGTTACGGTGACCGCGCCGTCCAGCACCCTGGTGTAGATGTTCTTGACGCCCTGCAGCGTCGCCACGCTGTCCTCGATCTTGCGGGCGACCTCGGTTTCGAGCTGCGCCGGCGCCGCACCCGGCAGGTTGGCCGAGACGGTGACGACCGGCAGCTCGATATCCGGGAAGTCCTGCACCGCGGCGGCGCGGTAGGCCAGAAGCCCGGCCAGCGTCAGCAGCACGAACAGCATGATGGCCGGGATCGGGTTGCGGATCGAGAGGGCGGAAAAGTTCACGAGTGTCCCCTGGCCTCAGCGCGTGCTGGCGGTGGAAACTGCCGCGCCGTTGTTGACTGGTGTGGCGGGTGCGGCAGGCGTGGCAGGCGCAGCGTCGGCGCGACGCACCAAATCGCCGTCGTTCAGGAAGCCGGCGCCGTCCAGCACCAGCAACGCGTCGGGCGTGACGCCCTCGACCAGTTCCAGCCGCTCGCCCAGTCGCCGCCCGGTGCGCACCTTGACCTGGCTGACGCGGCCGTCGGCATTGAGCCGGAACACATAGCTGAAGCCGTCGCGCACCACGACCGCCTGCTGCGGCACGGTCAGCGCCGGCGCGCTGCCGAGCTCGAACTCGCCGCGGGCGTACATGCCGGCGCGCACCGGCAATGCGCCAGTCTCGGGCGGCAGCAGGTCGACATAGACCAGCGCGGTGCGGCTCTGTACGTCCACCGTCGGCGCGATCATGCGCACCCGGCCGGCGATGGTCGCGCCGCCGGGCGCTGCCAGCGTGGCGACAGCACCCGGCCGCAGGCTGCCCAGCTCGGTTGCGGTCACTTCGGCACGCCATTCGAGCCGGCCCTGGCGAATCATGCGAAACAGCTCGGCGCCCGCCGGCACCACCGCGCCGACCGTGGCCGTGCGGGCCGAGATAATGCCGTCGTCCGGCGCCAGCACCCGCGTGTGGCGCAGCCGCAGGCGCTGGGTGGACACCGCGGCGCGGGCCGCTTCCACCCGCGCCTGCGCGGTCTGCGCGCCGGTCGTGAACTGGTTGATCTGCTGCGTCGACAGTGCGCCGCTGTCCTTCAGCGTCCGCGCGCGCGAGGCGTTGTTGGCGGCGTCGGCAGCGGCCGCTTCGGCTTCCATCAGCGCCGCCGTCGCCTGTGCCATGTCGGCCTGCACCGCGTCGGCGGAAAACACGGCCAGCACGTCGCCGGCACGCACGCTGTCGCCGACATTGACGCGCACGTCGGTCAGCCGCAGGCCGCCGGCCTCGCTGCCGATGATGGCTTCCTGCCAGGCTGCGACGTTGCCGTTGGCGACGAGCCGGCGCGGCATGTCGGCCGTTTCCGGCTGCACGGCGGTCACTGTCAGCGCCGCCTTGGGTACGGCGGCTTCCGGTTGCGCCGCGTCGCGGCCGGCCAGCAGGAACGCGCCGCCGGCCAGGCCGGCCAGCAACAGCGCCGCGATGATGATCTTCGAACGGGATTTTTTCATGGTTTTTCGCTGGCGCCGCGGCTGTCGTCCGCGCGTGCTTGTTGTTCCAGGACGCCGTCCCAGCCACCGCCCGCGGCGCGGTACAGGGTGATCCAGGCGGCGGTGCGTTCATTCTGCAGCGACAGCAGCGCGGTTTCGGCCGCCAGGCGGACCCGGCGCGCTTCTTCCAGTTCCAGCAGGCTCGCCAGCCCGCCACGGTAGCGCGCCTCGATGCCGGCAAAGGAAGCCGTATAGCCTTCCACCGCCACCACGGCGTCGGCGCTGCGGCGCGCGGTGCTGTCAAGCCGGACCAGCGCCTGCTCGACCTCGCGCACTGCCTGCCGCGCCGCGGCCCGGAAC
>CAUQYP010000325.1:0-4804 GCA_963522035.1 uncultured Noviherbaspirillum sp. | reverse complement strand
CTTGCGTTTTGCAACCGTTGCCAACGTCAAAAGCGGCTTCGCGGCTGCCTCGCATAGGCGGGTGAAGCAATTCGGCTTAGCCTGCCGGACGACCAAGCCGGGTTTCGGCCCGGCAGCCGACCTACTTCTCTTGCGTCGCCAAGAGAAGTAGGCAAGAGAAGGCGACCCCGGAGATGCCGCCCCGCTGCGCGGGGTGCCCACGCCGCTGGCACCGAAATCGGGAAGCGTCGGAAACTCGCTTCGCTCAGACAGCCGACGCTTCTTTATCCGATTTCGGCACCAGCGACGTGGCGCCATCAACGGGGACCCACGTCAAAAGCCGCGTCAAAAGCAACGGCAACGGCAACGGCCCGCGGCCGACAACGGCATTTAATTGGGGTCAGACTCCATTTAATCGGGGTCAGACTCGAAATACACAATTAACGCATCGGGTAAATCGAGTCTGACCCCAATTAACACCTGCCTGAAAACCATCGTTTTCAATCTCCCTTCGCTGCAAAACCCAAAAGTTATTTTCCTCAAGGAAATTATGCGCTAGAATTTCCATTAGGAAATAAAATGCCGCATGACCGGGGCGCTCTCGCCTCGCACTTTCACCATACACAAAGATTTCATCGTGACCCCAAACCATGCCATGCCGGCCAGGCTGCCGGCGCTACGCCTCGCTGCCATCGCAGCCTGCATCTTCCTGCTCTCTTCCTGCGGCGGCGGCGGCGGTGGCGACAGCGCCACGACTGCCAATGCCGCCGCGCCGGCGGCCCCGGCCACCGCGTCCAATGTCGCCCAGGTATTCACCAGCCCGGCCGGCGCCGACGGCTGGACCCAGTGCGCGGCGGAAGGCGAAGTCTGCACGACGCCGGGCGCGCGCCAGGTCCGCTACGGCGGCGGCGGCAAGTTTGCCTACCTTGACGTCGATGGCCCGGTAGGCTGCAACAATGCTGCCTTCGACGATCCGGCCTTCGGTGTAGTCAAGAGCTGCCAGTACGCCGCGACCGGCACCGTCGCCGCCGCCACGCCGGGCTATGTACGCGCGGCGTCCGGCCGCGTGCTGGCGGTCGGGCCGGGACGGACCTATGCAAGGCCATGCGACGCGCTGACGACGGCGGCCGATGGCGACACGGTCGAGATCGACGCGTCAGGCAGCTACGATGGCGATGTCTGCGCGTTCCATGCGAATGACCTGACCATACGCGGCGTCAACGGCCGGCCGAAGATCGGCGCAAACGGCAAATATGCATGGGGCAAGGGCATCTGGGTCATTACCGGCAAGCGGGCTGTCGTCGACAATGTCGAACTGTGGGGCGCCAGGGTGCCGGACCGTAACGGCGCGGCGATCCGGCTGGACGGCACGCACCTGACCGTTCGCAACAGCTTCTTCCACGATAACGAGAACGGCATCCTGACTGCCAACGACGGCCAGAGCGACATCCTGGTCGAGAACAGCGAGTTCGGCCATAACGGCAATGGCAGCGGCTCCAGCCACAACCTCTACATCGGCAAGGTCGCCAGCCTGACCTTCCGCTACAGCTATTCGCACGATGCCGACGTCGGCCACAACTTGAAGTCGCGCGCCATGGTCAACACCATCGTCGCCAGCCGCTTCTCCAGCACCCGGCCGGGCGACGCCGGCTCCACCGCCAGCGGCGAGCCGAGCTACGAGATCGACCTGCCCAATGCAGGCACCGCCTACCTGATCGGCAACGTGATCCAGCAGCCTTCGCGCAACCAGAACAGCAACCTCGTCTCGTTCGGCGTGGAAGGCGCGAGCAATCCGGGTCGGAACCTGTACGTGATCAACAACACCTTCCTCAATGACGACAGTTCGAACGGCATGTTCATCCTGGTCGGCGGCGAAGTGAAGACGCCTGTCCTGGTGCAGAACAATCTGTTTGCCGGCACCGGCGACATCACCGGCCAGTCTGGCGCCGTATTGAAGGACAACTACCGTTCGCTGGCGCCGGCCTTCGTCAACCGCGCCGGCTACGACCTGCGCCCGGCGGCCGGTGCAGCTTTCGCAGGCATTGGCAGCGCGCCCGGCTTTTCGGCCAGCGGCGTGTCGCTGTCGCCGGTGGAGGAATACATGCATGTCGCCGGCAGGAAGGCACGCGCGTTCAGCGGCAACTGGGACATCGGCGCGTACTCGGCGAACTGACAGGCGGCTGAGCGGGGTTAGACCCCAACACGGCGCCTTCCACCGCGCCGGTTTCAGCCTTCCCGCACCTGGATGCATTCGTTGACGTCGCACGGCAGGCTGCACCTTTACCCCTGTCCTACTGTTGTCCACACACATAAATTTCCCGATCGGTAAATTTATGGTTTACCGTGTCGAGCTGACGTTAAAATATTCCCGATCAGGAAATTATGAGGCGCGACATGCGACGAAAATCAGACTCGGCGAACCAACCGGGTATGCCGATGGCGGTGCGCACGGTATCGGGGGTCGGCGAAATCGTCCAATCGATCCGGAAGCAGCAGGGCCTCAGCCAACTCGACGTCAGCGGCCTGGCCGGTCTAGGTGTGCGTTTCATGGTCGATCTGGAAAAAGGCAAGGAAACGATCCAGATGCAAAAAGTCCTGGACGTTCTCGAGCAGCTTGGCCTCGAACTCGTCATCGCAAGAAAAGGCTCCTGATGGAACAGATGCCGCTTCCGGCCAGCCTCTGGGTGTATATGGGGCAGCACCGGGTCGGCACACTCTATCCGACCGAACCCTTGTCTTTCGAGTACAGCGCGGAATGGCTCACGAACACCGCGATGATGCCCTTGCATCCGCAAATCGAAATCTTGCCGGGTCGGCTATCCATGCCCGCACTGCATGCGTTCTTCGAGAACCTGCTTCCGGAAGGCGACCAGCACAGGATGATCAGCCTGCGATACCAGGTATCGTCGGTCTCCGGACTCCTTGCCATGGCAGGTGGAGATACCGCCGGCGCCATCGTCCTGTTGCCGGAAGGCCAGCAACCAACAGCGCCTGTCTACCAGGACCTCACCTGGGAACAGGTCGGGGCATTGGTCCATGCGGATGCTGCCTTGAACGGCAAACGCGAGGCGATCGAGGCAGCAGCCGCAAACATGCCGACGCCGCGAATTTCCCTCTCGGGCGCCCAGTTCAAACTGCTTCTGCTGCTCACGCCGGAGGGAATGCCACGGCGGCCCATGGGCTCGTCCCCTTCCACGCACATTCTGAAGCCCGACATGGTCCGCCGCGACATTCCCGTGTTCGCAACCGCGGCCAATGAAGCCATCGTCATGCGCTCAGCCCAGCTCTGCGGACTGCCAACGGCAAGAACTTCCTATCAGCCAGTGGCGCAGGCATGCCTGGTCGAACGCTACGATCGAATTTTGAAGCCCGACGGCTCGCTGGAAAGGTTATGGCAGGCTGATTTCTGCCAGTTGCTTGGCAAGCCATCCAGCATCAAGTATGAGCATGACGGCGGGCCTGGTTTCAGTGATTGCTACAAGATCCTTGAAAATTCTGTCCAGCCCGGCGTGGACAGGCGAATGTTATTGCGTTGGCTGTTTTTCAATCTATACGTCGGCAACCATGACTCGCATGCAAAGAACCTTGCCATGCTTGCCACCAGCGCCGGGCTGCGCCTGGCGCCGTTTTACGACCTGATGAGCACGCAGGTTTATTCAGGGCTTGGGTCGAATTTTGCATTTTCGGTCGGCGGCGAATTCGCACCAGGGAAAATGACCGCGAAACACGTGCTTGCACTGGCAGATTCAATAGGCGTAGCGCCGCGATATGCCGTCAAGCTTGCGCATGAACTGGCCGGTCAGCTAGACCGGGCGACCGTCATGGCGGCGGACGAACTGGCGCCCTGGCTTCAGCCCGGCCAGAAAGTGCCAGCCGGGCGACTGCTGCAGCGCATCCGCAAGAACCTGAAACAAATGCGCTACCGGCTGTTGGATGACAATACGCCGTTCAGGAAGGTGGCAGCGCCCAAGCAGAATGCGTGACGCTGCTGCGCGAGAGAATGCGATGGCCCTGGCGTGCAGCAGCCCTGCGCAAACCGACCAGGCAAAAAAAAACCCGCTCACAGGGAGCGGGTAATCCATCCTTTGGGAGGGTGGAGGAGACAGGTAGAAGATTAACGACTTTGCGGCCGGCTGCCCAATTACAAGTTCGCATATCCACCATGCGATTGGTGAATAATGCAGCAGCGGCCTGCCGGATCAGGCACCGAAATACAGGTCGTTCACGTTACCGGCACGACGGCTGCTGGCCGACCGGATGGCTTCTGCGCGCACGTCCTGGCGGCTGCGGCTGCCGGTGGCGACCGCGGTGTCCTGGCCGTCGTGCTGGCGCTGGACGGTCAGTCCCTCGCGGGACGCGCTGGCCAGGTCCTGGCGCATTTCGGCACGGGTCACGCTGGAGGTGAAGCCGGCGTCAGGAGCGACAAATTCGGTTTGCTGGGCAAAGGCGGAACCAGCGGCGGCAAATACGGCAACAGCGGCGAAAAGATTCTTGACGTTCATGGTGTTCTCCAAAAAGTGTGAGTGAGGATCTCGGCGCTCCAGGCAGCAGTGCCGCCCTTCGGTCGTCGCTGAGTCGCACCGGTTTGTTTGTGTGCTCATCGATGAAACACAGTCTACTCACTCTTTCTAACTCAATAAACAGGCCTCAACGCAATGCGCTATTGCTGAAAATGGAATAATTACCTCGAGTATTTTCAAGCTGGCTTGCACCAGAAGCACCACTTCCGCGTAGCGACAGTTGCCGTTGCATTAAGCCCCGCGCAGCGACAGTTGCCGTTGCTTTTGACGCGGCTTTTGACGTGGGTCCCCGTTGATGACGCCAC
>CAUQYP010000324.1:0-4807 GCA_963522035.1 uncultured Noviherbaspirillum sp. | reverse complement strand
CAACGGCAACGGCAACGGCAACTGTCGCTGCGCGGAACGTCAAGAGCAACCGCAACTGTCGCTGCGCGGAAGTGGTGCTTCTGGTGCAAGCCAGCATGAAAATGCTCCAGGCCGGCCAGGCCGGTTGTGTGGCGTGCCGCACAGTCCCGTCCGGCCGGCATCGGTACACTGCCGGGTACACCGAGAGTCATTTATCACCTGTACCGGAGAGTCATCATGAAATGGGAAGGCAATCGCGAGAGCGACAACGTAGAAGACCGTCGCGGTGGTAGCGGTGGCGGCGGCGGCGGGCTGGGCGGCATCGGCGGCAAGTCGGTCGGCATCGGCACCGTCGTCATTGCGCTGGTCGCTTCCTATTTCTTCGGCGTCAGCCCTGGCACGGTAATCAGTGTGCTCAACGGCGGCGGCGCGCCCGCGCCCCAAGTGACGGAGGGACCGGCCAAGGCGCCGCCGGCGGATGACCGCGAGGCGCGTTTCGTCTCGACCGTGCTGGCCGACACCGAAGACACCTGGACCGCCATCTTCCAGAAGGCCAACCAGACTTACAGCAAGCCGCGGCTGGTGCTATTTTCCGGTCGGACCCAGACTGCCTGCGGCACGGGGCAGACCGCATCCGGCCCGTTCTATTGCCCGGGCGACCGGAAGATCTATATCGACCTCAGCTTCTACCGGCTGATGCAGGAACGCTTCAAGGTCAGCGGTGAGTTTGCGCAGGCCTATGTGATTGCCCACGAGGTCGGTCATCACGTGCAGAACCTGATGGGCATCATGGACAAGGTAGACCAGATGCGCAGCAGCGGCACGCAGGCCCAGGCAAATGCGCTGTCGGTGCGGGTCGAACTGCAGGCCGACTGTTTCGCCGGCGTCTGGGCAAAGAATGCGGACAAGGCGCGCAGCATCCTGGAAAGCGGCGACGTCGAAGCCGCGTTGAATGCCGCCACCGCCATCGGCGACGATGCGCTGCAAAAGCAGTCCCAGGGCTACGTCGTGCCGGACTCGTTCACGCATGGCAGTTCGGCGCAGCGGGTGCGCTGGTTCAAGCGCGGCCTCGAGAGCGGACAGGTCAGTGCATGTAATACCTTTGACGCCCGCAGCCTGTGATGCAGTGAGCGCGACGCGGCATGCCGCGTGGCTGTTGGGCAAGAAACGCGGTCAGGCAATAGCCGCGCCTTTACTTGCATCAACTTGTCATCGAAAAAATCTGCACACCGCCAGTAGCAGTACGGATATCATATTTGCAACCGTCTTGCGATGCACTTCGGTTTCTTACGCCGTACCTCATGGAGACAGAAATGGACGATGTCGTAATTGTTGCAGCATTGAGAACAGCGGTCGGCAAATTCGGAGGATCGCTTTCCAAGGTCGCTGCCGCCGATATGGGCGCCAGCGTAATCAAGGCTCTGCTGGAAAAGACCGGCGTCGACCCGGCTACCATCAGCGAAGTGATCCTGGGCCAGGTGCTGACTGCCGGCGTGGGCCAGAACGCCGCCCGCCAGGCAGTCATCAAGTCCGGCCTGCCTGACACCATCCCCGCCTTTACCATCAACAAGGTTTGCGGCAGCGGCCTGAAGGCGACCCACCTCGCGACCCAGGCCATCCGCTGCGGCGATGCGGACATCATCATCGCCGGCGGCCAGGAAAACATGAGCGCGTCGCCGCATGTGCTGAATAATTCACGCGACGGCTTCCGCATGGGCGACGCCAAGCTGGTCGACACCATGATCGTGGACGGCCTGTGGGACGTCTATAACCAGTATCACATGGGCGTGACCGCCGAGAACGTCGCGAAGAAATACGAAGTCTCGCGCCAGGACCAGGACGAGTTTGCGCTTGCCTCGCAAAGCAAGGCGGAAGCCGCGCAGAAGGCCGGCCGCTTCAAGGACGAGATCGTGCCGCTGCAAATCCCGCAGAAGAAAGGCACGGTCACGTTCGACAGCGACGAATACCCGAAGCATGGCACCACCCTCGAGTCGCTGGCAGCGCTGCGTCCCGCGTTTTCCAAGGAAGGCACGGTAACAGCGGGCAACGCGTCCGGCCTGAACGATGGCGCCGCCGCAGTCATGATGATGTCGGCTCGTCGCGCCGAGCAGCTGGGCCTGACCCCGCTGGCACGCATCAAGGCTTACTCGTCGGCTGGCCTGGATCCCAGCATCATGGGCATGGGCCCGGTTTCGGCAACGAAGCTGTGCCTGCAGAAGGCCGGCTGGACGCATGAAGACCTCGACCTGATGGAAATCAACGAAGCCTTCGCAGCGCAGGCCATCGCGGTTAACCGCCAGATGGGTTGGGACACCAGCAAGATCAACGTCAACGGCGGCGCCATTGCGCTGGGCCACCCGATTGGCGCATCGGGCTGCCGCATCCTGGTCTCGCTGCTGCACGAGATGGTGCGTCGTGACGCCAAGCGCGGGCTTGCCAGCCTGTGCATCGGCGGCGGCATGGGCGTGGCGCTGGCGGTCGAGCGATAAGACGGCGCCTATTTCAGATTCAGGTAGTTCCCTTGGAAAAAATGAAGGAGACAAAAAGATGGCTAGGATTGCATTGATTACCGGCGGCATGGGCGGGCTTGGCGAAGCGGTCTGCATGAAGATGGCGGCGCTTGGCTACCAGGTCGTGACCACTTATTCGCCAGGCAATACCAAGTCGGCCGAATGGCTCGCCAGCATGGAACAGCAGGGCTACAAGTTCTTTGCCTACCCATGCGACGTCGCCGATTACGACTCGGCGCAGCAGTGCATTGCCCAGATCACCAAGGACCTGGGGCCGGTCGACGTGCTGGTCAACAATGCCGGCATCACGCGCGACATGACCTTCAAGAAAATGGACAAGATCGCATGGGATGCAGTGATACGCACCAACCTCGATTCCGTATTCAACATGACCAAGCCGGTGTGCGACGGCATGAGCGAACGCGGCTGGGGGCGCATCATCAATATCTCGTCGGTCAATGGCCAGAAAGGCGCGTTCGGCCAGACCAACTACTCGGCAGCCAAGGCAGGCATGCACGGCTTCACCAAGGCGCTGGCACTGGAAGTGGCGCGCCGCGGCGTGACGGTCAACACCATTTCGCCCGGCTACATTGGCACCAAGATGGTCATGGCGATTCCGCAGGAAGTGCTTGATTCCAAGATCATTCCGCAGATTCCAATGGCGCGTCTTGGCAAGCCGGAAGAAGTGGCCGGGCTGGTAGCTTACCTGGCGTCCGACGAAGCGGCCTTCCTCACCGGCGCCAACATCGCCATCAACGGCGGCCAGCACATGTCTTGAGTGCCGATTGCCGGGCAAGAAGGCCGCGTCGCGTTCCCGGGCGCGGCCTTGTGCATTGAAGGGAAACGTTCATGGGGAACTGAATCGTTTATGCAGTCGACAGGCACGGCACCAGCATGCTTCATGGACGAATGGCGTAAATTACGGCATCCTCCCCACTTTCTCCCAAGCATGTCCGGCGAGCCCTGCGTGTGCATCGGCCGCGCGGGCCGGCACGATGCGCAACACCATCCCTGACCCAGAATCGAGGCACTATCTTGGAAAAGCAGGTTAAGGACATCTATAACAACACGGCGCGCCTGAAGGAACTGATGACGGCCATACCGATGACCGCAGCGCAGCACGCAGCCATCAACCGCAAGCGCATCCATGACCGGCGCATGCTCGAAGACGCCCGCGAGCGACGAAGCAACGCCAACGAACTTTTCTGACACCGTCGACGCCAGGCCAGCCCGCATGACCGACTATAAAGCCATTTTGCTTGCGGCCGGCAATGGGTCGCGTTTCGACCCGCTGGGCATACGCGACAAGCTGCTGCAGACGCTGCCGGACGGCTGCGCCGTCGCGGTGGCCTCGGCTGCCAGCCTGCTGGCAGTCTTGCCGCAGGTGATTGCGGTGGTCCGGCCCGATGCGCACCAGCTCAGCGCGGAACTGCAGGCCATCGGCTGCGAGGTGACGACCTGCATCCACGCCGCCGACGGCATGGGAGCCTCACTCGCGCATGCCGTGCAGCAAAGCATGGATGCGGCCGGCTGGGTCGTTGCGCTGGCCGACATGCCCTACCTCAAACCCGGCACCATCAGCGCGCTTCTCGATGCGTTGCGTAGCGGCGCAGACATAGCCGCACCGATGCACGACGGTCGGCGCGGCAACCCGGTGGCATTTGGCCGAGCTCACCTGCCCGACCTGCTGCGGCTGTCGGGCGACGTCGGCGCACGCCGCCTGTTGCAGGATTACCCTGTGCAGTTGGTGGAGGTGGACGATCCGGGCATCCATCTCGATATCGACCGGCCGCAGGACCTGCTGTTTCACTAGAGCATTTTCATGCTGGCTTGAACCAGGAGCGCCGCTTCGGCGCAGCGACAGTTGCCGTTGAATTAAGCCCCGCGCAGCGACTGTTGCTGTGGCTGTTGATTTTGCCGTGGCGGTTGCGGTTGCGGTTGCGGTTGTATTTGACGTTGCTTTTGACGTGGGCCCCCGTCGATGGCGACACGTCGCTGGTGCCGAAATCGGATAAAGAAGCGTCGGCTGTCTGAGCGAAGCGAGTTTCCGACGCTTCCCGATTTCGGTGCCAGCGGCGTGTGCAGTCCGCGTAGCGGACCGCCATCATCGGGGTCGCCTTCTCTTGCCTACTTCTCTTGGCGACGCAAGAGAAGTAGGTCGGCTGCCGGGCCGAAACCCGGCTTGGTCGTCCGGCAGGACATAAGTATTGCTTCACCCGCCAGCGAGGCTTAGCCGCGAAGCCGCTTTGACGTTGGCAACGGTTGCACAGCGCAAGACGCCATTGCAGCGCGTGCTGGACGGGTGAAACGTCGAATCG
>CAUQYP010000323.1:0-4834 GCA_963522035.1 uncultured Noviherbaspirillum sp. | reverse complement strand
GATTTCGGCACCAGCGACGTGTCGCCATCGACGGGGGCCCACGTCAAAAGCAACGTCATAAACAACTGCAACTGCAACTGTCGCTGCGCGGGCTTAATGCAACGGCAACCGTCGCTGCGCGGAAGTGGCGCTGCTGGTGCAAGCCAGCATGAGAATGCGCTAGCCGCTTGCCGGCCCGGGCGGTAGCCGATAGACGAACGCCGGCTTTTGGCAGATGATGGGGCGATGTCCAATCAACCATGGAAACCTGCCATATGAGCTCCGGAAAAATCCTGGTCGCACAAGGGGGCGGTCCAACCGCGGTAATCAACCAGTCCATGGTGGGCATCGCACTCGAGGCGCGCCGCTTCCGCGGCATAGAACGCGTCTATGGCGCCCGCCACGGCGTACGCGGCATCGTCGACGAAGACCTGGTCGACCTGTCGCAGGAAACCAGCCACAACCTCGAGCTGGTCGCCGCCACGCCGTCGTCCGCGCTGGGCTCCACGCGCGACAAGCCGGACCTCGCGTATTGCCAGGAAATCTTCAAGGTGTTGCGCGCGCACGAAATCGCCCATTTCTTTTATATCGGCGGCAACGATTCATCGGATACGGTGCGCATCGTCAGCCTGGAAGCACAGAAAGCCGCTTATCCGCTGCGCTGCATCCATGTCCCCAAGACCATCGACAACGACCTCGTCGGCAGCGACCACACGCCCGGCTTCCCGTCAGCGGCACGCTTCGTTGCGCAGGCCTTCGCCGGCGCCAATCTCGACAATGCCGCGCTGCCCGGCATCTACGTCGGCGTCGTGATGGGACGCCATGCCGGTTTCCTGACCGCGGCCTCGGCGCTGGGCAAAAAGTTTCCCGACGATGGCCCGCACCTGATCTACCTGCCCGAACGCACCTTCGTGCTCGAGAGCTTCCTGGCCGACGTGAAAGCAGCGTACGAACGCTATGGCCGCTGCGTGATCGCGGTGTCCGAAGGCATCCATGACGCTTCCGGCACGCCGATCGCCAGCCTGCTGGCCAAGGACCTGGAACACGATGCGCACGGCAATGTGCAGCTCTCCGGCACCGGCGCGCTGGCCGACCTGCTATGCGAGGAAATCAAGACGCGGCTGAAGATAAAGCGCGTGCGCGGCGACACCTTCGGCTACCTGCAGCGCTCCTTCATCGGCTGCGTCTCGGACGTCGACCAGCGGGAGGCGCGCGAAGTGGGGGAGAAGGCCGTGCAGTTCGGCATCTGGGGTACGCAGGACGGGTCGGTCGCCATCAGGCGCACCGGCTTCTACTCGGTCGACTACGACCTGCTGCCGCTGGACGCGGTGGCCGGCAAGACCCGCGTGATGGAGGACGCATTCATCGACGCAAAGGGCACGGACATCACCGACGCCTTCCGCCTCTATCTGCGTCCCTTGCTGGGGTCCGGCATGCCGGACGCGTACCGGCTGCGGCCGAGTCCGGTCGCGAAGAGACTGGACCGGCCAGAATAAGATAGAAGACAGGGATCAGGATGTTTGGGCTGACCGCACCAAGCTGCAATACGGTCCTGCAAGGCTGCGGTTCGATTGAGGGGGCAAACTGGAGAGCAGTTCTGTCATTACGCTACGCTCGAAAGCAGCACGTTAGAAAACGCTTTTAATTAACGTATATACGTTACGGCATTGTCCTCGGTAAGGACAGGGCACGGCACGTCCCAGGCAGCCGCTGTCACTTCCGCTAGTCCCTGGCATCGGTTCTTTACCAGTACGGCGATGTATTGTGTTCGACTGAGTTTAGGGGACAGCAGCTTGGCCCGGCTGAATTCAAGGACATCCAGAACCTGCTGAGGAGCGGCCATCTGCAACCGAGTCAAATAGTGGTCAGCCGAATAGCACGTGACGTTTGTACCGACAAAAGCAGATTGCGGGAAATGGGTGATGTTATTTGTAATTAGAGCCACCCTCTGTCTTGTTCCGAGATTTAAGGAGAGCCGGAAGGCCGCTGCTGCAACATGACGGTCTTTATCATCCACGGCAGCGAATCGCGCTTCGTGTTTTTTAAAATTTTTTACTTCCCAGCCTGGTACTGCATTTCGCATTCCGGCGGTGCAAGCAGCAATTTTTGCGATATCGGCACCCTGCTTCTGGATGACGTTGCGTACCCACTCTTTTTCAATAGACGTGGTCCAGAACAGGTAGATGATCTCTTGTTCGTGGAGGTACATTAAAATGTCCCGCAATCGCGGGCCGAAAAGCACATTGGCGTCGGCTAAAACAAACAGTGGCACCTTGTTTGCCGATGCCGCCGACCGCGGAGCGTTCAAGTTTCCTTTCTTCATCTAACTTTGGGGGCGTCCGGCATGCCTTCCAATTCATCGTCGTACAACCCAAGCTCTAAAGACATCTTTGCGACTGTCGCAAATCCTTCAGCCTGGCGCTCCTTCATCTGGGCTTTGTATCGGAGAATTGCGCCTTTAGCTATACGTCGGTGACCCTTTTCGGTCTTCGCAACGCCAGGAATTGTGCCGTTATCCAAAAGCTTTGCAAGGTGCGGTCGCGACACGTGAAGCAGCTGTGCTGCTTTCTCGCTTGTAAGCATTTCTTCATCGTCGGGGTCAACCACCACTGCATTTAACCTTGGCGCTGCCACAGAGTTCAGTGGCGCGTCAGCCTGCACAAGCAACTGCATCAAGGCATTACGCCTCGCGTGGGCAGAGCTGTCCTGTGAATTCAAAAGCCGATTCGTTACGGAATCCATCACCAACTTGTCGAGTTGGGAGGCAAGAGTAGCGGAGAGACGTTCGGCCGCAGACGGCGACCCAAGGGAAGGCGCCAGGCCCGAGAGCAGACGCCCCATCTTCTCTTTTATGTCCGTGACAACGTCGTCTAAAGCCAGTTGTAAGGCTTGTTGCGACGCCATGCTTGTGTGTACAGAGCGGTGCATCGGTTTGCTACGTGGCATGTAACCTCCAAAGTATGGAAAGTATAGCAAAATTCGTAAAATTCGAAACACGTGCGTACAGTTCGGATGTTGATCCCTCTTTACTGCCTTGCAGAAATGGCAAGAGCACGGTATCCCATTCTTGACGATGTAATGCCAATGGCATGAAACGCTACTGCGCTGAAGACCAGCAATCGGGAAGCCGTTTGTCGACACGGTTTGCGGGTGCCGAGGGCAGCGGTTTCAGAACGTTTTCGACTAAAAATAGGCGGAGTGATGCGACACCAATCCTAATGTTCATATAGCGCCATAAAAAAAGCCCCTTTTCAGGGGCTTTTCAAGGGCTTTAAACCAACAGCGCATTGACACTCCTGCCGGTCAGCGCCTGCCGGTCACGTTCTCCCAGCCATGCCGAACCGCGGCCTTCATTTCCTCCCAGGTGCTGTTCGGATAACGTGTCTGCCAGTCCGAACGGGCATCGGTTTCAATGTCATCCCAGGAGCGGTTCGCATAGCGCTGGTCCGACGCCAGCGTCGTGCCGTAGCGGTAAGCCGGCGCCACGTCGTCGTACGTATGCCGGCTGCCGGCATAGCGGGTCTGGAAGTCGCCGCGGAAGTCCATCGCCGCAGTGTCCTGGCCCTCGCGCTCGACGTCGACCACGGTCTTCCGCACGGTATCGCTGATCTGCTGCGTGTTGGTCGTCGCGGTCTTGCCGACGACCACTTCCTCCACCACGTGCGCTGTTTTATTGACGACGGCTTTTTCCGCCATCTGCCGCACTTCGATGGTTTCTTCCTTGAACGCATCGAGATCGGCCTCGGTCGCCGGCCGGTCGACTGGCCGGCGCTGGATGTCGGCACGTTCCTCGCGCAGCGTTACGCTCTCGTTCACCGGTGTTTCGACCACGTGCGATGTCACATGCACGGTGCCGGTCTCGACCTGCCGCTTGCCGACTTCAAGCTGCTCCTCGATCACCGGGATGGTGCCGGATTCGGCGCTGGCAGTCCTGGCCGCTACGCCGGCAGTCGATGGCGTTGCCGTGGCCATGGACGGTGTTGCGGCGGCGGCATGGGCGGTCGCCGGCGAGTGATCCTGCCAGCGGGTTGCGAAATGCTGCGCGTCTTCGTCGCTGCGCGGTTTCACAGCCATCAGGATGCCGCCATTCTTGATGCCCTGCTCGTAGCGTTCGACCGTTTCTTCCGGTATGCCCCACCCGATCAATGCGCCCAGCAAGCCGCCGGCGGCACCACCCGCGCCCGCGCCGACCAGCGCGGCGGCCAGCGGCCCGGCTATCACCAGGCCGATGCCGGGCAGCGCGATGGAGGTGCCGATTGCAGCCACAGCGGCCGCGATCGCGCCCAGCGTTCCGCCGATGCCGGCGCCGATGCCGGCGCCTTCGGCCGCCTTGGTGCCGAGCTCGGTCTTGACCGAATCGCTGCCGGAGAAGTGGCGCTTGCGGGTTTCATCCGACATGACGAGGTTCACGTCATCGTTGCCGTACCCACGCGAGGAAAGGTCCTGGTACGCCCGTTCGGCGCTATCCCGGTCGGGAAACAGTCCAGTGACGAGCGGTGCCTGCTTGTTTGCGTTAGCCATACAACCTCCTTCGGTTAAGTATCCTGTTGCCATGTCAAAACGACCCAATACCGCGGCGTCGTCAAGGATTGGTGAAGTTAGGTCAACAGCGGCCGAGCGTCTATAAGACAAGCGAGCAAATTTTTGTAGGAAAAGCGGCAACTGAGCTTGCGTATGCGCAAGTTCCGGATTGACCCTCGCGGCGCGGCCGGCATAGCCGGTGGCGCGGGCGGGCCCCCGTCGCCCGCGTGGGGGGGTCGCCTCCTCCTTTACTGTGTCCAACCGCCTGCCCCCCGCGCCGCGGCTCGGCTTGCGGACGGTCTAGCCGCAGAGCCACTGCAACAGCCGCCGTGAT
>CAUQYP010000322.1:0-4849 GCA_963522035.1 uncultured Noviherbaspirillum sp. | reverse complement strand
GGCCGCGCCCGCAGCGCCTGCGGCCGCGCCGGTGCGGCTGGCCGGTTTCCTTGCGCCCGAGATCCAGCGCGGCACCGTCAGCGTGGTCGAGACTGCCGACCGTTCGGTCGTCACGCTGCGCGGCGACGGCTTGTTCGGCTCCGGCAGCGGCGACGTCACGCGCGACTTCATCCCGCTGCTGCAGCGCATCGGCGACGCGCTCAAGACCGTGCCCGGCAAGGTCGTCGTGGTCGGCCACACCGACAACGTCAAGCCCGGCCTGTCGGCGCGATTCCCGTCCAACTTCGACCTGTCCAAGGGACGCGCCGCCGCGGTGCGCGACTTGCTGGCCGAGCGTGCCGGCCCACCGGAGCGCTATGTGGTCGAAGGGCGCGGCGACACCGAGCCGCTTGCATTGAACGACAGCGCGGCCAACCGCGCGCGCAACCGCCGCGTCGACATCATCGTCGTCACGCCGGCCGTCGCGCCCTAGCCAACTCACGGAGCACAACACTGCAATGAAGCGATTTTTCTCCTGGCTGATCAAGCCCGTCGTGCTGTCTTTCCTCGGCGTCCTGCTGCTGTCCCTGGTGGTCTGGTTCGAGGCGCCGCTGCTGGCCTTCGACGGCCGCGCGCCTTTTGCCAGCGCCGACGCGCGCTGGACCATCATCGCGATCCTCTTTTTACTATGGGCCGGCATATTCGCCTGGCGCAGGGTCCGTGCGCGCCTCGCCAACATCCAGCTGATGAAAAGCGTGGCCGGCGAGGATGCGCCAGCTCAGGCGCTGCCGGCCGGTGCAAGGGAAAGCGCTGCCGAACTCACGGTGATCAACAAGCGCATGCAGGAAGCCATGGCCATCCTGCGCAAGACGAAGACGGGCGGCAGGAAGGGCGGGCTGTACCAGCTGCCCTGGTACATGTTCATCGGCGCGCCCGGCACCGGCAAGACCACCGCGCTGGTGCATTCGGGGCTGAAATTTCCGCTGGCGGAGAGGATGGGCGCGGCAGCCATCGGCGGCGTCGGCGGTACCCGCAATTGCGACTGGTGGTTCACCGACGACGCGGTGCTGCTCGACACGGCCGGCCGCTACACCACGCAGGACAGCCATGCCGACGCCGACAAGGCGGCCTGGACCGGCTTCCTGCAACTGCTGCGCAAGCACCGCCGGCGGCGGCCCATCAACGGCGTCATCGTCGCCCTCAGCGTGGCCGACCTGCTCCAGGAAAACGACGCCTACCGGCAGGCCCAGGCGCGCGCCATCCGCGAGCGGCTGAAGGAGCTGCATGACAAGCTGGGCGTGCGCTTCCCGGTCTATGTGATGGTGACCAAGGTCGACCTGCTGGCCGGCTTCATGGAGTACTTCGACGGGCTGGGTCGCGAAGAGCGCGCGCAGGTCTGGGGCATGACCTTCCCGCTCGAAGGAAGCGCGCAGGCCGAAGCGCCGCTGGGCCTGTTCGCAGGTGAATTCCAGTTGCTGGAGCAGCAGCTGCAGGCCCGCGTGCTGGCGCGCATGCAGCAGGAACGCGATACCCAGAAGCGCGCGCTGATCTATGGCTTTCCGCAGCAGTTCGCCGGCGTCGGCGACGTGCTGGGCCGCTTCCTGAACGACGTCTTCGAAGGCAGCCGCTACGAGCAGCAGCCCTTGCTGCGCGGGGTGTATTTCAGCAGCGGCACGCAGGAAGGCAGCCCGATCGACCGCGTCATGAGCGCGATGGCCGCCTCGTTCGGTCTCGACCGCCAGGTGCTGCCGCCCAATGGCCCGAGCGGGCGCAGCTACTTCATTACCAATTTGCTGCAGCAAGTGATTTTTCCGGAAGCCGAACTGGCCGGCGTGAACCGCGGCCTGGAACGCCGGCGGCGCCTGCTGCACTGGGGCGCCGCGATCGGCGTGGCCGCGCTGTTCGTGCTGCTGGGCGCTGGCATGGTGACCAGCTATATGCGCAACCAGGCCTATGTCGCCGACATGGCGCAGCGCAGCGACGCCATTGCCAAGGCTGCAGCGGCATTGCCGGCGCAGGCCGGCATGCTGCCGCTCATCCCCTTGCTGGATGCAATGCGCGAGCTGCCAGGCGGCTACAACGAGCGCGGCCAGGGCGCGCCGTGGCTGATGCGCTTCGGCCTGTACCAGGGCGACAAGCTGGGCGAGGGCGCGCAGCTGGCCTACCGCAACATGCTGCAGCAGGCGCTGCTGCCGCGCATACAGCAGCGCATGGAATTCCAGCTGCGCCGCAGCAGCGCCAACAACACCGAGTACCTGTACGAAGTGCTGCGGGTCTACCTGATGCTGGGCGACGCCGCGCACTTCGATCCCGAGTCGATCGCCGCCTGGGTCACCTACGACAACGAGCGCAACCTGGCCGGCGCCAGCGACGAGCAGAAGGGCGCGCTGGCGTCGCACGTGCAGGCGCTGCTGGCCAGCTACCAGGGCAGTGGCACGCTGCCGCAGCTTGACGCGCAGCTGGTCGGCGACACCCGGCTGGCGCTGGCGCGCATGCCGCTGCAGCAGCGCACCTATAACCGCATCAAGCGCCAGCTGCTGCGCGAGAAGCTGCCCGAGTTCACCGTCGTCGCCGCTGGCGGCCGCGACGCGCCGGCCGTGTTCGTACGGCGCAGCGGCGAGCCGCTCACGCGCGGCGTCAGCGGCGTCTACTCGGTAGCCGGGCATGCAAAGTTCCTCGACCTGGCCAGCAAGGCCATGGCCGACGTCGCCAACGAGCGCTGGGTGCTGGCGCAGCAGGAAGCTTCGGCCGTCGCCGACGCCGCGCAGATGCGCGAGTCGCTGCTGCAGATGTATTACAGCGAGTACATCGCACAGTGGGACGCGCTGCTGGCCGACGTCACCGTGGCGCCGTTCGGCAACCTGGAGCAGGGCGCGCGCGTGACCAACCTGCTGTCGGGCGCGGCGTCGCCGCTGCGTACCTTCATGGTGGCCGCCAGCAAGGAAACCACGCTGGACAGCGCCAGGGGCGGCAAGACCGCGGCCTCGGTGACCGAGGCTGTCAAGGGCAAGCTCGACGCCTATCGCGAGAAGCTGGAAAGCGCGATGGGCGCCGGCGCCGGCGCCGAACCGGCCGCCGCAGTTGCAAAGCCGCAGAACCCGGTGGATGCGCATTTCGACGACCTGCACAAGATGGTGGCCGGCACGCCGGCGCCGCTGGACCAGGTGCTGGGCATGCTGAAGGATGTCGCGCTCTACCTCGACGCCGCAAGCGCCGCCAAGCGCAGCGGCACGCCGCCGCCGCCGGGCGACGTGCTGGCCAGGGTCAAGCTCGAAGCGCAGGGCAAGCCGGCACCGCTGGGCGAAGTGCTGAAGAGCGTGGACGGCAGCGGCGCCGGCCTGACCTCGGGCAGTGAGCGCGAGCGGCTGAACTCGCTCTGGACCGCCGGCCCGGCGCAGTTCTGCCGCCAGGCGGTCGCCGGCCGCTACCCGCTGACCCGCAACGCCGCGCAGGACGTCACTGCCGACGACTTCGGCAAGTTCTTCGCACCCGGCGGCATGGTCGACGAGTTCTTCCAGAAGAACCTGTCGCAGTACGTCGACATGGGCGGCGCGCGCTGGCGCTGGCGGCCGACCGCCAACAACGGCTCGCTCGGCATCGGTCAGCCGGTGCTGGACGAATTCCAGCGCGCCGCGCAGATCCGCGACGCCTTCTTCGCCAGCGGCGCCAGGCAGGCGTCGATGCGCTTCGAGCTGAAGCCGGCGAGCGTGGACAGCGCCATCAGCAAGCTCACGCTGGACATCGACGGCCAGGTGCTCAATGTCGCGCCCGCCGCGCCCGGCATGGCGTTCCAGCTGCCCAGCGGCAAGGGCAGCGGCCAGGTCGCGCTGAACGGCGAGCCGGCCTCCGCCCGTTCGTCGCTGCGCACCGAGGGCCCATGGGCCTGGTTCCGCATGCTCGACAAGGCCAGCGTGGAGCCGACCGCGCAGGGCGAGCGCTACAAGGTCACGTTCGACCTCGACGGCCGCAAGGCCGTGCTGGACATGACTGCGAGCAGCGTCGTCAACCCGTTCAGGCGCAGCACGCTGGAGCAGTTCCGCTGCGTGGACAAGCTGTGATCGCCAGCCCGCCCGGCTTCTACGGCAAGCTCACCAGCCACGGCGACTTCGTCCGGCGGCGCCTGCCTGACAGCCTGGTTGAAACCTGGGACGGCTGGCTGCAGCAGTGCATGCTCGCCAGCCGGCAGCAGCTTGGCGGCGACTGGCTGGCGCACTACCTGACCAGTCCGGTATGGCGCTTCGCGATTGCCGGAGGCATCGTCGGCGAGCAGGCCTGGGCCGGCGTGATGATGCCCAGCGTGGACCGGGTGGGCCGGCATTACCCATTGATGCTGGCCGCGCCGGCCGCGGCGCATGTGGCGCTGACGGACTGGATAGGCAAGGGGAGCAGCTGGTATGACGCGCTGGAAGCGCTGGCTTTCGGTTCGCTTGCGGCCGACTTCGTGTTCGATGATTTCGACCGGGCGCTGGCGGCGCAGCCGGTGGCGGGTGCGCCGCCAGCGCAGTCCAACGTGCAGCCATCGACATCCTGGCGCATCGCCATGCCTGAGCCGGCTCGCGCGCCGGATGCATTGGTATCGGTATTGGCAGAAGGCCGCAGCCTGTGGTGGAGCGAGGGCTCGCCCAGCGTTGAGCCGTCCATGCTGGTGTGCCAGGGTTTGCCCGCGCCTTCGGGCTTTGCCGCGATGCTGGCAGGCGACTGGCAGGCGCACGGCTGGGCCGTGCCGCGCCCGTCCTGAAGCAGTTTCGTTTTGATTGGTCCAAGCCGCCCTTAAAGCGATGCTGCCTGCTCCGCGCAGCGACAGTTGCCGTTGCTTGTAGCTCCGCGCAGCGACCGTTGCCGTTGCCGTTGCCGTTGCCGTTGCCGTTGC
>CAUQYP010000321.1:0-4916 GCA_963522035.1 uncultured Noviherbaspirillum sp. | reverse complement strand
GGACGCAGCCGCTTCCGGCCTTGCCGGCCCTGGCGCTGGCGCCGGCAAGGCCGTCGCCGCAACCTGCCCCGGCGAGAACGGCCGCGGCGCCTGCAAGGTCGGCGAACCCGCAGGATGCGCCCTTTCCGGACGACCGCGGCAACCCGGCCGGCGACAGGCGCACCGTGCTGGTGGTGGAGGACGAGCCGGCGTTCGCCGGCATCCTGTACGACTTGGCGCGCGAGATGGGCTATCGCTGCCTGGTAGCGCAAGGCGCCGATGAAGGGCTGCAGCTGGCGCGCGAATTCATGCCGAGCGCGGTGCTGCTCGACATGCGGCTGCCGGACCGGCCGGGCCTGTCGCTACTGCAGGACCTGAAGGAAGACCCGCGCACCCGCCACATACCGGTCCACGTGGTGTCCTCCGAAGACCGCAGCGAAGCCGCGCTGCACATGGGCGCAATCGGCTATGCACGCAAACCGGCCTCGCGCGACGCACTGAAGGACGTATTCCGGCGGCTGGAGGAGCGCACCACGAAACAGGTGAAGCGCATCCTGCTGGTAGAGGACGATGCGCGCCAGCGCGACAGCGTGACGCAGCTGATCAGCGATGACGATGTCGATATCGTCGCCGTCGCCACCGGGTCGGAAGCGCTGGCCAGGCTGGCCGAGTCGGACGCTGGCGGCGGCTTCGACTGCATGATCATCGACCTCAAGCTGCCCGACATGCAGGGCAAGGAGCTGCTGCGCCGCATGTCCGAACAGGGGCTGCAGCCGTTTCCGCCCGTGATCGTCTACACCGGCCGCAACCTGACCCGGGAAGAGGAAGCCGACCTGCTGAAGTATTCGCGGTCCATCATCATCAAGGGCGCGCGCTCTCCCGAGCGGCTGCTCGACGAAGTGACGCTATTCCTGCACAAGGTGGAAGCCGAACTGTCAGACGACCGCCAGGCCATGCTCAAGAGCGCGCGCAGCCGGGACCACGTGTTCCAGGGCCGGCGCGTGCTGCTGGTCGACGATGACGTGCGCAACATCTTTGCGCTGACCAGCGCGCTGGAACAGCGCGGCTTGGCGGTGACCGTGGCCCGCAACGGCCTGGAGGCGATCGAGAAGCTCGACGCCACGCCCGACATCGACCTGGTGCTGATGGACGTGATGATGCCGGTCATGGACGGGCTCGAAGCGACGCGCCGGCTGCGCACCGACGCCCGCTTCCAGAAACTGCCCATCATCGCCGTCACTGCCAAGGCGATGCGCGACGACCATGACCAGTGCCTGAAGGCCGGCGCCAGCGACTACCTGGCCAAGCCGGTCGACCTCGAGCGGCTGTTCGCGCTGCTGCGGGTCTGGCTGCCCACGCTGGAGCGGCTGCCGGCATGAAGCGCGACGCCACCGACATCGAGCTGAAGCTGCTGGCGGAAGCAATCTTCCTGCAATACGGGCATGACTTCAGGGACTATTCGCTGGCGTCGCAGAAGCGTCGCGTCCTGCATGCGCTGGCGCAGTTCGACTGCCCGACCATCTCGGCCCTGCAGTCGCGCGTGCTGCATGACCCGGCGGCCTTCCACCAGCTGCTGCAGTTCCTGACGATCCCCGTCAGCGAGATGTTCCGTGACCCGTCCTACTTCCTGGCGCTGCGCCGGGAGGTCGTGCCGGTGCTGCATACCTACCCGTCGATCAAGGTCTGGGTGGCGGGCTGCAGCACCGGCGAGGAAGTGTATTCGCTGGCCATTTTGCTGCACGAGGAAGGCCTGCTGGAGCGCACGCTGATCTATGCGACCGACATCAACCAGGCTTCGCTGGACAAGGCGCGCCGCGGCATTTTTCCGCTGCCGGCAATGCAGCGCTATGCGGAAAGCTACGAGAAGGCAGGCGGCAAGCGGCGACTCGAGGATTACTACACCAGCGCCTACGAGTCGGCGCTGATGGACCGGTTCCTTTCGGCCAATGTGACCTTCGCCGACCATAGCCTGGCGACCGACACGGTGTTTTCCGAAACCCATCTTGTGTCGTGCCGTAACGTGCTGATCTATTTCAACCGCAAACTGCAGGACCGGGCGTTAAGGCTGTTTCACGACTCGCTCTGCCATCGCGGTTTCCTTGGGCTTGGCGCAAAGGAAAGCCTGGATTTCTCGGCCTGCGGCGACGGTTTCGAAACAATGGACAGGCGCGAGCGCCTGTACCGCAAGCGATGAGCGGGGAGAGCATGAACGAGCGCATCCTGGGCGCTGCAGCGCGCAACATTGAAGCGGTCGTCGTCGCCGGCTCGGCCGGCGGGCTGGAGGCGATGCTGCGCATCTTCACCGGCTTGCCAGCGGGCTACCGGCTGCCGCTGATCGCGCTGCTGCATTTGCCGGGCGACGCCGAGAGCAGGCTGGCGGAAGTATTCAGCGCCCGGCTGGCGATCCCGGTCGAGGAGGCGGGCGACAAGCAGTCCATCGCGCCGGGCACGCTGTACATCGCGCCTGGCGGCTACCACTTGCTGGTGGAGCAGGACCGCAGCTTCGCGCTGAGCTGCGAAGCGCCGGTGCATTTCTCGCGGCCGTCGATCGATGTGCTGATGGAGTCCGCCGCCGACGCCTGGGGCAAGCGCGTGGCCGGTATCTTGCTGACCGGCGCCAACGACGATGGCGCCGACGGGCTGGCTCGCATCGGCGAGACGGGCGGGCTGACCGTGGCGCAGGACCCGGACGAAGCGGCCATCCCCACCATGCCGCGCGCCGCCATCCGGCGCCGCGCACCCGACCTGGTGCTGACGCTGGACCGGATCCGCATGCTGTTACTCGAACTGGACAGGCGCTGATACCCATGGCAGGCACCGTTAATATCCTGATCGTCGACGATCTTCCCGAGAACCTGATTGCGCTGGAGGCGCTGATCCGGCGCGACGACCTGGTCGTGCACGCGGCCAGCTCCGGCGACGAGGCGCTGGCGCTGCTGCTGGAGCATGATTTTGCGCTGGCGCTTCTGGACGTCCAGATGCCGGGCATGAACGGCTTCGAGCTGGCCGACCTGATGCGCGGCACCGAGCGCACCCGGCGCATCCCCATCGTGTTCGTCAGCGCCGCCGGGCGCGAACTGAACCACGCGTTCCGGGGCTACGAGGCAGGCGCGGTCGACTTCCTGCACAAGCCGCTGGACGCTTATGCGGTCAACAGCAAGGTCGCCGTGTTCGTCGAAATGTACCGGCAGCGCAGCGAGATGCGGCGGCAGGTCGAGGCGCTGGAGCGCTCGCGGCGCGAGCAGCAGGCGCTGCTGGAACAGCTCAATGCCGCGCAGGACGAACTGAAGCACGCGGTAAAGATGCGCGACGACTTCATGTCCATCGTCGCGCATGAGCTGCGCACGCCGCTCAACACGCTGTTCCTGGAGTCGCAGCTGCGCAGGATGCAGCTGGGCCGCGGCAACATGGCGGCGTTCGGGGCGCCGCAGCTCGAAGCCATGTTCGCCCGCGACGACCGCCAGATCCGCAACATGGTGCGACTGATCGAAGATATGCTCGACGTCTCGCGCATCCGCAGCGGCACCCTGTCGGTGCGGCCTGTCAAAACAGAGTTGTCACGGCTGCTGCAGCGCGTGATCGACGACTTGGAGCAGCAGGCGGCAGCCGCGGGCTGCACGATCAGCCTGCATGCGCCGACGCCGGTAGCAGGCATGTGGGACGAGTTTCGCATCGAGCAGGTGCTCGTCAACCTGCTGACCAATGCGCTGCGCTACGGTGGTGGAAAGCCGGTGCAGGTCAGCTTGCTGCCGACCGCGGCGGGTGTGCATATCGACGTGCGGGATCATGGCATCGGCATCTCGGCCGAGGACCAGGAGCGCATTTTCCAGCAGTTCGAGCGGGCCGGTGGCGGCAGGTCGGCCGACGGGCTGGGGCTGGGACTGTTCATCACGCAGCAGCTGGTGGAAGCGCATGGGGGCAGGATCAGCGTGCATAGCGAGCCAGGGCAGGGTTCGGTGTTCAGCCTGGAGCTGCCGCACGCGGGCGGGGCGGATTAACCTTCAGTTCCCGGGTACGGGTATGATGTACTGCATATGCATTACATTGGAGGAAAACATGAAATCCGCGATGCTTCCCGCCATCCGCGTGGAACCTGAAGTTCGCAGGGAAATGGAATCGGTACTGGACGACGGCGAGACCTTGTCCGCGTTCATCGAGAGCGCGGCACGCCGCGAGGCGCATTATCGAAAGTTACAGGCGGAATTTCTGGCACGCGGTCGCGCCTCATTGGCTGAGGCACGCAAAACCGGCCGTACCCTGCCGGCGAAATCCATCCTTGCCGGACTCGACAAGATAATCGAGGCAAAATTCGGCCCCGGCAGTGCGCGCAAGAAAGCGGACGACGCGTGAAGGACGCTGGTTTTGACGTGGCTTTGACGGAAGCAGCGGCAGAGCAATTGTTTGCGTTATTTTTGTATAAAGTCGAACGCTCGAGTCTCGACGCTGCAATCGAAGCGCGCGATGCGATCGAGTATGCAATCGGGCAACTCGGATTTAATCCCTACCTGTGCCCGATGGCCGCCGACGATCCGACAGAGCGCAAGCTCGTGATTCCCTTTGGCCGCAAAACCGGCTACCTCGCGCTTTTTTCCATTGAAAGCGATGCACTTGTGCTTGTGACCGCGATTCGCCACCAGTTGGAAGACGATGCGCTGCGCTAGGACAGAAACATCATTGCACGGCAACTAAAGCATTTTCATACCGGCTTGCACCGGAAGCGCCACTTCCGCGCAGCGACAGTTGCGGTTGCCTTTGACGTTCCGCGCAGCGACCGTTGCCGTTGCATTGAGCCGCGCGCAGCGACAGTTGCCGTTGCCGTTGCCGTTGCCATTGCCATTGCCGTTGCCGTTGCACTTGCCGTTGCCGTTGCCATTGCCGTGGCTTTTGACGTGGGCCCCCGTTGATGACGCCACGTCGCTGGTGCCGAAATCGGATAA
>CAUQYP010000320.1:0-4931 GCA_963522035.1 uncultured Noviherbaspirillum sp. | reverse complement strand
TGCAACTGCAACTGCAACTGCAACTGCAACTGCAACTGCAACTGCAACTGCAGCGGCAACTGCAGCGGCAACTGTCGCTGCGCGGAGCTACAAGCAACGGCAACTGTCGCTGCGCGGAGCAAGCAATAGCGCTCACAGGCCGGTTTGGGCAAATCAGCACGAGACTACGCCAGAAGGGTGTTGGATAGGCTCAGGTAAGGCCGGCACCGGGCCAGAAAACGCTGAGTCATCCGGGTTTTTGCAAGACATCTTCTGATTGACAACGATTTAGCGCATATTGCCAATCAGTCACGGAACCTCATCCGCCTTATCACGTCAGACTTCCTCGCAGGCATCTGCAACAAGGAGAAACCCCGTGACCGTCAACGAAGACCTGGACTATGGAAGAAGGCTGCACCCGAACCACGCGGTGCTGCTATCCGGGACCATACCCCTGTTCCTGGGCGCTCTGCTGGCCGACATCGCCTATACAAAAAGCTACCAGATCGAGTGGAGCAACTTCGCGTCCTGGCTGATTGCAGGCGGCCTGGTTTTTGGCGGCTTCGCGCTGCTGTGGGCCGTCATCAACCTGTTCCGCCCGGCGCGTAGAGGCCGGCATGCCGTCCTCTACGTAATTCTCCTGCTGGCGACATGGGTGCTCGGGTTTGTGAATGCGCTGACGCATGCCAAGGACGCCTGGGCCACCATGCCCATGGGGCTTGTCCTTTCCGTCATCGTTTTCCTGCTTGCCTGCGTGACCACTTGGGTAGGCTTCGCCAGGTTTGGCGTGGGAGTCAGAAAATGAACCGTTTCTCTTCAAGCAAATTCTCTTCAGGCAAATCCACCGGTACTCGCCTGCTTGCATCCGTCGCCGTCGCATTGATGCTCGCCGCATGCGAAGGCAGTGACGACGCTGTGAGCCAGCAAGGTCCCGAGCCGGGGCTGCCCGCGCCGCAGCGGGGGCTGCTGCCCTCGATGAAGATCGCCGAGCCGAGCGCATGGGGCGACCAGAAGCCGACGGTGCCCGAGGGCTATACCGTCTCGGCAATCGCCACCGACCTGAAAGTGCCGCGCCAGACCCTGGTCCTTCCGAATGGCGACGTCCTTGTCGCCGAAGGCAAGGGCGGCAAGGCGAAGCCGATGAGGCCGAAGGACCTGATCGCCGGCGTGATCAAGGCCAAGGGAACCACGTCCGTCAAGGGCGGCGACCGGCTGACCCTGCTGCGCGATGCCGACGGCGACGGCGTGTATGAACTGAAGACGGTCTTTGCCGAGAATCTCGATGCGCCGTATGGCCTTGCGCTGGTCGGCGACAAGCTCTACGTCGCCAACCAGGGAGCGCTGGTGCGCTTCGAATACCGCGCGGGGCAGACCCAGGCAAGCGCGCCGCCGGTCAAGGTGACCGACTTGCCGTCGGAAATCAATCACCACTGGACCAAGGCGCTGGCCGCGAGTGCGGATGGAAAGCTGATGTATGTCGGTATCGGTTCCAACAGCAATATCACCGAGCGCGGCATGGTGGCGGAAGCCGACCGCGCGATGGTCTGGGAAATCAATGCGGAAACCGGCGCGCACCGGCCGTATGCCACCGGCCTGCGCAATCCCACTGCGCTGACCATACAGCCGCAGTCAGGCCAGTTATGGGCCGTGGTCAATGAACGCGACGAGATCGGCCCCAACCTCGTGCCCGACTACCTGACGTCGGTGAAGGACGGCGCCTTCTATGGCTGGCCGTACAGCTACTGGGGCCAGAACGTGGACGATCGCGTGCGGCCGCAGGACCCGGAGAAAGTGGCGTCGGCCATCAAGCCCGACTACGCGCTGGGCTCGCATGTCGCCGCGCTCGGCGTCGACTTCTCGGAGGCCGCGATGGGAGGCCAGTTCGCCGAAGGTGTCTTCGTCGGCGAGCACGGCAGCTGGAATCGCAGCGAGCCGGTCGGCTACAAGGTGGTCTTCGTGCCGTTTCGCGACGGCCGTCCGAACGGGGCGCCGGTGGACTTCGTGACGGGATTTCGCGACAACGACGGCAAGACCCGCGGCCGGCCAGTCGGGGTGACGGTCGACCCGCGCGGCGCGCTCATCGTCGCCGATGACCTTGCCAACATCGTGTGGCGCGTGACGCCAGCGCGGGCTCGGTAACCCCGCCTGCCGTTTTGCAATAGCCCGACAAGGCCGGCTGCCAGCCGGCCGCCTGTCCTTTGCCAGGCTGTGCCGAGTTGTTGCAGCCGAGGACGTCGTCATTCATTCCTTCGGGCGACGATCCAGGTTTTCGGTCGTTTAGAACGCCAAACTCGCTATATGCACGTTCACTGGGCGCTGCGCCGCGCCGCCCAGTTCGACCCGGCACGTCCTCCTTTTCAGCCTCGGCCATAAAAATATTGGCATAAATCACATTTCTGCTTGCGAATGAGATTGATTCTCATTATGATTTGTGGGCTTTTCGATGCCTGCATGGCTGTGCCTGCGTGTCGCCACCATTTGTCCAGCCGGGGAGCATCGTCGCCGGCAGTCATTTTTCATCTTGCCTGCCACTTCCACGCAGTTCTTTCACAAGTTCTTGAAAATCATAATGTCCAAAAACGTTTTTTCCGCCCAGCCCGTTGCGCAGGATAAGCATCCACATGGCGTTCTCCTGCTGCGCCAGGTTGCCGGCGCGACGCTCCTGCTGTTCGGCAGCGCCGCCGCCGCGCAGACAGCCGCATCGGTTGCGACCCTGCCCGAGATTTCGGTCAGCGGCGACGCGGGCGGCAATCTCGAGCGCCCTTATGCGGGTGGCCAGGTCGCGCGAGGTGGCAGCCTCGGTTTGCTGGGATCCCAGAACACGATGGACGTGCCATTCAGCACGACGAATTACACGTCGGAGCTGCTCGAGAACCAGAATGCGCGCACCGTGGCCGACGTCGTGGTGAACGATGCGTCGGTGCGGATGAGCACTGGCAGCACCGGCTTCGACGACACCTTCCAGATGCGCGGCTTTGCCGTCAGCGCCACCGACGTCGGCTTCAACGGCTTGTACGGCCTGGTTTCCCAGAACCGCGTTCCCGCCCAGCTGGTGGAACGGGTGGAGATACTCAAGGGCCCGGGCGCGCTGGTCAACGGCATTGCGCCGAGCGGCAGCATCGGCGGCGGCATCAACATCGTCAGCAAGCGGGCCGACGATGCGCCGCTGACCCGCCTGACCGGCATGTATACCGGTACCGCCAACCTGGGCCTGGGCGTGGACCTCGGCCGCCGCTTCGGCCAGGACAAGGCCTGGGGCGTGCGCTTCAACGGCCTGGTCCGCAACGGCGAGGCCACCATCCATGACAGCGACCAGGAAAGCGCACTGGGCGCGCTTGGCGTCGACTACCGGGGCAAGCGGCTGCGCTGGTCGCTGGACGCGATCGTGCAGCGCGACGACACGGACAACTTCCGCCCGCAGATCAGCCTCGACAACGGCATTGCACAGATCCCCGCGCCGCCGAATGCGCGCACCAACTTCTACCCGGGCACGACCCTGGTGCAGAAGGATTCGACCATCGCCACCCGCCTTGAATACGACCTGACCGATGCGCTGAGTGCGTACGCCAGCATCGGCTACCGCGATGGCAAGAACGACCAGGTGTTCCCGAGTACGCTGCGCACGGCGCCGGTCAATGCCGCCGGCGACTTCGGCGTGCAGAACAACTATTACGATTCCTATACGAAGACCGTGAGCGGCAACGCCGGCCTGCGCTGGCGCTTCAGGACCGGTGGCGTCGGCCATACGCTGACGGCCGGCGTGACGCAAATGCGCCAGGAAGCAGGCAATGCCTACATCACCGGCGCGACCGGCCGCTCGAACATCTATAATCCGTCGCCGCTGCCCGCGATCACGGCGGCGCGCACCGACCCGGGCAAGGCGTCGGACACGACGCTGAGCAGCTTTGCCATCGCCGACACGCTGTCCTTCATGGACGAGCGCCTGCTGGTCACGCTGGGCGCGCGCAACCAGAACGTGGAGGTGCAGGGCTACAACACGGCTACCGGCGCAAGGACCACGCACTACGACGAAAGCGCGGTAGCGCCGATCGCTGCCGTCGTGTTCAAGCCGATGGACAATGTCTCGGTATACGGCAATTACACCAAAGGCCTGACCCGCGGCGTCATCGTCGGCCCGACCTATGCGAACCGGGACGAAGCGCTGGCGCCGTTCGAGTCCAGGCAGGTCGAAACCGGCGTGAAGGTGGACTGGGGCAAGATCACCACGACGGCGGCCCTCTACCAGATAGATCGTCCGGGCGCGCAGGCCGACGCGGCAAGCAATGTCTATGGCTACTTCGGCCAGCAGCGCAACCGCGGCCTGGAACTGTCCGCGTACGGCGAACTGCAGAGAGGCTTGCGCGGCATGGCAAGCATTGCCTTCGTCGACCCGAAGCTGACCCGTACCACGCCGGCTGCCGACAACGGCAACGACGCCGCCGGCGTGCCGGACCGGACCGCGAGCCTGGCGCTGGACTGGGACACGCCGGTGTCGGGCCTGGCGCTGAACGGGCGCGCGGTTTATACGTCGGGCGCGTACCTGAACAATGCCAATACCCAGCGTTTCGACAGCTGGACCCGTTACGATATCGGTGCACGCTATACCACGCTGGTCGGGGGCAAGGTGGTGGTGCTGCGCGCTGGCATCGAGAACCTGTTCGACAAAAAATACTGGCTTACGACCGGTACCTACGTGACGGTGGGCACACCGCGCACGGCGGTGCTGTCGGCGTCGATCGACTTCTAGGCGGGCCGGTGGAGGCGCTTGCAACGCGCCTTGCCCAAGCCGGCCTGTAAGCGGCATTGCTTGTTGCGCGCAGCGACAGTTGCTGTTGCAGTTGCCCGCGCAGCGACAGTTGCCGTTGCCGTTGCCGTTGCCGTTGCTTGTGACGCTGCCGTTGCCGTTGCCGTTGCCGTTGCCGTTCCGCGCAGCGACAGTTGCCGTTGCATTA
>CAUQYP010000319.1:0-4953 GCA_963522035.1 uncultured Noviherbaspirillum sp. | reverse complement strand
GTCCAGGCGCGAACTCGACGACATCGGCGAGGGCGTGCTGCCGGTGGTTCAGCTGCTGAATGGCCGCGGCGCCTGCGTGCTGCTGCGCCGCGACGAGGAGGGCGCCCACCTGCTGCTGCCGGAGCAGGGCGCCGTCGCAATGCCGCTGGAGCAGCTGCGGCTGCGCTACGCCGGCGCGGTGCTGCTGGCCAGGCCCGTCATCAGTTGCGACGAGCGCAGCGCCGCCAGCGCGCCGCCGGCCGCTGCGCACTGGCTGCGCGACACCTTGCTGCCCTTGTGGCCGCTCTACAGCGAAGTCATGCTGGCCTCGCTGATGATCAACCTGTTCGCGCTATGCATGCCGCTGTTCTCGATGAACGTGTACGACCGCGTGGTGCCCAACCATGCGATGGCCACGCTGTGGGCGCTGGCTGCCGGCATGGGCGCCGTGATGCTGTTCGACTTCAGCATGCGCATGCTGCGCAGCTACTTCATCGACATTGCCGGCAGGCGCATCGACCTGCAGCTGTCCTCGCAGGTGTTCCAGCGCGTGCTGGACCTGCGCATGGCGGCGCGGCCCGCGTCCACCGGCGCGTTTGCCAGCAACCTGCAGGAGTTCGAGAACGTGCGCGACTTCGCCACCTCGGCCACCATGGCTGCGCTGGTCGACCTGCCCTTCGTCGCACTTTTCATTGCCGCCATGTTCTGGGTCGGCGGCAGCGTCGCCTGGGTGCCGGTGCTGGCCATCCCGGTCATCGTCGGCGCCGGCCTGCTGCTGCAGCTGCCGCTGGCCAGGCTGGTGGAAGAGAGCAGCCGGCTCGGCGCGCAGCGCCAGGCGACGCTGGTCGAAAGCCTGGTCGGGCTGGAAGCGGTCAAGGCCGCCGGCGCGCGGGGCATGCTGCAGCGGCGCTGGGAAGGGCTGATCGGCCAGATGGCGAAGCTGGGGCTGAACGCGCGGCTGCTGTCGTCCTGCGTGGTCAACGTGGCGCAGCTGGTCCAGCAGGCCGCCTACCTGCTGGTGATCGTCTTCGGCGTGCTGGAAATCGCGGCGGACAGGATGACGCTGGGCGGCCTGATCGCCTGCACCATCCTGGCCGGAAGGGCGCTCGCGCCCTGGTCGCAGATTGCCTCGCTGCTCACGCGCTACCACCAGGCCCGCAACGCGCTGCATGTCACCGCGGGCGTGATGAAGCTGCCGGTCGAGCATGAGCCCGGGCAGCGCTTCCTGGAGCGCGGGCCGCTTGCCGGCGAGATCGAGTTCCGCAACGTGCGCTTCAGTTATCCGGGCCAGCAGGCCGAGGCGCTGTGCGGACTGTCGTTTCGCATCGCTGCCGGTGAGCGGGTCGCCATCATCGGCCGCATCGGCTCGGGCAAGACGACGGTGGAAAAACTGGTGATGTCGCTGTATGCGCCCGGCACGGGCATGGTGCTGGTCGACGGCACCGACGTGCGCCAGCTCGACCCGGCGCTGCTGCGGCGGCAGATCGGCCATGTGCCGCAGGACGTGATGCTGTTCTATGGCAGCATCCGCGACAATATCGTGCTGGGGGAAAGCGGCGTCGACGACGAGGCCATGCTGCGGGCCGCAGCCATCGGCGGCGTGGCCGACTTTGTCGCCGCGTCGGCCGAGGGCTATGACATGCCGGTCGGCGAACGCGGCTGCTGCCTGTCCGGCGGCCAGCGCCAGGCGATTGCGATTGCGCGGGCCGAACTGCTGGCGCCGCCCATACTCCTGCTCGACGAGCCCAGCAGCGCCATGGACGCGCGCTCGGAGCAGCTGTTCAAGGAACGGCTGGCGGCGCAGATGGCAGGCCGCACGCTGGTGCTGGTGTCGCATCGGGGCTCGCTGCTGTCGCTGGTCGAGCGGGTACTGGTGCTGGACCAGGGCAGGCTGGTGGCGGACGGTCCGCGCGACGCCGTACTGGCCGCGCTGGCGGCGGGCAAGCTCCATGTCGCGCGCTGAACGCCGGCCTTCGCCGCCGCCAGCCTGGCAGCAGCCTGGCGCCGCCTTGCCGGAGCCGGTCAACGATGCCGACTACCTGCAGGGCATGGGCGGCATGCTGCTGCACGGTCCGCGCCGCGTCACGCGCTGGGCATTCTGGCTGGCGCTGCTGTTCTGGGTCGTGGCGGTGGCCTGGGCTGCTCTGGCCGAGGTCGATGAATACGCGGTGGCAGAAGGCAAGGTGGTGCCGTCGTCGCGGCTGCAGCTGGTGCAGAACCTGGAGGGCGGCATCGTCGCCGAAGTGCTGGTCCGGACCGGCGACCGGGTGGAGAAGGACCAGCCGCTGCTGCGCCTTGACCGGGTGCGCTTCGCCTCGGCGTCGCAGGAAGGGCAGGCCAAGGACCGTGCGCTGCTGGCGCGGATTGCCCGTCTTTCCGCCGAGGCGGCCGGGCAGCCTTTTGCGCCGCCGCCGGCGCTGGCCGGCAGCGACCCGGCGCTGGTAGCGCTGGTGGCGGCGGAAGCCGCGCTGCATGCCGGGCGCCAGCAGGCCCTGCGCGCCAATCTCGCGGTGCTGCGCCAGCAGGCCGACCAGCGGGCGCAGGAACTCGCGGAAAAGCAGGCCAGGCAGGCGCAGCTCCAGCAAAGCCATGCGCTGGTGACGCGCGAGCTGAACATGGTGCAGCCGATGGCGAACCAGGGCTACATCACCAAGCTCGATGCGGTGCGGCTGGAACGCCAGGCCAATGACCTGCTCGGTGAACTCGATGCCGCCCGGCTGGCCTTGCCGCGGCTGCAGGCGGCCTTGCGCGAGGCGCGGGAACGGGTCGATGAAACGTCGACCCGGTTCCGCGCCGACGCGATGAAGGAACTGAGCCTGGCGCGCGCCGAGCAGTCGGCGCTGGCGGCCGCCAACACCGAACTCGAAGACCGGCTGCGGCGCACCGAAGTAAGGGCGCCGGTGGCAGGCGTGGTCAAGCAGCTCAAGGTCAACACCGTAGGCGGCGTGATACAGCCCGGCATGGAGCTGATGGAAATCGTCCCGCATGAAGACACGCTGCTGGTAGAGGCTCGCGTGAAGCCGGCCGACATCGCTTTCCTGCATGTCGGGCAGGACGCGCTGGTCAAGCTTTCCGCATACGACTTCGCCATCTACGGCGGGTTTCCCGGAACGCTCGAACAGATAGGCGCGGACACGCTGAGCCCGGACCGGCTGGGCGAACGGGCAGAGAGTTACTACCTGGTCCAGGTGCGCACCCGTGGCAGCACCCCCGGCGGCGCGACGAAGCCGCTGTCCATCATGCCGGGCATGGTGGCGACGGTCGACATCCACACCGGCAAGAAGACGGTATTGCATTACCTGCTTAAACCTATCGTGCGCGCCAGGGACGCAATGCTGCGCGAACGCTGAACGGCAATGCGCCGGCTTTGATGCAGATTGAAGCTGGCGGCTGGCGATGGACTAGCCTGAATGATTGATTGAAGTCGGACTTGTATCTGCCGAGCGGCACCTGTGGTGCCGTTTCCAACTTGCGGAAAGCACATTATGGCCACTATCAACGGCACCAGTTTCGCGGACAACCTGGTCGGCACGTCCGTCGCCGACACGATGAACGCCCGCGCCGGCAACGACGTCATACGCGGAGGCGGCGGCCGCGACACCATTACGACAGGCAGTGGCCGGGACACCCTGGCGTACACGGCTGTGACGGACTCGCCGTTCGCATCGAACTGGGACCTGATCACCGATTTCACCCGCGGCGATGACCGGATCGACCTCTCCGCCTTTCTTGGAACCACGGACCTCACCTGGGGCGGCCTCACTGCCACGGCCAATGGCGTCTGGTACAGCAGGAGCGGGACGACGGTGTCCGTCTTCATCGACACCAACGGCGCGCCGGCCACGGCCGAGATGCGGATCGTCCTGCAGAACATGAGCACGACCACGGTTCTGGACGCAAGCGACTTCCTCGGCGTGGTGGTGCGCACCAATGCCGCGCCGGTCTTCGCCTCGCAGGCCAACTGGACAATGGCCGAGAATGGCACCGCGATCGGCACGGTCGCCGCCACCGATGCGGACAGTCCAACCGTGACCTACAGCCTGGTAGCTGGGGTTGACTCAGCGCGCTTTTTCATCAACCCGACTACCGGCGTGCTGAGTTTCGTGATGGCGCCCAACTTCGAGGTTCCGGTCGATGTCGGCGCGAACAATGTCTATAACTTTACCGTTCAGGCAAGCGACGGCAGCTTGAACACCACGCAGGCCGTCACCGTCAACGTCAGCAACGTCAACGAAGCCGCGCCGGTGATCACTTCACCGGCGACATTCACGGTGCCGGAGAACAATACGGCGGTCGGCACGGTGGCGGCGGCCGATGCGGACAACCAGACACTCACGTACAGCATCCTGGCCGGCACCGATTCGGCGCGCTTCACCATCGACCAGGCGACCGGCGCACTTGCGTTCGTTGCCACCCCCGACTTCGAAGCGCCGGGCGATGCCGGCACGAACAACGTCTACAACATCACCGTGCAGGCCAGCGACGGCACGTTGAACACCACGCAGGCAATTGCCGTGACAGTAAGCGATGCCAGCGAGCCACCAGCCGGCGCGGCCCCTGTCTTCGGTTTGCCAGCGACGTTCAGCGTTGCGGAAAACAGCACGGCCGTCGGCAATGTGGTTGCCACCGATGCGGACAACCAGCCGCTGACCTACAGCCTGGTGACGGGCGGGGACGCGGCGCGCTTCACGATCGATGCGGCGACCGGCGCGCTCGCGTTCGCTGCCGCGCCCGACTTCGAGGCGCCGGCCGACGTCGGCGCCAACAACGTCTACAACCTGACGGTGCAGGCCAGCGACGGACCATTGAACACGACCCAGGCCGTGACCGTCACGGTGACCGACGTGAACGACACGCCCACGGGCGTTGCGCCGGCGTTCACCTCGCCCGCGGCCTTCACCGTCGCCGAGAATGGCACAGCTGCCGGCACCGTCGTCGCCACCGACGCCGACAGCGCCACCGTCACCTACAGCC
>CAUQYP010000318.1:0-4953 GCA_963522035.1 uncultured Noviherbaspirillum sp. | reverse complement strand
CTGGCGACGCGTCGCCGTCTAACGGGGATCCACGTCAAAAGCAGCGTCAAAGGCAACAGCAACTGTCGCTGCGCGGGCAACTGCAACTGCAACTGCAACTGCAACTGCAACTGCAACTGCAACTGCAACTGTCGCTGTGCGCAACAGGCCGCCCGGCAAGTCAGCATGGAACTGCTCCAGACCGCCGTGCCGATGGCCCGACACCACGCTGGTATCCGTGTGGCAGCACCGGCCACCGGACGAAAAAAAACCGGCCCGAAGGCCGGTCGATCGCAAGCAATGATTGCGAATTACTTTGCAGCAGCAGCTGCGCTGGCAGCGTCGGACGCGGCGGAAGCAGCGGAAGCGGCGGCGCTGGCTGCCTCGGAAGCTGCGGATGCGGCTTGTGCGGCGGCAGCGTCTGCAGCGGCGGCGGCAGGTGCGGCAGCAGGGGCTTCGACGACCGGTGCCGGGGCTGCGGCAGGCGCTTCAACAGCAGGTGCTGGCGTTGCAGCAGGTGCGGCGACTTCTTCTTTCTTGCTGCAGGCGGTCAGTGCAACTGCGGCGAGCAGGGAAGCGATCAAGAATGTTTTTTTCATTGCATTTCCTTCAGTGGTTATTTATTGTGCGATGAATAATTACCGGTAATTATCGCTCTATATATAGGGGGGACTTCGCATGCTATCGGTTGATTGGTGCACCGCACAAGCCAAGTTTCCTAAGCCGGCGATTATAACGGATTACTCAGCCCTTAGGCCACGCCGCACCAGTGCGAAGCCCCGTCAACAGGCGTTTTTGACAGTGTTTAATGTAACAAGAGTTTATTTGTTCGAATCAAGGTCCAGCCATCCATCCTGGTACCACGTATAGAGCGCTTCCTGCACGTCATCGGACGCTGCCGCCACGTCGGCGCCGCTCAAGTTGCGCTCGTTGGCCAGGGCAAGGAGCGGCTTGCGGTCGGCCCGGCCGATCGCGAACGATTCGCCGTTGATGAACAGATGCTTACCCGTGTAAAGCATGCTGGTCTTGCGCGACAGGCGCACGCCTGCCTTAGCCGAACGCTGGCGGAATCGTGCCGGCGACAACGCCGGCTCGGGCGGATCGAAGTAGACGGCCCGCTTGGGCTCGGACAGGTATTCGCCCAGGAAAATGGCGATATCGTCCTCGGTAAACGTCACCTTCTGCAACTCGGCGCCTATCCGCTCCAGCATGGGCCTGCCTATCTCGGCCGGATGCCGCGCAGGCGCCAGGTCCGGGTCGGCATAGCGGCCGGGCAGGTCGATGCTGTCGGCCATGAATTGCAGGAAGGCTTCGCCCAGTTCCTGGTATGCCGGCGCCCGGAAGCCGATCGAGCAGGTCATGCATTCGCCTTCGGCCACCCCGTCATGCGCATAATGCGGCGGCAGGTAGAGCATGTCGCCAGGTTCGAGCACGAACGTCTCCTCCGCCTTGAAATTCGCCAAAATCTTCAACGGCATGCCGTCGACCAGCGACAAGTCGCGCTGCGCGCTGATCGACCATCGGCGCTTGCCATGCGCCTGCAACAGGAATACATCGTAGGAATCGAAATGCGGACCGACGCCGCCGCCATCGCTCGCGTAGCTGATCATCAGGTCGTCCAGCCGCGCATCGGGAATGAAGCGGAACTGCCGCAGCAGCGCATCGGCAGCATCGTCGTGCAGGTTCACGCCCTGGACCAGCAGGGTCCAGTCCGGCTGCGCCGGGTCCGGCAACGCGGTTTGCGGCCCGGACCCCAGTTTCCATTCCCCGCCGGTGCGCGTAATCAGCCGCGATTCGACGTCTTCCTGTGCGGCCAGCGCAAACAATTGGTCGCGCGGCAGGAAAGGCTGGAAACCCGGCAGCGCCTGCCGGATCAAAAGAGGTTTCTTGTGCCAATAGTCGCGCAGGAACTCGGCCGGCGTGATATCGCCCAGTAAGGTCATATTTTTCATGGCGGTATTATCCCGGAAAGACGCAGCGGCGGTGCGCCGCATTCGCCCTGCAGGCGCCGCGTATAATCGGCGTCACATCAACTGAAAGGAAGGGTCATGAAGATTGCCAAAAATACCGTAGTGACGGTTCACTACAAATTATCGGATGCCCAGGGCAATCTGATCGAAGAAAGCAGCGAACCCATGGTCTATCTGCACGGCGATTATGAAAACACGCTGCCGGCAATCGAGTCCGCGCTGGACGGCAAGGAACAGGGTTATACTGGCCAGATCCAGGTCGAGCCGGAAGAGGCGTTCGGCGAGTACGATGCCGAGCTGGTGAAAGTCGAACCGCGCAACCGGTTCCCGGAAGATACCCAGGTCGGCATGCAGTTCGAAGGCATGCCGGACGCAGGCAGCGACGATGAATCGATGATCTTCACCGTCACCGACATCGCCGACGACAAGGTCGTGCTGGACGGGAATCACCCGCTGGCCGGCATGGCCCTGCGTTTCGACCTCAACGTGACTGAAGTGCGTGCCGCATCCGACGAGGAAATTGCCCATGGCCACGTGCACGGCGCCCATGGCCACGGTCATCATGACGACGACGACGACGGCGACGCGTTCAGGACAGTGCAGGTGCATTGAAACCCGGCGGCGTCCGGCCAGGACGCCGTCTCCCGGCCCTGTACGATCAGCGGGCCGCGGCTTTCGTCCTTTCCGCGACCTCGAGCAGCGCCGGTGACGCTGGCCTGACATTGATCTTGGTCCAGCCGTCGGCGACTTCCAGGTCACCCAGGTTGCCTTTCCAGGCAATGGCGGCCGGCTTGCCCTGCTTGCCATTGCCGCTGCTGCCACCGCTCGCGCTGCCGCCATGCACCACCAGCACCTTGCCGGGGAACGTGGCCGCATGCTTGACGATCTGGCGCCGCATTTCCACGAATCCGTCGCGGGCGCCGTCCGGTCCCCGGGTCGACGTTCGTCCGGAATGCAGCGCCGGATTGCCATCGCAGAACAGCACGATGCCGGAACGTTTTTCGCGTGCGGCGAAGGTGAATACGCGCTCCAGCCAGTAGCGGTTGGCAATCAGCCTGTCCTCGAATTCGCCGTTGCGGCCGGCGTCGGTCAGGTAGTGGTTGTTGGGCGCCGGCAGATTAATTGTCGCAAAGACGATCTTGCCCATTTCCCAGCGCGCATTTTCCGCATAGCTCCGAAACTTGGTCGTCGTCGACTGGCGCGTCAGGATCAGCCGCGTGTCGCCGAAACTCATTTCGTCCTGGAAGTAGACGTCGCGCACCCGCGTCAGCCGCTCCATTGCGGCGGGACGGCCATTGTCGCGCTTGCAGTCGGCCCAGTCGCTGCCGGCCAGCGACAGCACGACGCCGTTCTTGGCCCTGGAGAGCAGCGCCAGCCGCTGCTCGTACAGCGCATCGGTACAGGGTTCGTCGGCTGACTTGACGCCGTTGACGACGACGAAGCCGAGGTTGTCCGCATCGGTCTCGACGATGGATTGCCGCAGCAGGGCTTCATCGGCCGACTTCCGGAACGCATGGCCGATCACGCCGAAACTCAGCGCCTCCGGCTGCGCCCGCACCGGCGCCGCCTGCAGCGCGATCGACATCGCCAGGCCGGCCAGCAATAATGGCTTCATTTGCCGGCCTGCCGGGCCAGCGCCTTGATCCGGTAGAGCGCGTCGAGCGCATCGCGCGGCGTCATCGTGTCGGGCTCGATCTCTTCCAGCGCCTGCACCAGCGGGTCGATATCGGGCAGGTCGGCCGGTGCTTCCTGCGCATCGTCGGCCGGCGCCGGCATGGCGAACAGGTCGAACTGCGCGGAGGACTGCACCGAGTGGGCTTCGAGGTCGGCCAGGTGGCGCCGCGCCGCGCGGATCACCGACTGCGGCACGCCGGCCAGTTGCGCCACCTGCAGTCCGTAGCTCTGCGATGCCGGCCCCGGTTGCACCGCGTGCAGGAACACGATGCTGTCCTTGTGCTCGACAGCCGACAGGTGAACGTTGGCGGCGGCCGGATGGCTGTCCGGGAGCTGGGTCAGTTCGAAGTAATGGGTGGCAAACAGGGTGAAGCTGCGGGTAGTCCCGATCAGGTGCCGCGCAATGGCCCAGGCCAGCGCCAGGCCGTCGAAGGTCGAGGTGCCGCGGCCGACTTCGTCCATCAGCACCAGCGACTGCGCGGTGGCGCCGTTCAGGATGGCCGCCGATTCCGTCATCTCGACCATGAAGGTCGAACGGCCGCCGGCCAGGTCGTCGGCCGCGCCAATGCGGGTAAAGATCCGGTCGATCGGGCCGATGGTCGCGCTCGCCGCCGGCACGAAACTGCCGACGTAGGCGAGCAGCGTGATCAGCGCCACCTGCCGCATATAGGTCGACTTGCCGCCCATGTTGGGGCCGGTAATCAGCAGCAGGCGCCGGTCGGCGTCCAGGCTGCAGTCGTTGGCAATGAAGCGCTCGATGGTGTTTTCCACCACCGGATGCCGGCCCTGCTCGATCTTCAGCAGCGGATCGTCGACGAGTTGCGGCGCGCACCAGTCATGGCGCAATGCATGGCTGGCAAGGGCCATCAGCACGTCGGTCTCGGCGATGGCGCGGGAAATGTCCTGCAGCGTGTCGATATGCGGCGCCAGGTCGCGCAGCAGCTGCTCGTAGAGCTGCTTCTCGCGGGACAGCGCGCGCTCCTGGGCCGACAGGGCCTTGTCCTCGAATGCCTTGAGCTCCGGCGTGATATAGCGCTCGGCATTCTTCAGGGTCTGGCGCCGCCGGTAGTCGGCCGGCACCTTGTCGGTCTGGCCGTTGGACACTTCAATGTAGAACCCGTGCACCTTGTTGTATTCGACCCGCAGGTTGGCGATGCCGGTGCGGGCGCGCTCGCGGGTTTCAAGGTCGAGCAGGAACTGTCCTGCGTTCTGCGACAGGCCGCGCAGCTCGTCGAGCTCGGCGTCGAAGCCGGCCGCGATCACGCCGCCGTCACGCACCATGGCCGCCGGCTCGGGCTGGATCGCACGCTGCACCAGGTCGAGGCAGGCG
>CAUQYP010000317.1:0-4953 GCA_963522035.1 uncultured Noviherbaspirillum sp. | reverse complement strand
GTTTCAGTCCCTGGCGACGCGTCGCCGTCTAACGGGGATCCACGTCAAAGGCAACTTCAACGGCAACTGTCGCTGCGCGGAGCTACAAGCAACGGCAACTGTCGCTGCGCGGAACAAGCGATATCGCTTACAGGCCAACTTGGGCAAGTCGGCACGAAACGGCTCTGATCCATATGCTGCCCCATTCGGGTGCATTGCGGATGCGCAGCCGTTACAATCCCGGCTCGCCATCCACCCTGCCCCAGCCCCCATGAACAGCCGCCTGACGCCTTCCACCATCCTGCTGCTCGTGCTGCCGCCGCTGCTGTGGGCAAGCAATGCCGTGGTTGGCCGGATGGTCCAGGGCATGGTGCCGCCGGTGATGATGAACTTCATCCGCTGGATCGTCGCCTTCATCGTGCTGCTGCCGCTGGCCGGCTGGGTGCTGAGGCCGGACAGCGACATGTGGCGCGCCTGGCGGCGCTTTTCCTGGCTGGGGCTGTTGGGCATCGGCCTGTACAACGCGCTTCAGTATCTCGCCCTCAAGACCTCCACGCCGATCAACGTCACGCTGGTCGGCGCAAGCCTGCCGGTCTGGATGCTGCTCATCGGCTGGCTGTATTTCAAGGTGCGGGTGACGCCGCGGCAGATGGTGGGCGCCGTCCTGTCCATCGCCGGCGTGCTGGTGGTGCTGTCGCGCGGCGACTTGCGCCAGCTGCTGGGCCTGAGGCTGGTCGCTGGCGACCTGCTGATGATGATCGCCACCATCGTCTGGGCGCTCTACAGCTGGCTGCTGACCCTGCCCGGGGATGCGCACAAGCTGCGCCACGACTGGTCCGCCTTCATGATGGCGCAGGTCGTGTTCGGACTGGGCTGGTCCGGCCTGTTCGCCGGCGGCGAATGGCTGGTGTCGGACGCCCGCATCCACTGGAGCTGGACGCTGGTCGCAGCCCTGCTCTATGTCGGCATCGGGCCGGCGATCGTCGCGCTGCGTTGCTGGGGCGCCGGGGTGCAGCGGGTCGGGCCGAACATCGCCGCCTTCTTCAATAACCTCACGCCGCTGTTCGCCGCGCTGCTGTCCTCGGCCTTTCTCGGCGAACTGCCGCATCTCTACCATGCGGTGGCATTCCTGCTGGTCGTCGGCGGCATCGTGCTCTCTTCGCGCCGCTGAGCCGAGCGGCCGGCGAAGAAGCAGCCGGTACAATCCCGGCTGGCGCAGCGGCGCCGCATTTCCATTACGACATCGCCATGGCACGACTCCAACTCGAATTCCCCGAAGACCAGTACTACTACGCGACCCAGCTGACCGTGCGCGTCACCGACATCAACGGCGCCAACCATCTCGGCAACGACTCGATGATCTCGATGATTTCCGAAGCGCGGGCGCGCTTCCTGTTCGACTTCGGCCTCGAACAGACGCTGGAAAAGGACATCGGCACCATCATCACCGACCTCGCCACGACCTACCGCACCGAAGCCCATGCGCGCGACCAGTTGCTGTTCGAAGCCGGCGTGATGGACTTCAATACCTATGGCGGCGACATCACATTTCGCATCACCCGGCCGCGCGACCAGGCGCTCGTGGCCATGGCCAAGTCGGGCTTCGTCTTCTTCAACTACAAGACCCGCAAGGTGGTGCCGATGCCGGAGGCTTTCTACCGCAAGTTCGAACGGGTCAACTGGATCTGATCAGGACGCGCCCAGCAGCGCCAGCGTCGCCGGGTCCTCCACGCCTTCGTAGTACTTGCGCAGGCAGTTCGCAAACACCGGCTCTTCCGGCGCCGCCCGGTGAAAAAGCGTCAGCGAAGACCTGAACTTGCTGTCGTCGGGGCTGCCGAAAATCGTGTGCGCGCTGCTGCCCTGCACCGCCAGCGCCAGTGTGCAGCAGTCGCGCAGCCGCTTGCCCAGCACCGGGTGCGCAAGATAGGCGCGCGCTTCATCCAGCGACGCGATCCCGTAGCGTTCCGCCATCCCGCTTCGGCCCAGCCCCCGCATCTGCGGAAAGACAAACCACATCCAGTGGCTGGCCTTGCGCCCGGCGCGCAGTTCGGCCTCCACCTGGGGCATGACCGGCGCCTGCGCATCGACGAATCGTTGCAAATCATGTGAGCCGTGGTCCATGCAATTCTCCTGGTGTCGATGGCATGCAGCGTCACGGTTTCGCGGCACGCGCCGACGCCTGGCTGCGCAATGGCGCCAGAAGGTCGCGCAGCGCGTTGTGATCGAGCTCGTACATCAACGCCAGCAGGCTGCCAAGCTCGCCCCTGGGAAAGCCTTCGCGGGCGAACCAGCCCAGGTAGTGGCCCGGCAGGTCGGCCAGCAGCCGGCCCTTGTATTTACCGTAGGGCATCTCACGGCTGACCAGCAGTTGCAGTGCTTCAGGCGTCATGGCGGAAAATGGGGAAAAATCACTGTACTTATAATAGCCGCTGCGCCGAAAAGGAAAAACCGATTGCCTGTCTATACCCTGGTCCGGCCAGTGCATGCCGGCATCGAACGCCGCAGGAGCCGGTTCATCGCGCTTATGCTGCCGATGGCCGGGTACCCTGCAGCGCAGGAACCGCTGCGCGACCTGACGCAAGGCCAGGCGCGCATTTCAGGGGGCGATTAACAGGACCGGCGCGGCCGCATCGACGCCCTCGTCACATCAGGCAAGTGCCGGATAGTCGACATAGCCTTCCGCGCCCGGATGGTAGTACGTCGCGGGTTGCGGTTCATTCAGCGGCGCATTCAGTTCCAGGCGCTTGGGCAGGTCCGGATTGGCGATGAATAGCTGGCCGAACGCCACCGCGTCCGCCTCGCCTGACGCCACCACCTGCTCCGCGCTCTCGCGGGTCATTTTTTCATTCGCTATATAAACACCGCCGAACGCTTTCTTCAGCTGCGGCCCCAGCCGGTTCGACCCCAGCGCCTCGCGCGCGCAGATGAACGCAATGCCGCGCTTGCCGAGTTCGGTTGCCACATAGCCGAATGTCTCCGCCGGATTGGCGTCGCCCATGTCGTGAGCGTCGCCGCGCGGTGCGAGATGCATGCCGACGCGCTTAGCGCCCCAGACCTCGATGCATGCGTCGGTAATTTCCAGCATCAGCCGCGCACGGTTCTCCACCGAGCCGCCGTAGGCGTCGGTGCGCTGGTTGGTCTTGTCCTGCAGGAACTGGTCAAGCAGATAACCATTCGCGCCGTGGATTTCCACGCCGTCGAAGCCGGCCAGCTTGGCGTTTTCGGCGCCCTTGCGAAAGGCGGCAACAACGCCCGGAATCTCTTCGGTATCCAGCGCGCGTGGGGTTACGTAAGCACGCTTGGGCCGCACCAGGCTGACATGGCCAGCCGCCGGGATCGCGCTCGGCGCAACCGGCAGCTCGCCATCGAGGAAAACCGGGTCGGAAATCCGCCCGACATGCCACAACTGCATGAAAATCCGGCCGCCGGCGGCATGCACTGCATCGGTCACCATCTTCCAGCCGGCGACCTGCTCGTCGGACCAGATGCCCGGTGTGTCTGCATAGCCGACGCCCTGCGGGGTCACCGCGGTCGCTTCGGTCAGGATCAGCCCGGCCGAAGCACGTTGCACGTAATACTGCGCCATCAAGGCATTGGGCACCCGGTCGCCGCCAACCGCACGCGAGCGCGTTAATGGCGCCATGATGACGCGGTTGGGTAATTCCAGGTCGCCGACCAGGATCGGATCGAATAATTTGCTCATTGAAGCTCCTGTAAAAAAAGTTAAAGACCGTTATTGAGTTGGGCAAGAAACTGGCTGATCACCGTTTCATTGCGCTTGAAAAAGACCCATTGGCCGACACGCCGCGACGTGATCAGGCCGGCACGCTGCAGGGTCGCCAGATGTGCGGAAATGGTGGACTGCGAAAGGCCCGCCTGCTGGTCAATCAGGCCGGCGCAGACACCCAGGTCGAGCGGGTACTCCTGCGCCGAGAAGTACTCGGCCGGACTTTTAAGCCACGCCAATATTTCGCGCCTCGTCGGATTTGCCAGTGCCTTGTGTATCGCATCGGTATCGATGCCAACAGCAGGCAGGACAACTGCTATTTCGTCTGCGGCCGAAGTATCCATAGGAATATCCAGAATTAAATATCGTTTGTTTGCGATAAGGTATCACGAAATCTTCCGCTTTGCAGCATGAATTGGTATCAATTTACGCAATAGTCTATTGCCGCTGGCGCCATTTATTGTCGTGGCCGGCGTGGGTAAGATGCGTCCCATCGATGAGCACATGGACGTGCAATTCAACAAGCAGGACCCAACGGGCAGAACATTGCCCTGACCGCCGGGCCCGAGTGTCACATCAATTGGAGAAAAACATGAACATCAAGAATATCGTTGCTACCGTCGCCCTTTTCGCTGCTGCAGGTTCCAGCTTTGCCCAGCAGACCGAATTCGTCGCACCGGACGCAGGCTTCAAGCCGTCCCTGACCCGCGCGCAAGTCCGCCAGGACCTCGCACAGGCTTATGCCCAAGGCGACGTTGTACAGCGTCAGCATGACGGACAAGACAGCCAATATGCCGGCGGCACGCAAAGCCGTGAGCAAGTGCGCAAGGAAGCGGCACGTGCAGCCCAGACGCGTCATGCCGGCGACGTGAACGACCTGTATTTCGGCGCGTAATCAATGCCGACACTATGCCCATGAATATATCGCGGGCATAAAAGTAAAAAAGGGCTCCAATCAGGAGCCCCTTTTTTATTCCAAGCAATTTTTTTATTGACGTAATTTCTTATAAGAAATAATATGTCGATGTTGTTTTGTTTTTCCGATTCGCCCGCTATAGCGGGCTTTTTTTATGCCTTGATAATAAGACAATTCTTCCCAACAACTTTGTTTTCTATCAAGTTTTCCGGAAAATTTTAACAATACCTCTGCTGCATTAAAAATTCTTGACGTGCTCTTGACCTGCATCACCAGATGCCGCATAATCTCATCTCTCTGCTGCTGACGAACACAACGCTTCGCAGCCCCG
>CAUQYP010000316.1:0-4977 GCA_963522035.1 uncultured Noviherbaspirillum sp. | reverse complement strand
GGCTGTCATCGCGCCGGAGCCGGTTGCCGGAACCGAGCGCGCGCCGGCGCCGCCTGCTGCTGCGCCAGGTTCGCTGCCGCAGCAGCTCGACAAGATCGAGCGCAGGCTGATCGAGGAGGCCTTGACGCGGACCCGCTACAACCGCACCCAGGCAGCCGACCTGCTGGGCCTGACCCTGCGCCAGCTGCGCTACCGGATGCAAAGGCTGCAAATCCATGACAGCGACTGATGCCGGCAACGCGGGCAGTGCGCCTGGCTACGCGATCGACGCGGCTGGCTGGTGTGCGGGCGCGCGGCGCTTGCCATCGCCTAACTTCGACCTGCGTCCGGCCGGCGCCGTGGTCGACCTGCTGGTGATCCACAACATCAGCCTGCCGCCCGGCCAGTTCGGCGGGCCGTATATCGCCGCGCTGTTTGCCAACACGCTGGACCATGACGCCCATCCGTATTTCGACCAGTTGCGGCCCCTGCGCGTATCGGCGCATTTCCTGGTCCTCCGGACCGGCGAACTGGTGCAGTTCGTGTCGGCCGACGCCCGCGCCTGGCATGCCGGTGTCTCGCGGTTCCAGGACCGCGAGCGCTGCAATGACTTTTCCATCGGCATCGAGCTGGAGGGCAGCGACTTCGTGCCGTTCGAACCCGCCCAGTACCGTACCCTCGCTGCGCTGACGCGGGCTTTGCTGCATCGCTACCCGCTGGTCTCGGTTCTTGGACATGAGCATATCGCGCCCGGGCGGAAGACCGACCCCGGTCCTTTTTTCGACTGGGCCACGTACCAGGAATATTGCATTGCGGAAGAAAAAGGCGGTGGTCTTTGCTTCCCAAAACCGACTTGAAAGTCAATGCTTATTTCAACGCAAACGTTGGGAAAACGCTATTGCCAGCGCTTGATCGAGGCACTAGAATTAGTACCCACTACGATACCAGTCACTAGATGTAGTAGTTAGTCGTCGGCAAAACGCGATCATGGTAATGCTGCCTGCAAGCGCTGGAACAAGCCGCGCCGACGATAAAAAGAGACTTTCAGGGCGCATGAAAAGCCAGTCGCCAACGCCGGTGGCCCGTCAGGCCAGCCAGCGTCGGAAGTCCCGCCCGACACCAGTCAATCACACCGAATCAGGAGGCCCAGTGCACTCATCCCAGGAAATTTCCGCCAAGTCCGGCACCGAACACGGCATCAATCCCGCCTTGTCCACCGTCACCGGCAACCTTGCTCCCGGCAATACGTCTTCTTCCGAATACCGCATTCTTCGCCGCAACGGTTCGGTCGTCGGTTTCGAGCCTTCCAAGATTTCCATCGCAATGACCAAGGCCTTCCTCGCGGTAAATGGCGGGCAGGGCGCTGCGTCGGCGCGGGTGCGCGAACTGGTCGAACAGCTGACCGACAGTGTCGTCTCGGCCCTCTTGCGCCGGCAGCCTGCCGGCGGCACCTTCCATATCGAGGATGTGCAGGACCAGGTCGAACTGGCGCTGATGCGTTCCGGCGAGCATGACGTCGCACGCGCTTATGTGCTGTACCGGGCCAAGCGCATGGAAGAGCGTGCGCAGCAGCAGGCTGCGCGTGCGCCGGCGTCGGGCGCGCCGCAGCTGCATGTGATGGAAAACGGCCAGCGCCGCGTGCTGGACATGGAACAGGTGCGTACGCTGATCACCGCCGCCTGCATCGGCCTGGAAAAGCATGTGGATGCGGAAGCCATCCTGGGCGAGACCGTCAAGAACCTGTACGACGGCGTGCCCGTCGAGGAACTGCACAAGTCCGCCATCCTGGCTGCGCGCGCGCTGATGGAGACCGACCCGGCCTACAGCCTGGTCACCGCGCGCCTGCTGATGCACACGATCCGCCGCGAAGTGTTCGGCCAGGAAGTGGCGCAGGCCGATGCCGCCGCCCATTACCTGCAATACTTTCCGCGCTTCATCCAGAAGGGTATCGAGGCCGAGCTGCTCGACACCAAACTGGCCGAGTTCGACCTCGACCGCCTGGCCAAGGCGCTGAAGCCGGAACGCGACCTGCAGTTCGGCTATATCGGCCTGCAGACCCTGTACGACCGCTATTTCCTGCATATCCGCGACACCCGCATCGAGATGCCGCAGGCGTTCTACATGCGCGTGGCCATGGGCCTGTCGCTCAACGAAGCGAAGCGCGAAGAGCGCGCCATCGAGTTCTACAACCTGCTGTCGAGCTTCGACTTCATGAGCTCGACGCCGACGCTGTTCAATTCCGGCACGCTGCGCTCGCAACTGTCTTCCTGCTACCTGACCACGGTGTCGGACAATCTCGAAGGCATCTACGACGCCATCAAGGACAATGCGCTGCTGGCCAAGTTCGCCGGCGGCCTGGGCAACGACTGGACGCCGGTGCGTGCGCTCGGCGCCCACATCAAGGGCACCAATGGCAAGAGCCAGGGCGTGGTGCCGTTCCTGAAAGTGGTCAACGACACCGCGGTAGCGGTTAACCAGGGCGGCAAGCGCAAGGGCGCGGTCTGCGCCTACCTGGAAACCTGGCACATGGATATCGAGGAATTCCTCGACCTGCGCAAGAACACCGGCGACGACCGCCGCCGCACCCACGACATGAACACGGCCAACTGGATTCCCGACCTGTTCATGAAGCGCGTTATGGAGAAGGGCGAATGGACGCTGTTCTCGCCGAGCGACGTGCCCGACCTGCATGACAAGGTCGGCCGCGCGTTCGAGCAGGCCTACCTCGGCTACGAGGCCCGCGCCGCCAGCGGCGAGCTGAAGCTGTACAAGAAGGTCCAGGCAATGGACCTGTGGCGCAAGATGCTGTCCATGCTGTTCGAGACCGGCCATCCATGGATTACCTTCAAGGACCCATGCAACATCCGCTCGCCGCAGCAGCACGTCGGCGTCGTGCACAGCTCCAACCTCTGCACCGAGATCACGCTCAACACCAACGATTCCGAGATTGCCGTCTGCAACCTGGGTTCGGTCAACCTGCCGGCCCACCTGAAGAACGGCCAGCTCGACCATGCGAAGCTGCAACAGACCATCCGCACCGCGATGCGCATGCTGGACAACGTGATCGACATCAATTACTACGCGGTCGACAAGGCGCGCGACTCCAACCTGCGCCACCGCCCGGTGGGCCTGGGCATCATGGGCTTCCAGGACTGCCTGCACATGATGCGGGTGCCGTATGCGACCGACGCCGCCGTCGAGTTCGCCGACCGCTCGATGGAAGCGGTGTGCTACTACGCCTACTATGCCTCGACCGAACTGGCCGAGGAGCGCGGCCGCTACAGCAGCTACCAGGGTTCGCTGTGGGACCGCGGCATCCTGCCGCAGGACTCCGTCAAGCTGCTGGCCGAGGAACGCGGCGGCTACCTGGAAGTCGACAGCTCGGTCTCCATGGACTGGAGCGGGCTGCGTGGCCGCATCAGCCAGTTCGGCATGCGTAACTCGAACTGCGTGGCGATTGCGCCGACCGCGACGATTTCCAACATCATCGGCGTGTCTGCCTGCATCGAGCCGACCTACCAGAACCTGTACGTGAAGTCCAACCTGTCGGGCGAGTTCACCGAGATCAACGAGTACCTGGTGCGCGACCTGAAGGCACGCGGCCTGTGGGACGAGGTGATGGTGTCGGACCTGAAGTATTTCGATGGCAGCCTGGCCCGCATCGACCGCATTCCGCAGGACTTGCGCGACCTGTATGCAACCGCGTTCGAAGTCGAGCCGAAGTGGCTGGTGGAAGCGGCGTCGCGCCGGCAGAAGTGGATCGACCAGGCGCAGTCGCTCAACATCTACATGGCAGGGGCCTCGGGCAAGAAGCTGGACGAGACCTACAAGCTGGCATGGCTGCGCGGCCTCAAGACCACCTACTACCTGCGCACCATCGGCGCCACGCATACCGAGAAGTCGACGACACGCACCGGTGCGCTGAATGCAGTCAACAGCGACGGCGGGGCCAGCAGCGGCCTGATGTCGCATTCGGCGGCAGCAGCGGCTGCGGCGGCCGCGATGGAAACCGACGGCCCTGCGTGCATGCTGCGTCCGGGCGACGACGGTTTCGAGGAATGCGAAGCCTGCCAGTAATCCCTTGCATGCACTAGCGCAGGCCTGGCCTGCGAAGCCGGCCCGGACCCAGTCCGGGCCGGCTTTTTCTTGTGCGCGCCAGGCGTAGAGGGCAGGGCGACGCCCGAACTTTTTCCCATTGAAGGACTCATTGTTATTCAAGCAAAAGGAGATTTTCAATGGATCCTGCACTGAATGGGCTGCATATCGGCATCCTCGTCACCGACGGTTTCGAGCAGGTCGAAATGACGCAACCGAAGGAAGCGCTGGAAGGCGAGGGCGCCATTACCAAGATCATTTCCGAGCGCCGGGATACAGTACACGGGATGAACCACGACGCCGTGGCCGACCAGTTCCCGGTCGACCTGTATTTCGACGAAGCCGACCCGCACGACTTCGACGCCATCCTGCTGCCAGGCGGCGAAGTGAACTCGGCGCGTATCCGGGAGTTACCGGAGGCGCAGCAGTTCGTCAAGGGAATAGCAGCCGAAGGAAAACCGCTGGCGGTGATCTGCCACGGCGCCTGGCTGCTGGTGTCGGCGGGGCTGGTGCAGGGGAAAACCATGACCAGCTACCCGTCGCTGGAGCAGGATATCCGGAATGCGGGCGGCAACTGGGTCGACCGCGAAGTGGTCGTGGACGGCAACTGGGTCAGCAGCCGCAAGCCGGACGACATCCCGGCCTTCAACCGTGAAATGATCCAGGTGTTCGGCCAGCGCATGCGCGATAGCGTGCGCGGCACGCCGGACGAGGGGCCGGCAGGCATGGCGTCCAGCTAGGGCAGTTTCGTGCTGACTTGCCGCAGCCGGCCTGTAAGCGATATTGCTTGCTCCGCGCAGCGACAGTTGCAGTTGCCCGCGCAGCGACAGTTGCCGTTGCCTTTGTTCTTGAAGTGGCTTTTGACGTGGATCCCCGTTAGACGGCGACGCGTCGCCAGGGACT
>CAUQYP010000315.1:0-4984 GCA_963522035.1 uncultured Noviherbaspirillum sp. | reverse complement strand
CCGCCGGGACGAACACCCGGCTACTCCCCACGGCAGTGAGCGATTCGACGCTTCATCCGTCCAGCACGCGCCGCAATGGCGCCTTGCGTTGTGACGCTGTGGCAACGTCAAGATCAACTACGGCTTCGCAGCTACCGTGCATTGGCGGATGAAGCAGTACAGCTGATCGCTGGCGAGTGACCAAGCTATGACCCGACAGCCGACCTACTTTCAATTGGGGTCAGACTCGATTTGAATCAAATCGAGTCTGACCCCAATTGAAAGTAGGGAAGAGAAGGCGCCCCCGGAGATGCCGCCCCGCTGCGCGGAAGTGGCGCATCTGGCGCAAGTCAGCACGAAACTGCGCTAGCGGCTATCGCTGAACACCGCCTCGCACGGGTCCGGGCCGGGATTGGCTGCGTCCCACGCCGCGGTCGCGACCAGACTCAGACCGCCGGTCACGATGGCGGCCCCCAGGCGCGCCAGCGCCGACGGCGTGCCGACCGGGTCGAGCGACATCTTCGGCTTGCGCAGCGGCCCGGCGATGCTGACATCGCCCGACAGCGCCGCAATGCCCAGGCTGATGCCGTCGCGGGCACGCACCCGGCCTTTCAGTTCGACGCGCTGGCGTTTCAGGTCGACCGTGCCGGAAGTCAGCAGCTTGCTGACCTCGCTGCGCGCACCGACCGCCGCGTTGCCCGCCACGCCATTGGAAAATGGCAGGCGGCCGGCAAAACAGCTTAGCCGGATCTGCGGCGCATTCTTTTCGGAGAGCAGCGCGGTCATGCTGGTCAGCAGGCTTTCCACCTCACCGGCTTTTTCGGAGCGGACCAGCGTCGCGCCGCCGCGTATCGTCGCCAGGCCGGCCAGCGTGCCCGCCATCTCGCGCAACGACGCGCCCCGGCCGCTGACGGTGGCGTCGACCTGCATCGGTCCGCCGCTGACAGGCACCTTGCGGCCGCGCTCGCTGAAGAAACGTTCCAGCCGCACGCCGCTGGCTGCGAGCCGGAGTTGCGCCGAGCGCCTGGCGCCGACCAGCTTCAGGCCGCCGCTGGCCTTGCCGCCCAGCAGCTGCATCGAGAAGGCGGGCAGGTCGACCTTGTCGTCACGGCTCTGCAGAGTGGCCGAGACGCCGGCCAGTCGTATGCCGGAGCGCAGCGTCAGCGCCTGCACGTCCAGCGTCAACGCGGTGTCGATGCCGTCGAGCGCATCGACCAGGCCCCAGGCGAGCGGATGGTGGCGGAACAATTCATCCTTCGGAATCGGCGGCGGAGGCGGCCGTCCGGCCTCGCGCGTCAGCGTGGCCCAGTCGATGGCCGGACTGGCAAGCGCGCCTTCCACCTTCACCCGGCCGTGTTCCCGGCGCACCTGAAGTTCGCCGGATGCCTCGGTCTGGCCCAGCCTTGCCCGCAGTCCGCTGACGGCGAGCTTGCCGGCATCGCCCCTGAGCGTGGCATGGACCGACAAGGGCGCCTTCAACGGACGGTCTGCAGCGATGTCGAAAAAACGCAGCACAGCGTCCATCGACTGTGCTTCCAGCGCAACCGTCGCGGCAGTGCCGCCGCCGGTCGGCGACAACGGCAGCGCACCCTTGACCTCGAATTGCGCCGACGGCCAGCTTGCCGCAACCTCGCCATCGGTGAACGCATCGTCGACACCGGCTCCCGACAGGTCGGCCAGCCGGGCCCTGAGCGTCATCGACTGCTGCGCATGGTCCACCGTGGCATCGACGCGCAGGTCCTGCCAGTTTGGCGCTGCGCTGGCAGCGAGCCGGGCGAGGCGCCAGGTGCGCGGCGCGCCGTCGTCCTCGCGATAGTGGATGTCCATGCCGGCAATGTCGGCCCGCACCAGTTGCCGCCAGTCGAGCGCGCCATCGCGGCTGCCAAGGTCCCAGCTGCGCCGGCCATCGGCGGCGCGCTCGAGCGACAGGTGACCGCCTTCTATGCGCAGCGCGCCGGGCGCAATGCGGCCTGAGAGCAGCGCCCGCCACGACAGGCTGGCATCGACCAGTTCGGCAGCGGCCAGTTGCGGCGCATGCGCCCAGGCTGGCGCGGAAAGCGCGATGCCGGTCGCCCGCAGGCCCGGAACGGGGAAGAGGCGCAGCGACAGCGTGTCGATGACGAGTTCGCGCGACCACTCGGTCCTGGCCCGATCGCGCGCCATGGTCTTCAGGCCTTCCTCGTCGAACAGCATATGGGCGGCCAGCGCGGCCGCAGCCAGCAGCAGCGCAAGCAAGGCCGCGGCCACTGTCGCCTTCTTCCGCCATCCGCTCATTGTTCTCCCTCTTTATATATATCGGCGCGCAACCTTGCGTGAATCGCCGGCATGACGGGCGACAGCGCATTACACGGCTGGGCGCTCAAACCCGGGCCGCCATTCAGGCCTTCAGGCGCCGACGATCCATCCCTCGAGCGCGTCGAACTCCGGCATGCCATAGCGTTCGTCGCGCCGCTGCCAGGCCCAGGCCGCCAGCACCGCACACAGCGCAGCATCGAGCAGGTCGCCGCTGCCGTCGTCCAGCAGCGCGTCGCGAAAGCCGCCGGCCTCCAGCCGGATGGCCCATCGATGCGTGCCTGCCTCCAGCGCGCTGACGATCCGTTCGCGGGCGTCGCGCCGCGCCGGGGTCTGCTTGCTGCGCAGGTCGTTCTTGTACGAGTCGCGGGTAATGTCGCGCGCCACCATGCCGGGGTAGCCCTCGAACGCGATGCGCGCCGGGTCGCCCGGATGCAGGTGATAGATCGTGACGCCGGCGGCCAGCAGTTGCGGCACGCCGGCATGCAGCATGTAGGCGACCGGCGGATTGACCCATTTCATCGACGGCGACGAACCTGCCGGAAAGTCGGTGGCCCGGTGCGCAAACTTGCCGCCCACCGGCCGGGCGTCGCAGAAAGCCTTGAAGGTCTCGCGCATCTGGGGCCGTGTCAGGCTGCTGACATGCCGCATCAGCGGCGCCCATTCGGTCGGCCATGCAAGATGCTCTACCAGTTCGCGCGGCAGGGAAAAAGGGAAATCGAAGGCGCCCAGCCAGGGGCCGGGCTGGCGCAGCCAGGCATCGAAGGCGGCATGGTCCGGCAGGCTGGTCAGCGACTCCAGCACCAGGGTTTCGCCCCGCAGTTCGCCGCTGGCGACGGTGATGCCCTTGCGGCGGCTGGGTGCGGACGTGTAGTCGACGCCATGCAGTTTCATCGCGAAGGGCGCATTGGCGGCGCGCCTAGTTGCCGATGCCGGGCTGGTAGGCCGACGCGACGTCGGCTGGCAGGCCTTTCGCGCCCGGCGTCCAGCCCAGCAGCGCAGACGCGGCCATGCCGCACAGAAGCAGCACCAGCAGCAGGGCGAGGAAGCGAAACAGCAGGCGGGGAAGATTGGTCATTGCGTCAAGGCGGCTGGGCCGGCATGGTTAGTCCGGCCCAGTATGCCTCGCTCGTACGCTGCGCACAGTACGTTGCCGTACACAATGGGCAACAGTGGCAATAACAACAACAACGGCAGCGGCATGCCGCCACCGCCGATCTCAGCGCGGCGCGTCGGGCAGCACCACGTTCACGTCGAGCACTTCCAGGTTGCCCTGGCGGTCCAGCGAGATCTTGATGTCATCGGCATTGACCTTGGTGTACTTCGAAATGACCGCGATCAGTTCCTTGTGCAGGGCGGGCAGGAAGTCCGGTCCGGCTGTGCCGTTGCGCTCGCGCGCGATGATGATCTGCAGCCGTTCCTTGGCCGCGCTGGCGGACTTCGGTTTATTGCTGAACAGGAAGGAGAGCAGGGCCATGTCACTTTCCTCTAAAGATTCTCTGGAACAGCCCGGGTTTTTCGTAGGTGGTAAAGCGCATCGGCACTTCTTCGCCGAGGAAGCGCGAAACCACGTCCTTGTAGGCCTGCGACACGTCGCTGCCGTCGATATGGATGGCCGGGTTGCCCTGGTTGGACGCGTGCAGCACCGACTCCGATTCCGGAATGATGCCGACCAGCGGGATGCGCAGTATTTCCTGGACGTCGGTATAGGACAGCATTTCACCGGCTTCCACACGCTTGGGCACATAGCGGGTAATGAGCAGGTGTTCCTTGACCGGTTCGCCGCCGGCCTGTGCGCGGCGCGACTTGGCCTGGATGATGCCCAGGATGCGGTCCGAGTCGCGCACCGACGACACTTCCGGGTTGGTCACGATCACCGCTTCGTCGGCGAAGGTGAGCGCCATCACCGCGCCGCGTTCGATGCCGGCCGGCGAGTCGCAGATGATGTACTCGAAGTCCATGGCCGCCAGGTCCTTCAGCACGCGCTCGACGCCGTCTTCGGTCAGCGCGTCCTTGTCGCGGGTTTGCGAGGCCGGCAGCACGAACAGGTTCTCGCAGTGCTTGTCCTTGATCAGCGCCTGGTTCAGCGTCGCTTCCTGGTTGATCACATTGATCAGGTCATACACCACGCGCCGCTCGCAACCCATGATCAGGTCGAGGTTGCGCAGGCCGACGTCGAAGTCGAGCACCGCAGTCTTGTGGCCGCGCAGTGCCAGGCCGGACGCGAAGCTGGCGCTGGAAGTGGTTTTGCCAACGCCGCCCTTGCCGGACGTTACGACGATTATCTTTGCCACAAACAAACTCCTTTATATGAAAAACGGTGGTGACTACGGTCAACGATGCAGGGCTGCCGTCATTGCAATGACTTCAATGCGGTCGCCCAGCAGGCGCACCTGGCCCGGCGCCTGCGCCAGTTCCCTGGGCAATCCGTCCTCGAAGGTACGGTAGTAGCCGGCGATGGATACCAGTTCCGGTTCCATGCTCATCGCGAAGATCCGCGCGTCGCTGTCGCCGCTGGCGCCGGCCAGCGCCCGTCCGCGCAACGGTGCATACACATGGATGCTGCCGTCGGCGATGAGTTCGGCGCCGTTGTTGACCGCCGCGGTGACGATCAGGTCGCAACCATGCGCATAGACCCTCTGGCCGGCGCGCACCGGGGTGTCGATGATCATGGTGCCGCGCGCCGGCGGCTGGGCCATGGGCTGGGCCGGGG
>CAUQYP010000314.1:0-4990 GCA_963522035.1 uncultured Noviherbaspirillum sp. | reverse complement strand
CGCTGCGCGGGGCTTAATGCAACAACAACTGTCGCTGCGCGGGGCTTAATGCAACGGCAACTGTCGCTGCGCGGGCAACTGCAACGGCAACTGTCGCTGCGCGCAACAAGCAATATCGCTTACAGGCCGGCTGGGCAAGTCAGCATGAAACGGCTCTAGCGCCGGACGTTCGCAGCTCGGCGCCGGCGCGCCAGGCTTCTAGCCCGCCACGAATGTCCGCCCGGAGGTGCGGACATTTTGCTGCCCGTCGCGTCCGTAGACGGCGGGCTGGCCGCCGCCGCGCAGCGCCTGCAGGCCGCCCTGGTTGCGGTTCAGGTGCTGGTGGATCAGCAGGCCGTTGGTGCGGTTCAGTTCCTTGCCGGCGGCGGCAAGGCCCAGCAATGTACGCCAGTCATCCTGCAGGAGCGCGGGTTGTCCTGCCAGCCAGGCCAGCATGCCGGCCTCGGTGGCCGGGTGGCCGGCGCGGGTCAATGACTGCACCCGGGTTTTCGCCAGCGCGCTCATCTGTTCGACGAGGCTGTTCTTGCGTGTGGCGCAGTCGGCAAGCGCAGCAATATCGGCCTGGATCAGGTGCGCCTGCTCCTGTTGCAGGCAGTCGAGCAAGGCCTGGGCCGATGCCAGTTCCTGGGCCAGGCTGGCTGCCGGGCTGTGTTGCGCTTCGGTCATGCTATTTCCGTTTCTGGATCATGTCCCTGACAGAGTCGATCAGGCCGTCGGCGATCTTGCCCGCATCGACCTGGAACTGGCCGCTGGCGATCGCGGCCTTGATTTCTTCGACCTTCTTCGTGTCGAACACGCCACCGGCCGAGGTGGAGGAGAGCGCCTTGGCCTGGCTGGAAAGACGCACATTGTCGGAACCGGCGGCAACCGCGCCTGCCTTGTCGGCGGCGCGGTTGGCGCCGGTTTGCGCGGCGCCCACGGTGGTGGCCGCCGGTTTGTTGATGGAGCTGGAGTCATTGATTTTCATGACGTTTCCTTAGTCTTTGCGAGGGAACAGTCCTCTGCCATGGTTGGGTTACGACGCTTCCGGCAAAAACTTTAATGCGGCTGTGATGATTAATACGCCACTTCGACCAGCCCGCCCAGCCGCGCTACCCCGGACACCACCTGGCCGTTGGGCGCGCGCACCTGTATGGTCTGGCCGTCGCTGCCGTTGGCCAGCGCGCGGCCGTCTGACGTGACTTTGAAGCCGGGACCGGAAGACACGAGCCTCACCATCTGCCCCGATGCCACCGCCTGCTGGCTGCGCAGCGCATCCTGCCGCAGCGGCGCGCCGACCGCCACCGTGCGCGCCACAGTATAGCCGACCGCTTGCGACGGCTCGGTAACGATGCCGGGCGGCAGTACGGTCAGGTCGCCGCGCACCCGGGCAACGTCATTGGGACCGATTACCTGTCCCTGTGCCAGCGGCACCGCGGCGGCCAGGTATTCGCCCTGGACCTGCACCATCGCCGGGATATACACGGTCCACGGCGACGGCGCAGTGCAGCGTACGCCGACCGTGGTCTTGCCCCAGGCCCTGGCGCCGTTCGGCAGGAAGGGTTCCGGCGCGGCGCAGGCGGCCAGGTTCAGGCGCGGGTCGATCGCGCCCACGGTGACGCTGATCTGCCCCGGCAGGCCGCCGGCCTGCACCGTCAGGAACTGGGTGACGGCCTGGCGCAGCGCGCCGTGGTCCTGCTTCGCCGGGGCAGACTGGGCGAGGGAAGTCGCCGCGGCGGACAGCAGGAGCGCGGCAAGAATGGTCTGTATGTGCTTGATCATGGGCATGCCCGAGGATTATTCCAGCCTGCATGGTACGGCCCTCGCGCTCGGGCAAAGAGCCGAACAAGGCGTGGTTTGCCGCCCTTATCGCCGGATCGCACGCGGTGCCACATCATTACTATTCCCTTCAAGCAATATCACCATCGGGAGCGGGACATGATAGGGAAACTGGATCAGGCGCTGGGATTTCATGAGGCTGCGCTGCGGCTGCGTTCGGAGCGGCAGCAGGTGCTGGCGTCGAACATTGCGAACGCCGACACGCCCAACTTCAAGGCGCGCGACTTCGACTTCAGCCAGGCGCTGCAGGGCGCAGTCGGCCGCGGCGCCAGCCTGCCGGCAGCGCCCACCGCCAACCTTGCGCTGAGCCCTGCCGGTCAACAGGCCGGCAACGGCGCGGTGACGCGGGCAGGCGCGCCGTCGCTGCTGTACCGCACGGGCGTGCAGGGCGGCGTCGATGGCAACACGGTCGACATGGATGTCGAGCGCAACCAGTTTGCCGACAACGCGCTGCGCTACGAAGCCAGCATCACGATGATCAGTTCGCAGATCAAGGGTCTGCTGACGGCGATACAGGGCTAAAAGAACATGTCGCTATTTAACGTATTCAACGTCGCCGGCTCGGCCATGAGCGCCCAGGGCCACCGCCTCAACACGGTGGCCAGCAACCTGGCCAATGCCGACAGCGCCACCAGCGCCACCGGCCAGCCCTACCGCGCCAAGCAGGTAATTTTCGAAGCGGTCGATGGCGCCACGCCGGGCGCGTCGTCGGTCAAGGTGCAGCAGGTGGTGGAAGACAGCGCACCGCCGCGCACGGTATACAACCCATCGCATCCGCAAGCCGACGAAAAAGGCTATGTGAACATGCCCAACGTCAACGTCGTGGAGGAGATGGTCAACATGATATCCGCCACCCGGTCCTATCAGACCAACGTGGAAACCATGAACGCAGCCAAGACCATGCTGCTGAAAACCCTGACCATCGGCCAGTAAAGGACGAAAGCATGACCACCATTAACGACAACACGGTATCGCCAGCGCTGCTCAATTCGATGAACACCAGCAAGGCCGCCGCGACGTCCGCCACTGGCACCGACACCGTCGGCGCCACCCAGGACCGCTTCATGAAGCTGCTGATCACGCAGATGAAGAACCAGGACCCGCTGAACCCGCTCGACAATGCGCAGGTCACCAGCCAGCTCGCGCAGCTTTCCACCGTGACCGGCATCGACAAGCTCAATGCCACCATGGGCACCCTGAAGGACAGCTACCAGTCCAGCCAGGCGCTGCAGGCCACCAGCCTGATCGGCCATGGCGTGCTGGTTCCCGGCAGCACCACCAACCTGGCCGACGGCAAGGCGGTGCTGGGCATGGACCTGCCGGGCGCAGCCGATGCGGTGTCCGTCACGATCCGCGACAGCGCCGGCAATGTCGTACGCAAGCTCGACCTCGGTGCGCAGGAAGCGGGCACGCTGCCGCTGGGCTGGGACGGCAAGACCGACAAGGGTGCGGCTGCCGCCAACGGCCAGTACAGCTTCGAGGTCAGCGCCAGCAGCGCCGGCTCGAAGCTGAAGGTGACAACCTTGTCCTACGACCAGGTGGGCAGCGTGTCGACCGGCGCGGCCGGCACCAAGCTCAACCTGACCGGCGGCGGCTCGGCTGCGCTCGCCGACGTACGCGAAATCATTTAACCAGTCGTCCAGGGCAGGAACCGCCCTTACCCCACGGAGAAGAACATGAGTTTTCAGCAAGGTCTGAGCGGCCTGAACGCCGCTTCCAAGAGCCTCGAAGTCATCGGCAACAACGTCGCCAACGCCAGCACGGTGGGCTTCAAGCAGTCGCAGGCGCAATTTGCCGACGTGTACGCCACCTCGCTGTCCGGCGGCGGCTCGTCGCAGGTCGGCATCGGCACCAAGGTCTCGAAAGTGTCGCAGCAATTCAGCCAGGGCAATATCACCGCGTCCAACAACCCGCTGGACATCGCCATCAACGGCGCCGGCTTCTTCCGCATGGACAGCAACGGCAGCGTCACCTATGCCCGCAACGGCCAGTTCGAACTGGACAAGAGCGGCTACATCGTCAACGGCACCGGCGCCGCGCTGACCGGTTATACCGCCAACGCCGACGGCGTGCTGTCGACCGGCGCGCCGTCCAAGCTGCAGATCAGCACCGCCGACCTGCCGCCGGCCATCACCGCCAAGGTCAAGGAAGTGGTGAACCTCGACTCCGGCCAAAAAGTGCCGGTCACGACGCCGTTCAATCCGGCCGACCCGACCAGCTACAACAACGCCACCTCGATCTCGGTCTTCGACAGCCTCGGCAACCCGCACGTGATGCAGAGCTTCTTCGTCAAGACCACCTCCGCCACCACCGGCGTGAGCACCTGGGACGTCTACGGCGTCGCCGACGACGTGGTGCTCAACACCGGCCCGGCTGGCAAGACCGGCCTGATCGGCTCGCTGGAATTCGGCGAAGACGGCGCGCTGACCACCGCCGCCAAGGCCGCGATGCCCTTCAGCGTAACCATACCCGCCACTGCCGGCGGCGCTGCCGACATCCAGCCGACCATGGATTACAGCGGCAGCACCCAGTACGGTTCCCCATTCATCGTCAATGCGCTGTCGCAGGACGGTTATACCTCCGGCCGCCTGACCGGCTTCAACACCGGGGCCGACGGCGTCATCACCGGCCGCTACAGCAATGGCAAGTCGGCGACGCTGGGGCAGGTGGTGCTGGCCAACTTTACCAATGTGAACGGGCTGCAGCCGCTGGGCAACAACGTCTGGGCCGAGAGCACGACCTCCGGCGTGCCGCTGGTGGGGGCGCCTTCGTCGGGGACGTTCGGGACGCTGCAGGCGTCGGCGGTCGAGGATTCGAATGTGGACCTGACGGCGGAGCTGGTGAACATGATCACCGCGCAGCGGGTGTATCAGGCGAATGCGCAGACGGTGAAGACCCAGGACCAGGTGTTGCAGACACTGGTGAACTTGCGTTAATGAACGCCAGCGTCAATGAATCAGTCGCTCGCGGCATCTAGCGCAGTTGGCTACGCAGGGGCAGTTGCCGTTGCCCTTGACGTTCCGCGCAGCGACAGTTGCATTTGCATTTGCATTTGCATTTGCATTTGCATTTGCATTTGCATTTGCATTTGCATTTGCAGTTGCATTTGTATTTGCAGTTGCCGTTGCCTTTGACGCGGCTTTTGACGTGGGCCCCCGTTGATGACGCCACG
>CAUQYP010000313.1:0-5078 GCA_963522035.1 uncultured Noviherbaspirillum sp. | reverse complement strand
AGCGACGTGGCGCCATCAACGGGGGCCCACGTCAAAAGCCGCGTCAAAAGCAACGACAACTGCAACTGCAACTGCAACTGCAACTGCAACTGTCGCTGCGCGGAACGGCAACGGCAACGGCAACGGTCGCTGCGCGGAACGTCAAACGCAACTGTCGCTGCGCGGGGCTTAATGCAACGGCAACTGTCGCTGCGCGGAAGTGGCGCACCTGGCGCAAGCCAGCATGAAAATGCGCAGGATGACGCCGATAGAGAAGCGTATGAAAAACGGGAAGCCACCATCGGGTTTTATCCCCCATCAGGGAGTTGACGGCGCAGCGCCAATTCTGATTCAATTGAGCTGCCTCTCAAAGGGAGTAGCTGACACGAACGCCCATGCGCGTGGTGTTGCGGTGCCGTCATTTCGACAGTGGTGCGTTGGCATTCATCATTGTTCGGTGCCGTAACCCGGGATAAACAAATCACCCGGGCAGCAAGACTGGCGAGGATCCCAACAATTTGTTGCCCGGGCGTTGCCGGCCAGGGTTGAGAGGCTCGTCGCCATGACTTCCATCGGCACTCCACTTTTATGGACACTGTTCTCGGTGTTCGTCCTGGTCGCTCTCGCGATCGACTTCCTGGCGCTGAATCGCCAGGGATCGCATACCGTCGGCATGCGGGAAGCGTCCATCTGGACCCTGGTCTGGGTCGCCGTGTCTTTCATGTTTGTCGGCTGGCTCTGGTGGTACCTGGGGGGCGCCGGCGCCAATCCGGAGGCGCGCGATCTGGCGGACGCGAAGGCGCTCGAGTTCATTACCGGCTACCTGGTGGAGAAGGCGCTGGCTGTGGACAACATCTTCGTCTTCCTGATGATCTTTACCTACTTCGCGGTGCCGTCGGCATTCCAGAAGCGGGTATTAATGATCGGCATCCTTGGCGCCCTGGTCCTGCGCGCCGTGATGATACTGGTGGGCGCCTGGCTGATTGCCGAGTTTCACTGGATTATGTATGTGTTCGGCGTCTTCCTGATATTCACCGGTATAAAGATGTGGTGGGCCGCCGGTCAGGAGCCGGACCTCGGCAACAATCCCGCGCTGCGCTGGATCGAGCGGCACCTGAAGCTCGCGCCGCACTATGACGGCGAGAAATTCTTCACCGTGATCGACGGCGTGAAGATGGTTACGCCGCTGTTCGTGGTGATACTGCTGATCGGCATCGTCGACGTGGTGTTCGCGGTGGACTCGATCCCGGCCATCTTCGCGATTACCACCGACCCGTTCATCGTGCTCACCTCGAATGTCTTCGCGATCCTCGGCTTGCGCGCGATGTATTTCCTGCTTGCCGGCATGCATGAGCGCTTTCATTTGCTCTCGTACGGCCTGGCCATCGTCCTCGGGTTTATCGGCACGAAAATGCTGCTGATCGATATCTACAAGATACCGATCATCTGGTCCCTCGGATTCACGGTCACGACGCTGGGCGTGTCGATGCTGCTGTCGCTGCGTATCCCGGCCAGGCACGGCAAGGCGGGCACGGCGTTTCCGTTCAAGGGCAAGCCTGAAAGCAGGCCGGCCGGCGAAAGCTGAATCCGCTGGTGCCAGCCTGGCGCTGGCTGGCGCCAGGCCGGCACAGCGTCGGCACAGCGTCGGCAATGCTCAGGCCTGGGCCAGGCGCAACATCCTTGCCGCGCCGATCATGTTTTCCAGCGCGGGCAGCACCTCGGCCCACTGCCGCGTCTTCAGGCCGCAGTCCGGGTTGACCCACAGCCGCTCCGCCGGTATCCGTTGCGCCGCTTTCTCCATCAGCCGGACGATCTGTTCCCGGGTCGGAATATTGGGCGAGTGGATATCGTAGACGCCGGGGCCGATCTGGTTCGGGTAGTCGAAATGCTCGAACGCGTCCAGCAGTTTCATGTCCGAGCGCGAGGTTTCGATTGTGATCACGTCGGCATCCATCGCCGCGATCGAGGCGATGATGTCGTTGAATTCCGAGTAGCACATATGGGTATGGATCTGGGTCTCGTCCCGCACGCCGTTGGCCGCGATGCGGAACGACTCGATGGCCCAGTCCAGGCTGTCCTTCCACTGCGCGCGGCGTAGCGGCAGGCCTTCGCGCAACGCCGCCTCGTCGATCTGTATTACGCGCACGCCGGCCGCTTCCAGGTCAAGCACTTCGCCGCGTATGGCCAGCGCCAGCTGCCTGCAGGACACCGGGCGCGGCTGGTCGTCGCGGACGAAAGACCAGTTCAGCATGGTCACCGGCCCGGTCAGCATGCCCTTCACCGGCTTTTGCGTCAGCGACTGCGCATAGCCGATCCATGCCACCGTCATTGGCTTCGGACGGCTGATGTCGCCGAACAGGATGGGCGGCTTGACGCAGCGCGAGCCGTACGACTGCACCCAGCCGAACTGGCTGAATGCATAACCCTGCAGCTGCTCGCCGAAATATTCGACCATGTCGTTGCGTTCGGCTTCACCGTGCACCAGCACATCCAGGCCCAGCGCTTCCTGCTGATGCACGCTGTGCGCGATCTCGGCCTTCATCAGAAGCGTGTAGGCGGCCCGGTCCAGCCGGCCGGCCCGGTGTTCGCTGCGCGCATGCCGGATCTGCGCGGTCTGCGGGAAGGAACCGATGGTGGTGGTGGGGAAGGCAGGCAGCTTCAGCAACGCTGCCTGCTTGCCGGCACGCTCGATGTACGCGCTCGTGCGCCTGCCCAGGCTGGCGTCGATGTCCGCGATGGCCGACCGGACGCGCGGATCATGCACCCGCGGTGACGCGCGGCGCGCGGCCAGCGCAGCCTGGTTCTCGGCCAGCTCGGCCCTGACGGCGTCGCGTCCGTCGCGCAGCGCCTTGCCCAGGATGCGCAATTCGTCGAGCTTCTGCAGCGCAAACGCCAGCCAGGACCTGAGTTCCGCGTCCAGCTCTTGTTCAGTGTCGAGGTCGACCGGCACGTGCAGCAGCGAGCAGGACGGCGCAAGCCACAGCCGGTCGCCCAGCCGCCCGGCCAGGGGCTCGATCCAGCCGAGCAAGGCGGTCAGGTCGGTTTTCCAGATATTGCGGCCGTTGATGACGCCCAGCGACAGCACCTTGTGGGCCGGCAGCAGGTTGATCAGCGGCTGGATATCGTCGTAGCCGTTGATTGCATCGATATGCAGGCCGGCTACCGGAAGATGCGCTGCGAGATAGCCATTTTCATTCAACTGCCCGAAGTAGGTGGCCAGCAGCAGCTTGACCTTGCAGGCCTTGAGTTCATGGTAAGCCGTGTTGAACGCATGTTGCCAGTCGCCGTCGAGCTCGGTCACCAAAATTGGCTCGTCGACCTGCACCCATTCCACCCCGTGCGCTGCCAGCGTGTCCAGCAGCGACGCGTAGACCGGCAGCAGGCGCGACAGCAGGGCCAGCTTGTCGGAATGGTCGCGCGCCTTGCCCAGGGCAAGATAGGTAAGGGGGCCGATGATCACCGGCTTGGCTTTCACTCCCAGGGCACGCGCTTCGGCCAGTTGTTCCAGCAGGCGCGACGCATCCAGCCGGAACGCCGTGGCGGCGCTGAACTCCGGGACGATGTAATGGTAGTTGGTGTCGAACCACTTGGTCATCTCGCCGGCGGCCACGCCGCAGCACGATGCATGCGTTCCAGCGGTTTCCGCAGAACGGCCGCGCGCCACCCGGAACGCATTGTCCAGCGCATCGCCCTGGAAGCCGCTGACGCGCTCGGGCAGGTTGCCCAGCGTGAAGCTCATGTCCAGCACCTGGTCATAGAACGCGAAGTCACCGACCGGCACCAGGTCCAGGCCGGCCTGGTCGTCCCAGTGGCGCTTGCGCAGCGATGCGCCCAGCGCCTTCAACGCATCGCGCGAAATGTCGCCTTTCCAGTAGGACTCCAGCGCGAACTTTAATTCCCGCTTCGCGCCGATGCGCGGAAAACCGAGGCTGTGTATCGTCGTCATGATCGCTCCAAAAAGTGAATGGGCGGATCGTAGAGATCGCAAAGCATGAAGTAAAATGGTTTTATCTCACCATTCCATGAATTTTCCTCATACCAATGCTGGATCGCATCCATTTGTCCATCGTCCGCGAGGTAGAGCGGCTCGGCTCGCTCACCGCCGCGGCCAGCGCCCTCCACGTCACCCAGTCGGCTTTAAGCCATAGCATGAAGAAACTGGAACAGCAGTTGGGCACGGCCGTCTGGCTGCGCGAGGGCCGCGGCTTGCGCCTGACCCAGGCCGGGCAGTACCTGCTCGCCGTGGCAAACCGCGTCCTGCCGCAACTGAGCGTGGCCGAGGACAGGCTGCGCCAGTTCGCCGACGGCGAGCGCGGCACGCTGCGTATCGGCATGGAATGCCATCCGTGCTACCAGTGGCTGCTGAAAGTGGTCGCGCCCTATCTGGCGGCCTGGCCGGACGTGGACGTGGACGTGAAGCAGAAGTTTCAGTTTGGCGGTATCGGTGCGCTGTTCGGTTACGAGATCGACCTGCTGGTGACGCCCGATCCGCTCTACAAGCCCGGGCTGGTCTTCGAGCCGGTGTTCGACTATGAACAGGTGCTGGTCGTCGCGGCCGGTCACAAGCTGGCGAAGGAAGAGGCGGTGCTGCCGCGGCAGCTGGGCGGCGAAGTGCTGATTACCTATCCGGTGCCGACCGAGCGCCTGGACATCTACAAGCTGTTCCTGACGCCGGCAGGCGTTGCACCCAAGCGGCACAAGGTCATCGAGACCACCGACATCATGCTGCAAATGGTCGCGAGCGGACGCGGTGTGGCAGCCCTGCCGCGCTGGCTGGTGCAGGAATACGCGGGCAAGATGCAGGTGGTGCCGGTGCGGCTGGGCCGGGATGGCATTGCCAAGCAGATTTTCCTTGGCGCGCGGGAGGACGAAATCGGCATCGATTACCTGCAGGCTTTCGTTGCGCTTGCCGCGCGCATCAGGCTGGACTGAGCCTTCAGTAGCGCCAGATTTCGGCTAGCGTATTTTCATGCCAGCTTGCACCAGAAGCGCCGCTACCGCGTAGCGACAGTTGCCGTGGCCGTTCCGCGTAGCGACAGTTGCTGTTGCCGTTCCGCGTAGCGACGGTTGCCGTTGCCGTTGCCGTTGCCGTTGCCGTT
>CAUQYP010000312.1:0-5082 GCA_963522035.1 uncultured Noviherbaspirillum sp. | reverse complement strand
CTTTATCCGATTTCGGTGCCAGCGACGTGGCGTCATCAACGGGGACCCACGTCAACGGCCACTTCAAAAGCAACGGCAACGGCAACGGCAACTGTCGCTGCACGGGGCTTAATGCAACGGCAACTGTCGCTGCACGGGGCTTAATGCAACGGCAACTGTCGCTGCACGGGGCTTAATGCAACGGCAACTGTCGCTGCGCGGAAGTGGCGCATCTGGCGCAAACCAGCATGAAAATGCGCTAGCGCCATCGCTCGATCAGGCGCGGCCGCGATTTCCACCCCCGCGATACCGGACAACCTGCACGAAACACGCCCACTCCCGTTCTTCCCGATATACCTCGCACCCATGCTCGATAAAAGCATGCACTTCCCCGCAACAATCCGGACAATCCAGCTCTGCCAGGGCCTGCGCCATCTGGTAAGCGAGCCGGTGCAACTCCTGTTCCAGTGCGCGCTGTTCTTCCAGGTCCTTACTCGGTTCATTCATAGTGAACTCCTCTTGCCTAATCCTGCAGGTATGGGCGCGGTGGCGTTATGCAAGCCGGCGCCTGGCCCGCAGCCCCATGCGCCCTTCACCGGAACACGACGATAGCGATTGCCAGCAGCGCGACATACCCCAGCGCATACGGCAGGTTCCACAATGCAAGCCGGTACCCCGGTATCCTCGTGAGCGACTGCATCAGTCCCAGCGTGCCGCTGAAAGGGCCCAGCATATAGGTCAGCACCGCGCTGCCGATCAGGGTCAGCGCCAGCAGTTCGGCGTCGATGCCCAGCACCTCCGGCTTGAGCGACTGGCCCAGCAGCGCGATGGCCACCAGCGGATGCAGGCCTGCCATGGCCGCTCCCAGGGCCATCAGCGGCATGGCCAGCAGGAACAAACGGGTCCCGAAAACCTGGTGCAATGCGAGGAAAGCCTGGTTGACCGCATGGTCGGCGCCGGAAAGATGCATGGCGCTGACGAAGAATCCGGCGGCGAGAAAGATCGCGAACTGGTCGGCCAGGCGTGGCAGGCGCGAGGTCATATGAACGCTCGCCGCGCGCAGGTAAGCGCGGCTCCGGCCGAGCGCCATGCTCCAGCCGAGCGAAAATGGGATGGCCAGCAGCGTAACCACGGTGAGCATGCCAATGTTCAGCAGCCTGTCGAATGCCGCGATCAGCGTCACCATCAGCACGATGCCCAGCAGCATCTGGCCAAGGTGGCGCAATGCCGGACCCACGGACGGCTCCCCCGGCGCAGGCGGCGGCATGACGGCAGCCGGACGGCCGCGCAATTCGATCAGCCAGAACAGCATCCAGTTGAGTAGCAGCCCCGCAATGCTGAGGCCGAGCAGCGCGGGCAGCAGCGCGGTCCATTCGAGATGCATACTGTGCAGCACCACCCCCACCACGCCGGATACCGGCGTCCACAGGATAGGCAGCACATAACCGTAGATCGTGGCTACCGTGGCAAAGCGCTGGGGCTGATGCAACGGATAGGAGCCGATCACCGGCGCCAGACTGGTCATCATGATAGGCATCGCGGCCAGGCTCATGAAGGAACCGCACAGGTAGGCCAGCACCGTCACCACGCAGTTCAACTGGAACAGCCCGGAAATGCGGGAGCGCAGCACGGTCTGGATCGACGCGCCGTACGCGCCGAGTTCCACCGGGATGGACAGCAGGGGCAGCACCGCGAACAAGGCCAGCAGGTAGAGCAGTTCGCCGTGCGCCAGCAGGTAATGCCGCCAGCCGACATCGGCGCGCCACAGCATCAGGTAGCCGCCAGCCAGGAACAGCAGCGTCAGCACACGGGCGACAGGGGCGCAGGCCGGCAGCGACACGACGATGCACAGCAGGGCCAGGACCGAGGCCACCGGCATCAGGGACGGCAGGTGGGCCAGCCTCGCAAGCAGGAAAACGACGATGGCCGCCAGGTAGAGCAAGCCACGCCACGAAGCTGGCGACAGCGCGGCGCCGGCCGGACTAATCGTACTCAATACCATTCCAGGCGTGCGGTCGGGCAGGCATGCATGTTCTCCAGGATAAAGCGCGGCGCTGGGCCGCCATCCGACCATAGTGGCTGCTTGGTCAAGTGTCAATCCAGGCGCACACGGCGTGCCGGTTTGCCCAAGGCGCCGCGAACCAGGCAGTTGTTGCGGCACTGCCATTGCCCTATTATTAACACCCGTCGAGAAACAAGGCTGGCCACAAGTCCAGGTCCGACATCTGACAATACCGCTTTCAACTACCCACAATCCAGCCCAGAGAATTAGGAGACCACCATGCGCTCGCCCCACCGCCTTGCCCTGTTCGCTTCAGTCATCGTCCTCGCTCCCGTCCTTGTCGGCTGCGCCGGCAATATGTCCGGTTCCGCTGCGTCGTCCAACCCGATGACCTTCTTCGTCACCAGCGCCGGCTCGGGCAAGGGCGCCGACCTCGGGGGCCTGGCTGGCGCCGACAAGATCTGCCAGAACCTGGCGGAGAGCGCCGGCGCCGGTAGCCATACCTGGCGCGCCTACCTGAGCACCAGCGCCAACGGCATGGCCCAGGCAGTCAATGCGCGCGACCGTATCGGCCGCGGTCCGTGGCAGAACGCCAAGGGCATAGTGGTGGCAAAGGACGTCGAGACCCTCCATGGCGGGAACCTGATCAACAAGGACACCGCACTGACCGAGAAAGGCACGACGGTCAACGGCCGCACCGACAAGCCCAACACCCATGACATCCTGACCGGATCGCAGCCGGACGGCCGCGCCTTCAGCGGCGACAAGGACATGACCTGCAGCAACTGGACCAGCAGCGGCACGGGTTCGGCCATGGTCGGCCATCATGACCGCGCCGGGCTGGACCAGTCGCCGCCAGCGCTGTCGTGGAACTCGTCGCATCCGTCGCGCGGATGCGCACAGGAAGCGCTGGTCGCGACCGGCGGCGCCGGGCTGCTTTACTGCTTCGCCGCCAAATAGCGCAAGGCGGGCAAGCGCCGGCAGCGGCCGTTCGCTTGCCTGGTTTCACATGCCTATCGTAAAACTACGGTAGGCAACAATTCGCGCTCCAACGGGGATAAGATCGGGTCAGCCTGCGTTGCCATCCGTTCACATTGGCCGGCAATGCACGCTTATAAAAATCCGGCACAAAAACAGCATCATCCCTGTATCCGAGGAGACGACACCATGCAGTTCACACGCTACGCGCGGCCGTTGGCGGCCGCCGCCATTGCCCTTCCCATGCTCGCCGCCTGCGGCGGAAGCGACAATAACAACGATCCAACGACCCGGTCCACGCAGTTCGGCCAGGTGAGCGGCGTCATCGACGCCGGCGCCAGCGGCACCCTGTCCTGGAAAGGCATCCCGTATGCAAAGGCGCCGGTCGGCACGCTACGCTGGAAGGCGCCGGTGGACCCCGACGCATGGACCACGGCCAGGTCCGCCAAGTCGTTTGCGCCGGCCTGCGTGCAATACGGCCGTATCTACGGCCCCGGCGCCAACAACACCTGGGACGCGACGGTCGGCACCACGCTGAACCAGGCAGTCGGCGCCGAGGACTGCCTGTACCTGAACGTCTGGCGGCCAGCTACCGACAATGGCAACCTGCCGGTCATCGTCTTCTACCACGGCGGCAGCAATGTCTCCGGCTACACCGCCGACCCGGTCTATGACGGCGCCAACCTGGCACGCACCGCCAATGCGGTGGTCGTCACGGTCAACTTCCGCCTCGGCATTTTCGGCTTCCTGAACCTGCCGCAGCTCAAGACCGGCGACGCCGCCAACGATTCCGGCAACTTCGCCATCCTCGACAGCATCAAGGCGCTGCAGTTCGTCAACCGGAACATCGCCAATTTTGGCGGCGACCCCAACAACGTGACGATCATGGGCCAGTCCGCCGGCGCCATCAACGTCTATGCGCTGATGACCTCGCCGCAACTGGCCAACGCCAGCCCCAGGCTGTTCCACAAGTCGGTGCCGCTGTCCGGCGGCCTGTCGCTGGCGGCCAACCTGCCGGCCGGCAGCATCCCCACCATGAGCCCGGCGTCGACCTACCTGGCGCAAGGCAATGCGCTGCTGAGGCAGGCGCTGATAGCGGATGGGCGGGCCACCGATGCCACCACGGTCGAGGCCTACATCGCGACCCAAACGCCGGCGCAACTGGCCGACTACCTGCGCTCGAAGGAACCGTCGCAACTGCTCGGTGTGCTGCTCAGCAGGCTCGCTGCCGGCGGCCTCGCCGGCTCCGGCCCGATACCGGACGGCGCCATCGTGCCGACCGATGCCATTGCCGCCATCAACGCCGGCAACTACGTCAAGGGCCCTGTCCTGGCCGGCAACACCCGTGACGAAGGCAAGCTGTTCCCGTCCTTCCTGCCACTGGTCGGCGGCGCCGGCAACGCCCGCATCGTCACCGACGCGCAGCTGGTCAACACGCAGATCAACTACAAGCCGGACGCGGCACCGCAGCTCACCATCGAGCAGTGGATTGCCGCCAGCTACCTGCCGGTCAACCAGCCGGTCACGGGCTTCACTGCTCGCGCACAGGAACTGAACCGCGTGTTTCTGCTGGCCAGCAACATTAACATCCTCGACACCCTGAAGACAAAGCAGCCGGAGGTCTATTACTACCAGTTCAACTGGGACAAGGAGCCGGCGCCATGGAATGACATCTACGGCGCTGCCCACCTGTTCGACCTGCCCTTCATCTTCGGCAATTTCGGGCCTTCGCTGATGTCCAACATCATGAACACCACCGCCAACCGCGGTGGCCGGCTGGACCTGTCGGACGCGATGATGAAGAGCCTGGGCAGCTTCGCCCGCACCGGCAACCCGAACGATGCGGCATTGGGCGTGACCTGGCCTGCATGGCCGCGCAAGGTGATCTTCGATGCGTCGCTGACGGCGAAGGCGATCTCGGTACAGTAAGTCCAGGGCGTCCTAACGCAGTCTCGTGCTGACTTGCCTAGGCCGCCCTGTAAGCAATATTGCATGTTGCGCGCAGCGACAGTTGCAGTTGCCGTTCCGCGCAGCGACAGTTGCAGTTGCAGTTGCAGTTGCAGTTGCAGTTGCTCTTGACGCTGCCTTTGACGTGGATCCCCGTTAGACGGCGACGCGTCGCC